>DASREB010000339.1:0-72271 GCA_035652275.1 Burkholderiales bacterium
CGCCGGGACGCCGGCCGCCTCGCCGGTGAAGCCGGCGGCAGCGGCGCCGGTATCGCGGCCCGCGCCCAAGCCCGCCGCCAAGGCGCAGGAGGGAGGCCTCGGCGATCTCGATTTCAGCTCCCTCGGCGCGAGCAAGCCGCCATCGCGACCCGCGGCGACGCCTTCTGCGCTCGAGCAGACCACGGTGCTCGCCAAGGCGCGCGAAGAAGCCGAAGCCAAAGCCGCCGCCGAGCGCGACAAGCTAAAAAAGGAAGCCGAAGCCAAGGCGCGCGCGGAGATGGAGGCCAAAGCGCGCGCCGAGGCGGAAGACAAGCTCAAGGAACAGGCCGCCGCCCGAGCCAAGTCCGAAGCCGAGGCGAAAGCGAAGGCGGCGCAGGAAACGGCCGCGCGCCAGGTCGCCGAAGCGAAGGCGAAAGCCGAAGCGGAGGCACGCGCGAAAGCCGAGGCCGAGGCCAGGGCGAAGCTCGAGGCCGAGCGCAAGGCGCGTGAGGAGGCCGAGCGCAAGGCCAAGGCGGAGGCGGAGCGCAAGGCGAAGGAAGAAGCCGAGCGTGCGCGCAAGGAAGCCGAAGAGAAAGCGCGCCGCGAAGCCGAGGAGCTACGGCAGAAACTGGAAGCCGAGCGCAAGGCGCGCGAAGAAGCCGAGCGCAAGGCGAAGCAGGAAGCCGAGCGCGCCCGCAAGGAGGCCGAAGAGAAGGCGCGGCTGGAAGCCGAACGCCAGCGCGAAGCGGCGCGTCGCCAGCAGGAAGACGAACGCAAGCAGCGCGAGGCGGAAGAGGCGGCGCAGCGCGAGGCCGCGGCAGCCGCGGCGGCGGCAGCGGCGGCGATGTCGCAGGTGGCAGCGGCGCCGGGGCCGGGCGACGGCGTGACGAAAAAAGCAAAGAAGAAAGACGCCTTTGCCGATTCGCTACTCGCCGACCTGGAGAGCTTCACCAGCGACCCGGCCGATCAGGCAGCGCAAGACGCCGAGCGCGAGGCTCAGGCGGAGCGCCAGCGCCAGGGCGCCGAGCTCGCCCGCAAGGTCAAGGAAGAGGCTGATCGGCGCCGCCAGGCCGAGGAGGAAGAGGAGCGCCTGGCGCAGGAGGCCCGGCGCGCCCAGGAGGAAGAGGAGCGCCGCGCGCGCGAGGAAGAGCGGCGGGCGCAGGAAGAAGAGCGTCGCAGGCGCGAAGCCGAGGAAATCCACCGCAAGGCTGAAGCGGCCACCGCGGCAGCGATGGCAGCCGAAGGCAAGAAACATCAGCCGAAAGAAGAAGACGACATCCCGGTCAGCGACGACGACCTCGACATGGAAGAGGTGAAGCGCGAGGAGGAAGAAATCGCACAGGCTAAGGCCCGGGAAGAGGAGCAGGCACGCGCCGCCGAGAAGAAAAAGAAGAAAAAGGAGGAGGCCGCCTATGCGCCACCGCCGCCGTCGCGACCCCGCCGGCCGGTCAAGTGGGGCAAGCCCGTCGCGACGACGTTGGCGCTGCTCCTCATCGTCGCGGTCGGCGCGGCGCACATCGTGCCGCTCGATACGGCGGACTATGAGCGCGTTTCGAGCGAGGCGCTCGGGCGCACGGTGAAGATCGGCTCGGCGAATTTGTGGCTTTTCAGCGGGCTGCCGCAGATCCGCTTCAGCAACGTGCGCGTCGGCGACGCGAAGATCACGCGCGTGATCGCGAGCGGCTGGCCGGGGGGACTCTTCGGCGCGAAGAAGGAGTTCACCAACGTGCGCATCGAGGGCGTCAGCCTGCCGCAGGAGGCGATTGGCGATGCGCTCTTCGCCAAGGTGCGGGCAGACAATCTGAACATCTCGAGCCTCAGCGTGAAGAACTTGCAGGTGCCGGGACCGGCGACACTGCCGAAGGACCTTTTCGCCGAGGCGACGTTCGACGGCCGCGGCATGCTGCGAAGCGCGAAGGTCGAGGGTCCCGACGGTCTGGTGGCCAGGTTGACTCCCAAGCAGGACGGCTCGATCGATTTCGACGTGCTGGCAGGCGGCTTCACCCTGCCGATCGCGCCGCAGGTGACGCTCAGCAAGTTCGCGATGCGCGGCGTCGCGACGCCGCGCGGCATGACGATCAGCGAGTGGGGTGGCGCGCTTTTCCAGGGCGGCATTTCCGGCAAGGCGAACGTGCGCTGGTCAGGCAGCTGGAACGTCGACGGCATCGTCACCGTGCGCAACATCAACGCGGCGGTATTCGCCCCGGCGCTGGTGTCATCGGGCAATGCCGACGGCACGGCGAAATTCAGCATGAGCGCGCCCGATCCGGCCGGCCTCGTCACCGGTAGCCGGCTCGATGGCACTTTCACCGTCAGCCAGGGAACGCTCGGCAGCTTCGACCTCGCCCGTTACATCCAATCCGGCGGCAAGCAGGCCGCGGGCACTACGCAGTTCGCCGAGATGAATGGGCAAGCCATCTACGACCGCGGCTCGGTCGCGCTGCGCAACGTCAATATCGGCGCTGGGCGGCTGAACGCCGGCGCGAGCGCCGACATCGCCAATAACGGCGCGCTGTCCGGTCGCATCGTGGTCGATCTGAAAGTGTCGGACGATACCCGGCGCGCGACGCTGCTGATCGGCGGGACTGTGAAGGAGCCGCAACTTCGCAACTAGCGAGGCTTCGGCTGCGCCGCGCCCGCCACCGCGGGTCCAGATGATCCTCGAGAACTGCCGTTCCGGCTCGTGCGGGAACGACCCTTGGCCGCTTATTCAGAGACGTCTTAGTGCCTGAGATCCTGCAGCTCCGCGGGCCGCGCGCGCTCTCCGAGTTTCGGCTCGCCAAGCTGCTCGCGCGACTGCAGAAAGTCGATGCCGGCATCCGCGCTGTCGCCGCCGAATACCGGCACTTCATCGAGCTCGAGCGCGACCTCGCGCCGCCGGAACGCACCATCCTCGAGAGGCTGCTCGCGTACGGCGAGCCGCCGGTTCAAGCGAGCGGCCGCCTCTACCTGGTGGTTCCACGCCTCGGCACGCTTTCGCCCTGGTCGTCGAAGGCGACCGATATCGCGCATAACTGCGGTCTGACGGCGCTGAAGCGCATTGAGCGCGGCACCGCTTACTACGTTCAGTCCGAAAGTCCGGGCGTCGCCGCGCTGCTGCACGACCGCATGACTCAGACGGTGCTCTCATCGTTCGACCAGGCGGCGCAGCTCTTCGCCCACGTGCCACCGCGCGCGCTGCAGAGCGTTCCGATCGCCGAGCTGCGCGAAGCGAATCGCCGCTTCGGCCTCGCGCTGAGCGACGACGAGATCGAGTACCTCGAGCGGGCCTACCGCGCGCTCGGTCGCGACCCGACCGACGCGGAGCTCACGATGTTTGCGCAGGCGAACTCCGAGCATTGCCGGCACAAGATCTTCAACGGCGACTGGATCATCGACGGTGAAAGGAAGGAGCAGTCACTCTTCGCGATGATCCGCCATACGCACGCGGTGAATCCGCAAGGCACGGTCCTCGCGTATGCCGACAACGCCGCCATTATGGAAGGCGGCAGCGCGCAGCGCTTCCACCCGCGAGCCGATGGCACTTACGCGCGGCACGCCGGGCTGACGCATACCGTGATGAAGGTCGAGACGCACAATCACCCGACCGCGATCTCGCCCTTCGCGGGCGCGGCGACCGGCGCGGGCGGCGAGATCCGCGACGAAGCTGCGACCGGCCGTGGCGCCAAGCCCAAAGCGGGGCTCGTCGGTTACGCCACCTCCCACTTGCGCATCCCGGGGCACGAGCACCCGTGGGAAGCGCATTCGATCGGCAAGCCCGAACACATCGCGAGCGCCCTGGACATCATGCTGGAGGCGCCGATCGGCGCCGCCGCGTTCAATAACGAGTTCGGGCGCCCGAATCTCTGCGGCTACTTCCGTACCTTCGAATACCGCAACCGCGGCTATCACAAGCCGATCATGCTCGCCGGCGGCATCGGCAACATCGATGCCGCGCACGCCACGAAAGCGCCGCTGCCCGCCGGCAGCTTGCTCATCCAGCTCGGCGGTCCGGGCTTGCGGATTGGCATGGGCGGCGGCGCCGCCTCGTCCATGGGTGCCGGCGCCAACGTCGCGGAGCTCGATTTCGATTCCGTGCAGCGCGACAACGCCGAGATCGAGCGCCGCGCCCAGGAAGTCATCGACCGCTGCTGGCAGCTTGGCGGCGAGAATCCGATTCTCTCGATCCACGACGTCGGCGCCGGCGGCCTGTCGAACGCGCTGCCCGAGCTCGTCTGGTCGGCGCAGCGCGGCGCGAAGCTGGAGCTGCGTGCCATCCCGTCGGAGGACACCGGCATGTCGCCGCGCGAGATCTGGTGCAACGAGGCGCAGGAGCGCTACGTGCTCGCGATTGCGCCCGCCGACTTGGAACGCTTCCGCGCCATCTGCGCCCGCGAGCGCTGTCCATTCGCGGTTCTCGGCAGCGCCACCGATGACGGTCGGCTGCTGGTGACTGACAGCAAGTTCGATACTCGCCCGGTGGATATCGAGCTCGGCGTCATCCTGGGCAAGCCGCCGAAGATGCTGCGCGACGTGCGCCACGTGCCGCGCACACCGGAACGGCTCGTGCTCGACAAGATCACGCCCGACAGCGCCGCGCATCGCATCATGCGGCACCCGGCGGTCGCAGCGAAGCACTTCCTAGTGTCGATCGGCGATCGCACGGTCGGGGGCCTTTGCGCGCGCGACCCGTTCGTCGGACCGTGGCAGGTCCCGGTGGCGGACTGCGCCGTGACGCTGCTCGACTATGAGGGCTACGCCGGCGAAGCGATGGCAATCGGCGAGCGCACACCGCTCGCGCTGATCGACGCCGCGGCCTCAGGTCGCATGGCGGTCGGCGAGGCCATTACCAACATCGCCGCGGCGCACGTCGCCTCTGTCGGGAACATAAAGCTTTCCGCCAATTGGATGGCCGCCGCCGGCCATCCGGGCGAGGACGCGGCCCTCTACGACACGGTGCGCGCGGTGGCGATGGAGCTCTGCCCGGCGCTCGGCGTGTCGATTCCGGTCGGCAAGGATTCACTGTCGATGCAGACGCGCTGGGCGGACAAGGAGGTGGTGGCGCCGCTCTCGCTGATCGTCTCGGCGTTCGCGCCGGTGGCAGATGCGCGCGACACCCTCACGCCGGAGCTGCGCACCGATGCGGAGGAAACCGAGCTGCTGCTCATCGATCTCGGATGCGGCAAGAACCGCCTCGGCGGCTCGATCCTCGCCCAGGTCATGGGCGCCGGCTACGGCAGCGAATGTCCGGACTTGGACGATCCCGCCCTGCTAAAGGCCTTCTTCGCCTGCATCCAGGCGCTGCGGCCGCTGATCCTCGCTTACCACGACCGCTCCGACGGCGGACTCTTCGCGACGGTGTGCGAGATGGCCTTCGCCGGGCACTGCGGCGTCACCATCAACCTCGATCCGCTGGCGTTCGACGCGGCGACGGACGACGTCGATGCGTTCAAGCGCAACACGACGGAGCAGCTCGCCGGCCGCGCGCGCGAGCTCGGGCTGGCGGCGCTCTACAACGAGGAGCTCGGCGCCGTCATCCAGATCCGCACGCGCGACCGCGGCAAGGTGATGCAGGTGTTGCGCGAGGCCGGTCTCGCCGCCTGCACGCATGTCATCGGCCAGCTCAACACGCGCGACGAGATCCGCTTCACGCGCAACAACCAGCCGGTCTATGCCAACAAGCGCGACCACATCCAGCGCATCTGGGCCGAGCTCACCTATCGAATGCAGGCGTTGCGCGACCATCCGGAATCGGCGCGCGAGGAGTACGACCGCATTATCGACCCGAGCGACAGCGGCCTGTCGATGGATCTCACGTTCGAGGTGAAACCGCCCGCCATCAACGCGGGCGCGCGGCCAAGGGTCGCGATCCTGCGCGAGCAGGGCGTGAACGGCCATGTCGAAATGGCGGCGGCGTTCGAGCGCGCGGGTTTCGATGCGCTCGACGTTCACATGACCGATCTCCTCGCCGGCAGGAAGACGCTCGCCGGCTTCAGGGGCATCGTCGCGGGCGGCGGCTTCGCCTACGGCGACGTGCTCGGCGCGGGCCGCGGCTGGGCGAGCACGATCCTCTACAACGCGCGGGTGCGCGCCGAGTTCATGAACTTCTTCGCGCGCAGCGATACCTTCGCCCTGGGCGCCTGCAACGGCTGCCAGATGTTCGCCGCGCTGAAGGAGCTCGTGCCCGGCGCCGCGCACTGGCCGGCGTTCCTGCGCAACAAGTCCGAGCAGTTCGAAGGCCGGCTCGTCATGGTGGCGATCGAGGAGAGCCCGTCGCTCTTCTTCCGCGGCATGGCCGGGAGCCGCATTCCGATCGTCACCGCGCACGGCGAAGGGCGCGCCGAGTTCGCGGGCGCCGAGCCCCAATGGGTATGCATGCGCTACATCGACCATGCCGGCCAGCCCACCGAGGCCTATCCCTACAACGCGAGCGGCTCGCCGCAGGGCATCACCGGTCTCACCACCGCAGACGGGCGCTTCACCATCCTCATGCCGCACCCCGAGCGCTGCTTCAGGAGCGTGCAATACTCCTGGCGCCCGCCGGGTCTCGGCGAAGACTCGGCCTGGATGCAGATGTTCTACAACGCCCGCCGCTGGGTCGGCTAATTCGGGCTCCGGGCACAATTTGCGCAGGCCTAACCCGCCGCAGGGAGTGAGACATGAAAACCTGGCCAGCCGGCAGACGGTGCGCCGCTAATGCGATCTACTTCGTCGCTGCAGCATTGCTGATGTCGCCGGTCATGGCGTCAGCACAGCTGAAAGTGATCATCTCGGGCGGCTTCAGCGGTCCGTACGAGCAGCTCCTGCCAGAGTTCCAGCGCACGAGCGGCATCAAGATCACGACTGGCTCGGGCGCCTCGCAGGGCAGCGGACCGCAAACCATCGCCGCGCAGCTCGCGAGTGGTGCGCCTTTCGACGTCGTGATCATGTCGAGGGAGGGCCTGGGCGATCTGATCGCCGCGAACCGCATCGCGCCCGGAACGGATGTCGACCTGGCGCGCACGCCCCTCGGCATCGCGGTGCGTAAAGGGGCCGCGAAACCGGACGTCAGCACCATCGAGGCGTTCAAAGAAGCCATGCTGAAGGCGAACACGATCGCCGTGCCCGGCAGCACGAGTGGCATCTTCCTGATGAAGGACGTCTTTCCGCGCCTTGGCATCGCGGACCAGGTCAAAGTCAAAGCGACGCCGCGCGGTTCCGGTGCAACGGCGATGGTCGCCTCGGGCGAAGCGGATATTGCGGTGATGCCGGTGAGCGAGATCGTGCACGCGCAGGGCGTCGACTACGCCGGCAAGATTCCCGAGGAAATCCAGCTAAACCAGATATTCGCCGCTGCGGTGGTCGCTGGATCGAAGGAATACGAGGCGGCCAAACGGCTGATCGCGTTCCTCGCGTCCGAGCAGGCGGCGGCTACCATCCATCGCGGCGGGATGGAGCCGCTCGGCAACCGCGCGCGGCGCTAGCGGCGCCAGAACGGCGGGTTGGTGGCGAAAAGCTTCTTGGGGATTGCCGCGTAGACCATCTGCACGTCGTCCACCGCCTCGGCGACGGTGAAGTTCACGCCGATGCTCGCGAGCGAATAGGCATCGGCCGCTGAAAGCCCGCGCTCGCGCTCGAGCCAGCGCACGGTCTCCTGCACCGCTTCCTTGAGCGCGGCGTCGAGATCGCGGTCCATCCCCATGAGGTAGTAATAGTTCGCGTCTTCGGCGCGCGGCCATTTCATGGCGCGGCCGGCGCCTTTGTGCACGACGAACTGCAGCACCGGCGTGAGCGATGCCTCGATCGCGGTGCCGTTCACTTCGCCGTCGCCCTGCACGGCATGCGAATCGCCGGTGTAGAAGAGCGCGCCGGGATGGTAGACCGGCAAGTAGAGCGAGGCGCCGGTGGTCAAGCGATTGAAATCCATGTTGCCGCCGTAAATGCCCGGCGGACGCGTGTTCAGCAGGGGCTGCGGTGGTTGTACGGCGATGATGCCCATGAACGGCTGCAGCGGAATTTCGATGCCCGGCGCAAAGAGCGCGACGCGCCGCTCGGTGTCGAGGCGGATGATCTTCGGATACGGCGCGCCATGCAGCTCCGGCAGCACGCCCGCGCCTTTGCCGCTGTTGTTCACGCCGTAGGGCGTGCGAAAACGGAACTCGAGCATGCGCACCTCGAGCATGTCACCGGGCTCTGCGCCTTCGACGTAAATCGGCCCGGTCAGCACATGGACGCCGGCGCCTTTCCTGCCGCGCGCGTAGATATCGCGCGCGTCGGCCAGCACGTCCTGCGGCGCGATGCCGGCCGCGCCGTAGAACTTCACCGGGTCCATGTTGTTGATGATGCCCTGATGCGAGACGGTATCGATGCTCACCGTCTGGCCGGGCTGCACGCGCGCGACGGGCGCACGGCCTTCCGGCAGCTCGCCCCACGCCACGGTTTCGGGCGTCGAGCGCACGTGGGTTTCGGCGGCCTGCATCGACGTGCACCCGGCGGCGCCGGCGGCGAGCGCGAGCAAAGCGAGCTGGGTTCTCATTTGGTGACGGTCTCCCATATTTTTCCGGGCGTCGTCAGCCATACGTTCTTGGCATTGGCGACGTGCTGCAGCGCGCGGCGTAAGTGCCGCAGGCGGTAAGGCTGGCCGACGATGTAGGGATGGAGCGCGATGCCCATGACGAGCGGCTGGCCCTTCGCCTGCGCGAGCATCTCGTCGAAGTTGTCGACGATCATGTCGGCGAAGTCGCGCGCGTCCATCTGCCGGGCGATGATCATCGGGATATCGTTCAGCTCCTGCGGGTAGGGGATCGACCAGAGCTCGCCGCCCTTGGTCTTGAATCTTGTCGGCTGGTCGTCGTGCGCCCAGTTGAGCGTGTACTTGTAGCCGGTCTCGGCGAGCAGATCGGGCGTCGTCGCGCTCTCGGAGATCCACGGCGAGAGCCAGCCGAGTGGCGCGGTGCCCGATTCCTGCTTGATGCGTTCGCGGCAGGCGGCGAGCAGCGCGCGCTCCTCTTCCGGCTTCATCTCGCCCTGGCGCTCGGAGTTGGTGTGGCCGTGGGCGATCAGCTCGTCGCCGCGCTTCACGAATGCCTCGATAATCTCCGGCGAGTGGTCATAGAGCGCGGTATTGATGATCGCCGCCACTGGCAGCTTGAGCGCGTCGAACAGCTCGAGACAGCGCCACACGCCCACGCGGTTGCCGTAGTCGCGCCAGGAATAGTTGAGCACATCGGGCTCGGGGCACTTCGGGCCGAGACAGGCGCCGTGGCCGGCGCCGAATTCGAAGTGCTCGACGTTGAAGCCGATGTAAACGGCGAGCCGCCGGCCATCGGGCCAGTCGTAGTCCTTGCGCCGGGTGATGGCGGAGTAGGGGTAGCGGCCGTGTGACTTGAGTTGGCGTTGCACCGCTTCAGGGCTTGGCGAGGCCGGCGCGCACCAGCAGCCATTCGGCGCTGTCATTCCAGACTTCCATGCGCACGATCTTGCCGCGGCGCACGACGTAGCGATCGACGTAGCGGTTGCCCTCGAACGGCGCGCCGTCGGGCCATTCGCCGTAGAGCGTGCCGGTCTGGTAGACGACCGTCTCGTCCTCGGTGCCGCCTTCGGCGACATGCGTCGGGCCGAATCTTTTCTTCACCCACTTATAGCGCCTGGCATTGAAGGCGGCGCATTCGGCGGGGTCGCGCATCGGGCGGTTGCCGGTGAAGCGGATCTCGAATTCGGCGCCAAGGTAGGCCCGCGCGGCGTCGGGGTCCGGGATCATCAGCACACGCAGATATTCCTCGACGATGCCAGCGGCCGGATGCATGGCGCGCAGCCTAACACGGCATGCGACCTGCTAAGCTCTCGCCGTCCACCACGGGGAGGCTGCATGAAACGCCTGTTACTCACCCTTGCGCTGGCGGCCGCGCTGCCCGCGTTCGCTCAAGAGCCCATCAAGATCGGCCTCGTCACCGCGCTCTCGGGTCAGTCGGCGCGCGCCGGCGAAGCGCTGACGCGCGGCCTGCAGGTCGCGATCGACGAGATCAATGCGAAAGGCGGCGTGCTCAAGGGCAGGAAGCTCGAGCTCGTGCGGCGCGACGACGAATCGGTCCCGGCGAAAGGCGTGATCGCTGCGCGCGAGCTCTGGTTCAAGGAGAAGGTGGCGGTGCTCTTCGGCGGGCTCGACTCGCCGGTTGCGCTCGCGATCGTGCCGCTCGCGAACGAAAACAAGCTGCCATTCATGGATCCCTGGGCCGCCGGCACGCCGATCACCAAGAACGGCGCGAAGGACAACTACGTGTTCCGCGTCTCGGCGGTCGACGAGATCGTCGACAAGGCGATGCTGCAGTACGCACAGAAGACCTTCAACGCCAAGAACTGCGGCATGATCCTCGTCAACAATCCGTGGGGCGAGTCGAACGAGAAGGGGCTGCGCGCCGCGCTTTCGGAGAAAGGCGTCAAGCACGCCGGCATCGAGAAATTCGAAGGCAACGACATCGACGTGGTACCGCAGCTCTCGCGCCTCAAGGCCGCGGGGGCGGATTGCCTGTTCCTCGTCGGCAACGTCGGGCCGTCGTCGCAGGTGGTGAAATCGCTCGATCGCATGGGGTGGATGCCGCCGATCGTCTCGCACTGGGGTCCGGCGGGCGGACGCTTTACCGAGCTTGCCGGTCCGAGCGCGAAGCACGTGCACTTCGTGCAGACCTACAGCTTCTTTGGAAAGCAGTCCGCGGTGGGCGACAAGGTGCTCAAGGCGCTGATGGCGAAATATCCGGACGTCAAGGGCCCGGGCGACATCACGCCTGCGGTCGGCGTGGCGAACGCCTATGACGCCATGATGCTTACGGCGCTCGCGATCCAGAACGCCGGATCGACCGATGGACCGAAGGTGCGGGACGGCTACTACAAGATCGACCGCTACGACGGTCTCATCAAGACCTACAGCAAGCCCTTCAGCCCGCAGCAGCACGATGCGCTGAACGAGCACGACTACGTGTGGGCGCAGTTCATCGATAATCAGATCGTGCCGGTCGGCATGAAGCAATAGCCCGCGGGAGAAGGAACAGAGAAACGGCCGCCGCGCGCGGCCGTTTTTATTCATGGTGGGTTCGGCGCTCATTTCGGGTCTTGGGCTCGGCAGCATGTACGGGCTGCTGGCGCTCGGCTTTTACGTCACCTATGCCGTGTCGAGCACGGTGAACTTCGCGCAAGGCAGCTCGATGATGCTCGGCGCGGTGTTCGCTTACACCTTCAGCGTGCGGTTCGGCTGGCCATTCGCGGCGGCCGCGCTGATGGCGCTCGTGCTCTGCGCGCTCTATGGGCTGCTGGTGGAGCTGGTGGCCGTGCGGCCTTTTGCGAGCCGCGGCTCGAGCGCCTGGCTGATGGCGACGGTAGCGCTCGGCATCGTCGCGGACAACACCGTGCTTTTCACGTTCGGCAAGGAGCCGCGCGGTCTTGCCCTGCCTGCGGCGGCGGCCTCGACCACCGTGCTTGGCGTGCACGTGTCCGCGCTGCAGGTGGCGATTCCCGCCGTCGGCCTCGCCTTGGCGGCGCTGCTGCACTGGTTTTCCCGCAATACGAGGCACGGCAAGGCAACGCTGGCGGTGGTGCAGAACGCGGACGCCGCACGGCTCATGGGAATCAATGTGCCGCTCGCCATCATGGCGGCGTATGCGCTGTCGACGCTTTTCGCCGGCGCTGCCGGGATCATGATCGCGCCGCTCGCCACGGTGCATTCCGACATGGGGACGGTGTTCGGACTGAAGGCGTTCGCCGTCGCCATTCTCGGCGGCATTACGAGCGCCTGGGGCGTGATGCTCGCCGGTCTCATGTTCGGCGTGGTCGAATCACTCATCACCGCGCTGCTTGGCTCCGCGTACACGCAGATCCTCAGCTTCACGCTGGTCATCGTCGCGCTCGCGCTCATGCCGCACGGACTTTTCGGCCGCGCCGAACTCAAGAAAGTATGAAGCTCGTCCTCCTGGTCGGCGCGTTCGTCGCGGCCATCGCCTTCACCGCGACGGCGAACAGCTACTACGTTTTCATCATGGCGACGCTCGCACTCACCGCCGTCGCCGGCATCGGGCTCAACGTGCTCCTCGGGCTCGCTGGTCAGGTGTCGTTCGGCCATGTCGGCTTTTATGCGCTCGGCGCCTATGCCACAGCGGTGCTCACCGTCGCGGCGAAGTGGAACTTCTGGCTCGCGCTGCCGCTCGCGGCGTTGCTCGCCGGTGCCACGGGAGCGCTGCTGGCGCTGCCGGCGCTGCGCGTGCGCGGGCCCTATCTCGCGATGGTGACGATCGCCTTCGGCTTCGTCATCGAGAACCTCGCGGTGGAGTGGAAAAGCGTCACTGGCGGGCAGAACGGCATCATGGGAGTGCCGCAGGCGGCGATCGGCACCTTTGCGCTTGGCGAGCGGGGAGTGGCGATCGCGAGCATTGTGCTGGCGGGGCTGGCGGCCTGTGGTTTCTGGCTGCTGCAAGGAAGCCGCTGGGGCGCGGCGATGCGGGCGGTGAAAGATTCTGAAGTCGCGGCCGAATCGATCGGCCTCGATCCGGTGCGGATCAAGGCGCTCGCATTTACCATATCGGCAGTCTATGCCGGCATCGCCGGCGCCTTCTTCGCATCGCTCTCCGGTTTCGTCACGCCGTCGACGTTCACCTTCTCGCAGTCGATCCTCTTCGTGCTGGTCGTGATCATCGGCGGCGGCGGTACGCTCGCCGGGCCGCTCGTCGGCGCGGCGATCGTGGTGCTGTTGCCCGAAGCGCTGGCGGCGCTCGCCGAGTATCGGCTGCTTTTCTTCGGCGCGCTGCTGCTCGCCGTGTTGTGGCTTGCCCCGGATGGCGTCACCGGGCTCGCCAGCCGTCTTGCCGGACGGCGGCGCAAGCCCCGCTATGCGAGCGCTCGCGAAGTTACGCTGCCGGCTGCCCGGCGGCTGATGCTCGAGGCGCGTGCACTCGGCATCGCGTTCGGGGGCGTCAAGGCGGCGAGCGGCGTGTCGCTGCGCGCCGAGCCTGGGATGGTCACCAGCCTGATCGGCCCGAACGGCGCCGGCAAGACCACGGTGCTCAACATGCTGAGCGGTTTTTACCGGCCCGCTGCCGGCAGCATCGCCATCGGCGGCGAGGAGTTTGCCGGGCAGGCGGCGTGGCGCATCGCCCGCGCCGGCATTGCGCGCACTTATCAGACGACGCAGCTCTTCAGCTCGATGACGGTGGCCGAGAACCTCGGCATCGCGGGTGGCGGCGAAGCGCTGCTCGCGTTCGTCGGCTATCGCGGCGAGTTCGATGCGCGTGCGGCAGATCTGCCGCACGTCGACAAGCGGCTGGTCGAAATCGCGCGGGCACTCGCGACGCGCCCGGCGGTGCTCTTGCTCGATGAGCCGGCGGCAGGCCTCTCGCGCGAGGCGAAGGCCGACCTCGCCAAGCTGCTACGCCGGATCGCGGACACCGGCGTCGCCGTGGTACTCGTCGAGCACGACATGCCGGTGGTGATGGGCATTTCGGATACGGTAATCGTGCTCGACGCCGGTGTCGTCATCGCCGCCGGCGCGCCGGCGCAGGTGCAGCGCGATCCCGCGGTCCGCAAGGCTTATCTCGGCGAGGATGCGGCGCGTCCGGTGGGCGCGCGTACCGCGCGGCCGGCGGGCGAGCCGTATCTCGAGGTCGGCAAGTTGCATGCGGGCTACGGCGCCGAGCCGGTGCTGAAAGGCGTGGACCTGCAGGTGCGCGAGCGCGAGGTCGTGGCCGTGCTCGGGGCGAACGGCGCCGGCAAGTCGACGCTGATGCGCGCGATCGCGGGGCTGTTGCGCCCGGTGAGCGGCGCCATCGCCTTTGGCGGCGAAGAGGTCGCGCGGCTTCCGGCGCACAGGATCGCAGCGCTGGGTGTCGCGCTTGTGCCCGAGGGCCGGCAGGTCTTCCCGGAACTGTCGGTGCAGCACAACCTGGAGCTAGGCGCGTATACGCGTGGCGCGCGCACGGACAAGCAGATCAGCGCGGACATGGCGGCCTTGCTCGAGCGCTTCCCGCGGCTGCGCGAGCGGCTACAGCAGCGCGCGGGCCTGCTCTCGGGCGGCGAGCAACAGATGCTCGCGCTCGCGCGGGGACTGATGGCGCGCCCGAAACTGCTGCTGCTGGATGAGCCCTCGCTCGGGCTCGCACCGGCGGTGATCAACGATCTTTTCGCCGCGCTCGATCGGCTGCGCCTCGAATCGGCAACCATCCTCCTCGTCGACCAGATGGCCGGCCTTGCGCTCGGCCTCGCCGACCGCGCATACGTCATCGAGGGCGGGCGGATCGTCGCCGCCGGGGCAGCAAGCGAAATCGCGCGCACCGGCGCGCTGGAGAAGGCCTATCTTGCGCTCAGCTAGGCAGACGAAGTGATAAAACCGAGCCATGACAAACGTAACCCGAGGAGACGCGATGACGATCGTGCGGCACGACCCGAGCAGCATCCTTTCCAACGCCGTGGAGCACGGCGATACCGTCTATCTCGCCGGTATCGTGGCGAAGGACCTGGCGAAGGACGTGAAAGGACAGACCAAGGAGGTGCTCGACGAAATCGACCGGCTGCTCGCCAAATGCGGTTCGCACAGGTCCAAGGTGCTGCAGGCGCAAATCTGGGTGAGTGACATCCGTAACCGGCCGGCGATGAATGAGGTCTGGACCGGCTGGGCGGACAGCAGGAACCTGCCGGCGCGAGCCTGCGTCGAGGCGAAGCTCGCCGACCCGCGCGCACTCGTCGAGATCATGGTGATCGCCGCCAAATAGTTGGCATTCGGCCGCACTTTTGAACCCCCTCGCACTGCGCGCTCACCTAAGATGGACGCGCGAGGGGCCATGATCGTCAGCATCCGTGATGTGAGCGCGCGTTGCGCGCGGTGCGGCGAGACCGATTTCAGGCAGCAGGACAGCGGCCCGCTGCGCCTCGACACGGTGATGCGCTGCGCAGGCTGCGGCCGCGAGACCACCTACCGCGATCTGCTCGACTCGATCGGCGAAGAAGCGATGCGCCGCGCAAACGAGGCACTTGCAAAGCTTAAAAGAAACGCACCGAAGCGCCGCCGGCCGCGCAAATAGACTTTCAATCTTTCAAGGTGTCCTGACAGCGCGCGGCGGCGCCGCCTTCTATTCTCGCGGGCATGAAGCCGCCGGCGGTGATGCTCATCGGCAAGAACCGACACGAAGCAACCCTCGCCTCCGCTGCACTCTACTGCGCCGGCGCGCGCATCGTCACGACGAAGCCCGACCTCGCGCTGCTGGTGGATGCCAGGGCGCTGCCGAAGCACATCAAGGTGCCGCTCGTCGCCATCGTCCCGGCGCGCGAAAAGCGCCGCGCGCTGGTGGCTGGCGTCGATGCGGCCTATGCGCGGCCGCGGCAGTGGAAAGCGTATTCGCGCCTGGTCGAGCGTGTGCTCGCCGAATGGACCCCTACTCGTAAAGCCGCACGACCGCGTCGAGCCCGCTCCAGCTGATCGCGCAGCCGGCCTGCGCCCGCACCACCGGTTTCGCATGAAACGCCACGGAGAGTCCCGCGAGCGCCATCATCTTCAGGTCGTTCGCGCCATCGCCGATGGCCACGCTCTCTTCGCGGCGCGCCCCTAGCTCCTGCATCGCCGCGGTGAACTTCGCCGCCTTCGCCTCCGCATCCACAATGTCGCCCAGCACCTTGCCCGTCAGCCGGCCGGCATTGATCTCCAGGCGGTTCGAGAGGGTGAAGTGAATGCCGAGGCGCGCTTTCAGCCGCTCGGTAAAGAAGCTAAAGCCTCCTGATACCAGCAGCACACGGATATCGTGCCGCCGGCAGGCGGCGAGCAATTCGTCTGCGCCGGGCGTGAGCCGCAGCCGCTCTTCGTACACGGTGGCAAGCGCGCTCTCCGGCAAGCCGGCGAGCAGCCCGACGCGCTTGCGCAGGCTCTGCCGATAGTCGAGCTCGCCGCGCATCGCCTGCGCGGTGATCGCGGCGATCTCGCTCTTGCAGCCCGCGAGCTCGCCCAGCTCGTCGATGCATTCGATGGTAATCAGCGTCGAGTCCATGTCCATCGCGAGGAGCTTCAGGTCGGCGAAGCGCCTTCCTTCGGGGACGAAGGCGTAGTCGATGCGCTCCTTCTCGCAATACGGCGCGATGCCATCGGCTGGCGCCGCCTTGCGGATGCGCCAGGCGTGCTCGGCGATCTTCTCGATCGTCGCTGAGCCCGCCAGCCGCGCGAGGGCCTGCGCCTGAGCGCTGCTCATCGCGGCACCTTGGACGACGAGGTTAATAGGGACAGTCCCTGTTTAAATGGGGTCTGTCCCCATTCAGGCAGCCAATTGCAGGAGGATGTCTTTCACCGCCTGGGCGCGCTCGGGCCACGCCGGCAGCTTGGCCTCCACGCGCAGCCGATCCGGACCGGCAAGGCGCGCGGCCTTGCCCTTTTTCTGCACGAAGGCGATGACCCGGCCGCTGTCGATCGGCGGGTTCTTGACGAATTGCAGCTGCACCGCCTCGTGCGTGACATCGACGCGGGAGACGCCGAGCGGCCGCGCAGCGAGGCGCACTTCGTGGCACTGGAGCAGCGCTTTCGCCGGCTCGGGCATCTCGCCGAAGCGGTCGATCAGCTCCTCGCGCAGCGCGTCGAGCGCTTCGCGGCTGTCGGCATCGGCGAGCCGCTTGTAGATCGAGAGGCGCTCATGCACATCGCTGCAGTAGGTCTCCGGGAGGAGCGCCGGCACGTGCAGGTTCACCTCGGTGGAGATGTCCAGGGCGTCGTCCAGATCCGCCGCCTTGCCGGCTTTCAGGCGACGTACGGCGCGCTCGAGCATGCGCGTGTAGAGCGAGAAGCCCACCTCCTGGATCTCGCCCGACTGCTCTTCGCCCAGGATTTCGCCCGCGCCGCGGATCTCGAGGTCGTGCATCGCCAGGTAAAAGCCGGAGCCGAGCTCCTCCATCATCTGGATCGCTTCCAGGCGCTTCAGCGCATTCTTGTTGAGCGACTCTTCCGGCGGCGTGAGGAGGTACGCATAGGCCTGGTGGTGCGAGCGGCCGACGCGGCCGCGCAGCTGGTGGAGCTGCGCGAGGCCGAACTTGTCGGCGCGGTTGATGACGATGGTGTTGGCGTGCGGATTGTCGATGCCGGTCTCGATGATGGTCGAGCACAGCAGCACGTTCGCTCGCTGCGCGGTGAAGTCGCGCATGACGCGCTCGAGCTCGCGCTCGGGCATCTGCCCGTGCGCGACGGCGATGCGCGCTTCGGGCAGCAGGCGCGCCAGGCGCTCGCGCATGCGCTCGATCGACTCGACTTCGTTGTGCAGGAAGTACACCTGCCCGCCGCGCTTGAGCTCGCGCATCACCGCCTCGCGGATCAAGCCTTCGGAGAAGGGCGCGACGAACGTCTTGATCGCCAGGCGCTTCTCGGGCGCGGTGGCGATCACCGAGAAGTCGCGGATGCCCTCCAGCGACATGGCGAGCGTGCGCGGAATCGGCGTCGCCGTGAGCGTCAGCACATCGACCTCGGCGCGCAGCTTCTTCAGCGCTTCCTTCTGCCGCACGCCGAAACGGTGCTCTTCATCGATGATCACCAGCCCGACCCGCGGCAGCTTGACATCGCGGCCGAGCAGCTTGTGGGTGCCGATGACGATCTCGAGCTCGCCCTTGCCGAGCTTCTCCAGGATTTCGTTCGACTGCTTGGCGGTCTTGAAGCGCGAGAGCTCGGCGATGCGCACCGGCCAGTCGGCAAAGCGGTCGTTGAAAGTGTGGAAATGCTGCTCGGCGAGGAGCGTTGTCGGGCAGAGCACCACCACCTGCTTGTTGTCCGCCACCGCCACGAACGCCGCGCGCAGCGCCACTTCGGTCTTGCCGAAGCCGACGTCGCCGCAGACCAGGCGATCCATCGGCTTGCCGGCCGCCATGTCGGCGAGCACCGCCTCGATCGCCGCCGCCTGGTCCGGCGTCTCCTCGAAGTCGAAGCCGGCGGCGAACGCTTCGAGATCGTGCTGCCGGATGCCGAAGGCATGGCCATGCCGCGAGGCGCGCTTGGCATAGAGCGCGAGCAGCTCGGCGGCGGTGTCGCGCACCTGCTTCGCCGCGCGCGCCTTCGCCTTGTCCCATTGGCCGCTGCCGAGCTTGTGAAGCGGCGCCTCCTCGGGCTGCGCGCCGCTGTAGCGGCCGATCACGCCGAGCTGCGACACCGGCACGTAGAGCTTGTCGCCGCCCTCGTATTCGAGCAGCAGGAACTCGGCCTTGCCGTCCTCCAGGTCCAGCGCGACCAGCCCCTGGTAGCGGCCGATGCCATGCTCCTCGTGCACCACCGGATCACCGACCTTGAGCTCCGAGAGATCGCGCAGCATGCTCTCGACCGAGCTGCGCTTCTCGGCAGTGCGGCCGCGCCGCCGCACCACGCCGGCGTAGAGCTCGGCCTCGGTGACGATGGCCCAGCCCTCGCCGGGCACGGCGAACCCGTGCGCAAGCGGCGCCACGCCGAGCGTGAAGGCCGCGGTGCTGGCTTGAAACTGCTCGTAGCTCGCGGCCGGCGCCGGTTTCAGGCCGTACTCGGCGAAGTAGGTCGCCATGGTTTCGCGCCGTCCCGGCGATTCCGCCGCCACCATGACGCGGAGCTTCGAGCTCTCGAGGAATGCCTTCAGCCCGGCGAGCGGGTCGTGCGCTCGCCGGTCTACCGCGAGCGGCGGCAGCGCCTCAGTGCCGAGCGGTCCGTCGCCGGCCTCATCGGTCTCCTGGAAATCGAGGCGCGGGTGCTCCTTCGCCCGGAGGTAAAACTCCTCCGCCGGAACGAACATGTGCGCGGGCGCAAGCAGCGGCCGGTCCGGATCGCCGCCCTGCATGCGGTAACGCGACTGGATATCGCGCCAGAAATCGTTGACCGCCGAGGACACATCGCGGTGCAGGGCGAGCGTGCAGCCCTTGGGCAGATAGTCGAAGAGCGTTGCCGTGCTCTCGAAAAAGAGCGGCAGGTAGTATTCGACACCCGCCGCCGGCACGCCGTTCGAGACATCGCGGTAGAGGCGCTTCTTCGATGGATCGCCCTCGAAGAGCTCGCGCCAGCGGCTGCGAAAGCGCGCGCGCCCGGCGTCGTCGAGCGGGAATTCGCGCGCCGGCAGCATGCGGATCTCGGTCACGCTGTAGAGCGTGCGCTGCGTGTCGACGTCGAACGTCTTGATGCTGTCGATGAGATCGTCGTCGAGGTCGAGCCGGTAGGGCAGCGCGCTGCCCATCGGGAAGAGGTCGATGATGCCGCCACGGACGCAGACTTCGCCCGGCGCGACCACCTGGGTCACGTGCGTATAGCCCGCCGTGGCGACTTGCGAGCGCAATTGCTCGGTGTCGAGCGTGGCGCCCGTGCGCAGGAAGAACGTGTGCGCGGCGATATACGAAGGCGGGCAAAGACGCAGCAGCGCTGTGGCGGCCGGCACCACGGCGACGTCGAACTCGCCCCGCTGGATGCGGTAGAGCGTGGCGAGCCGCTCGGAAACGAGGTCGTGGTGCGGCGAGAACTGGTCGTAGGGCAGCGTCTCCCAGTCCGGCAGCAGACAGACACGCAGCTGCGGCGCAAACCAGCAGATTTCGTCGACCAGGCGCTGGGCATCAAGCGCGGTCGCCGTGACGAGCGCAATCGGGTGCTCTTCCTGCGCGAGGCGCGCCAGGGCCAGCGCGTCGGCGGAGCCGGCGAGCTTCGTGTAGCGCCTGCGAGCGGGGAGCGAATCGCGCTGCATCAGAATAAAAAGCTAGAGAAAATCGGGGTCAGGCACCGATTCCCGGTGAAATCGGTGCCTGACCCCGATTATTCAATAGCCGTGCAATTATATCGGTCTGAATTAGAACAACTTTGGCGATCTTCGCTCTCATTCCAGCTGCGGGTAGCGGCGCGCGCATGCGAGCCGCGACGCCGAAGCAGTACCTGCCGCTCGCGGGCCAGCCGCTGCTCTGGCACGCGGTGCGTGCCGTGTGCGTGCCGCAGGTGAGCGCGGTGTTCGTCGTGCTCGCGGCGAATGACGAGCACTTTGCGCGCCATGACTGGAGCGCGTTCGGCGACAAGGTGAATCCGCTCTATTGCGGCGGCGATACCCGGCGCGAGTCGGTTTTGCACGGCCTCGCCGCCCTGCGCGGCGCGGTCGAAGCCGACGACTGGATGCTGGTGCACGACGCGGCACGGCCCTGCGTTCCGGCCACGGATCTGGATAAGCTCCTGGAGGAAGGGTCCGGCGATGCCATCGGCGCGATCCTCGCCTTGCCGGTGGCGGAAACGGTGAAGCGCGCGGGCAAGGACGAAGGCGGCGTGCAGCGCATCGCGGCGACCGAAGACCGCGCGCAGCTCTGGCTCGCGCAGACGCCGCAGCTCTTTCGCACCGGGCTCCTGATGCAGGCGCTCGCCGGCGCGCCCCACGCAACCGATGAGGCGGCCGCGGTCGAGCACCTCGGCCTGCGGCCGCGGCTGGTGCTCGGCAGCCGCGACAACCTCAAGGTCACGTTTCCCGAGGATCTGGCGATCGCCGAAGCGATCCTCGCGAGGCGCCGGTGAGAATCGGCCAGGGCTTCGATGTGCACCCGCTGGTGCGCGGCCGCAAGCTGATCATTGGCGGCGTCGAGATTCCTTATGAGCGGGGGCTCGAGGGCCATTCCGATGCCGATGTGCTGCTGCATGCCATCTGCGATGCGCTGCTCGGCGCGGCCGGGCTTGGCGACATCGGCCAGCATTACCCGGATACGAATGCCGAGTTCCGCGGCGTGGACAGCCGCAAGCTCTTGCGCGACGTTGCCAAAAAGCTGGCTCGGCTTAATCTGCGGGTAGTGAATATCGACGCCACCATCCTTGCCCAGGAGCCGCGCATGGCGCCGCACGTGGCGCGCATGATCGGCAACATCAGCGCCGATCTCGGCGTGGCGCCCGCGCAGGTCAACATCAAGGCCACCACGACGGAGCATCTGGGCTTCCTCGGGCGCGCGGAAGGCATCGCCGCGCAGGCGGTTGCGCTCCTCGAATAATGTATTCGCCGCCCTACAACCGGGTCGAAGATCGCGCCGAGCTCATTGCCTTCATGCGCGCCAACAACTTTCCGGTGCTGGTCACGGGGCTCGGCGGCGCGCTGCAGGCATCGCACCTGCCGGCGATGATCGACGAGGCGGGCGGCGAGATCATGATCGACATGCATATGGCGCAGGCCAATCCGCAGTGGCACGATTTCTTCGACGAGGAGGCGATGGTCATCTTCACCGGTGCGCACGCCTATATCTCGCCCCGCTGGTACGAGGAAGCCGAGCGCGTGCCGACGTGGAACTATGCGGCGGTCCATGCCTACGGCGTGCCGAAGATCATCGACGACCCGGCGGCGAAGCATGCGTCGCAGCGCCGGCTGGTGGCGGCCATGGACCCGCAGTGGCTGCCGAAGTTCGATGCCCTGGATCCGAAATACGTGACCGGCATGCTGAACGGCATCGTCAATTTCCAGATCCCGGTCACGCGGCTCGAGGCGCGCTGGAAGCTCTCGCAGAATCGCGGCCGCCGCGAGATGGAGCTCATCGTCGCGGCGCTGCAGGCGCAGGGAGAGACGGCGCTCGCCGCGCTCATGCGCAAGCACTACGTGGAGTAGTCCATGACTCGCTACGTGATCGCTGCCGGCCTCATCTCGCTTGGCGCCGCCATTTTTGCCGCGATCGGTCTGCTCGAGCCGGCGCGGCTCGGCTGGACCGCGGCCACGCCGGGCTGGGTGAAGCTCTGCCTGGTGATGCTGCTCGCCCTGCCCATCCTGTGGTTGCTCGCGTTTCGCCACCAATTGCAGTCGGGATGGGCGCTCACCGATGAGAGTCCGGTCACGATGTATGCGCAGGTGGAGGTCGAGCATGGCTCGGATGCCACCGGCTACTACGTCTGCCTGCGTGCCGCGCCGCAAGCGCCGGTGCTGCATCGGCTCGCGGTGCAGCGCCCGCATGGCAGCCTCGATCCGCTGCGCACGCCGCAGGCGGCGAAGGTGTTCATTGACAGCCGCAGCGGCAAGCCGCTGGTGGTCGAAGTCGCCGGCCACCGCCTCTGGACCTTGCTCACGTAGTGCGCCTTTTCTTCGCGCTCTGGCCGCCGGCAAAGACCGCGCACGCGCTGGCGCAGTGGACCCACGAGGTGGCGCACGGCGCCGGCGGCACGCCGACTGCGAGCGACAAGATCCATCTGACGCTCGCCTTTCTCGGCGAGGCGGATCCGGGCAAGGCCTACAACGCGGCGCAGCGCGTGCAAGGCGCCCGCCACGCGCTGCCGATCGACCATGCTCAATACTGGAAGCACAACAAGATCGTCTGGGTCGGACCGCAAGCGATGCCCGCGCCGCTCGCTGCGCTGGTCAACCGGCTGCACGGCTCGCTTAAGGAACACGGGTTCATGCTGGAGGAGAGGCCCTTCGCAGCGCACATCACTGTGCTGCGCAAGGCAAAGGCGCCGCCGTCGCTTCCGGCGCTACCGCGCGTCGACTGGCCGGTGAACGAGATGCTGCTGGTGCGCTCGCGCACGTCGCCGAAAGGCTCAACCTACGAGCCGCTAGAGCGCTTTCCGTTGCAAGGATGAAGCGTTATCGTTGGCGCGTGCGCACCTTGGCGATCATGGTGCTCGCCTGCGCCGCGCTGCACGCCGCGGCCGACGAGCCGACCGACGGACCGAAGAGCGTCTTCCACGACCCTTTCATCGACAAGCTGGTCGGCGAATGGCGCCTGATGCGGCACATCCGCGGGCGTGACGTGGAGAACACGGTCAGTGCCGATTGGGTTCTCAACCACCAGTTCCTGCGCATCCACATGAAGGACGTCGCCGAGCCGCCGGCCTACGAGGCGCTCGCGTACATCGGCTATCAGGACGCCGATCAGCGTTATGTCGTGCACTGGCTCGATGTCTACGGCGGCAAGTTCTCTGCCATCGGCTACGGCAAGCGCACCGGCGACAGCATTGCGTTCGTGTTCCAGTACGACGACGGCCCCTTCTACAACACCTTCAAATGGGACCCGCGCACCGAGAGCTGGACCTTTACGATGGAAACGACCGGCAAGGACGGCAAGCGCGAGCTGTTCGCGGTCGATACGCTGCGGCGCAATTAGCCATGCTCTTCATGGTCATCGAGCATTTCCGTCCCGGGCGCGCCGCGGAGATTTACCGCCGCTTCCGCGAGCACGGCCGCATGGCCCCGGACGGGCTGCGCTATGTCGCGAGCTGGGTCGATCTCAAGTACGAGCGCTGCTTCCAGGTGATGGAGACCGACGATCCGGCGCTTTTCAATGAGTGGAGCGCGAACTGGGATGATCTGGTGGATTTTGAGATCGTGCCGGTGCGCACATCGGCGGAGGCGGCGGCCGCGCTCGTCCAGCCGTGAAAAAGGCGGCCAGCGAGCGCCTCGAGCTTGCCGGCCGCGAAGTCGTCATCAGCAACGCGGCGAAGCTGCTCTTTCCCGCGGCCAAGATCACCAAGCTCGACGTCGCGCGCTATTACGTCGCCGTCGCCGAAGGTGCGCTGCGCGGCGCAGGCGGCCGGCCGAACATGCTGGTCCGATATCCGAACGGCATCGACGGCGAATTCTTCTACCAGAAGCGCGCACCGGCGAGCCGGCCGGACTGGGTCGAGGTGGTCGAGCTCAAGTTTCCCTCCGGACGCAGCGCGCTCGAGCTGGTGCCGCGCGACGCGGCGGCGCTCGCCTGGATGGCAAACCTCGGCTGCCTGGAGCTGCATCCGCACCCGGTGCGCGCCGCCGATCTGGAGCATCCGGACGAGCTGCGCGTCGATCTCGATCCGGTGCCCGGCGTGAAGTGGGCGCAGGTGCGCGAAGTGGCGATGGTGGCGAAGGCGGCGCTCGCCGACGTCGGACTGGCGGGCTGGCCGAAAACCTCGGGCAAGCGGGGCATGCATATCTACGTACGCATCGAACAGCGCTGGACGTTTGACGAAGTCCGGCGCGCGGCGCTCGCGCTCGCGCGCGATGTCGAGAGCCGCGCGCCGCGGCTCGCGACGAGCAAGTGGTGGAAGGAAGAGCGCCAGGGCGTGTTCGTCGACTACAACCAGAACGCGAAGGACCGCACCATCGCCTCCGCGTACTCGGTGCGCCCGACGCCGCAGGCGACGGTGTCGGCGCCCCTCGACTGGAGCGAAGTGCCCGACTGCGAGCCAGCGGACTTCACGCTCATCAACATGCCGCGCCGCTATCAGCGTGTCGGCGATCGGCATGCGGGGATCGACGAGCGCGCCGGATCGCTCGAGCGGCTGCTCGAGCTGTTCGAAAAGCAGGGGCAGGGCGACGCGCCGTGGCCGCCGCACTATAAGAAACAGGCCGGCGAGCCGGCACGCGTGCAGCCGTCGAAGCGTAAGCTCCCGGTGATCGAGATCGGCCGCGCCAAGCACAGGGAGGACGCGCTTGCGGGACTAGAACGCTGGCGCAAGCGCCACCCGGAAGCGGCCAAGCACCTCGAGCCGGCGGACGTGCTGGTCGATTCGATGCGCGGCCGATACACCACGTGGACGCGCATCCGGGTGAATCTGCAGCACGTGCCGCAGAAGCTGCGGCCCGCTCAGGAGCCTTTGGACCCGGACGAGAAGACGCTCTCGAGCTCGTAGGGCTGCGTCACCTCGAGCTGGTCGTAGCGACAGTCTTCGGGCGGCTTGTCGGGCCGCCAGCGCAGAAATGTCGCCGCGTGGCGGAAGCGATCGCCCTGCAGGTGGTCGTACTTCACTTCGCAGACGCGCTCAGGGCGCAGCGGCTCCCACGAGAGATCCTTGCCCGCGCTCCAGCGGCTCTGGCCGCCGGGCATGCGGTTCGATTCAGCGGCGGCGCCGGCCCACTCGCGCCAGGGATGCTCGCGCATCGCGTCCTTGCGCAGCGGCCCGAGCACCTGCACCAGCTGCTTGCGCATGCTCATGGTGAAGGACGAAGTAACGCCCACATGCTGCAGCACGCCGGCATCGTCGTACAGGCCAAGGAGCAGTGAGCCGACGGCGTCCTTTGCGCTCTTGTGCCAGCGAAAGCCCGCGACCACGCAGTCCGCGGTGCGCGCGTGCTTCACCTTGATCATCGCGCGCTTGCCCGGCTGGTAGGCGAGAGTGGCGGGCTTGGCGATGACGCCGTCGAGTCCCGCGCCTTCGAAGTGCTCGAGCCAGTGCTCTGCCTGCTTGCGTTCGCGCGTCATCGGCGTGAGATAGAGCGGCGGCTTCGCGCGACGCAGGAGCCGTTCGAGAGCGGCGCGCCGCGCCTGCTGCGGCTCGCTCATGAGATTGCGCCCGTCGAGCGCAAGGACATCGAAGGCGACGAACGACGCGGGCGTCTCCTTCGCCAGCCTGGCAACGCGCGAGGCCGCCGGGTGCAATCGCAGCTGCAGAGCGTCGAAATCGAGGCCGCGCGGCGTGGCGATGACGATCTCGCCGTCAAGCACGCAGCCGGCGGGCAGGCGCTCGAGGAGCGCGTCGTGCAATTCCGGGAAATAGCGATCGAGCGGCCGCGAGTCGCGGCTCTGGATGAAGACCTCGCGAGCGCCCTTGAATACCAGCGCGCGGAAGCCATCCCATTTCGGCTCGAAAAGATAATCGCCGGCCGGGGGCAACGCGTCGGCCAGCTTGGCGAGCATCGGCTCGACCGGCGGCGCGATGGCATATAACTCGCTTGCAGCGCTCGACATGGTCGGACGGTTGCTACGCGAAGCGCTGTGGGCGCCAGCGATGATCGTGCTCGGCGCGCTGGTGCTCGCCCATTTGCCGCGCGCGCCGCACTGGTGGTGGCTCCTGCATATCGTCGGTGGCGCGGCCGTGGCGTTCTGCTATCTGCGCGCCATTCGCATCGCGGCGCCACGACTGGGCGCGCTGCAGCCCGCGGGCGCGTACCTCCTTGCGTTCGCGCTCTCCTGCAGCAGTGCGCTCGGCTGGGAGATCGGCGAGTTCGCCGTGGACCAGATTGCCGGCACCACGCTGCAGCAGGGAAATTTCGACACCATGAGCGATCTCATTCTCGGCGTGGCAGGTGCGGCGGTGTATCTCGGCGTTCATGCGATAAGAAGCTCGCGCACAAGTTGGCCAGAATTAGGTAAGCGGCAGCACCAGGCGCGCGATCAGGCCGCGCGGTGAGCGCGGCTCGAGTTCGAGCCTGCCGCCGTGCGCCTGCGCGGTGCGCTCGACGATGGCGAGGCCGAGGCCCGAGCCGCCGTGGCCCGAGCGCGAGTCGTCGAGCCGCGTGAACGGGCGCTTCAGCCGCTCGACCTCCTGCACCGGAATGCCGGGCCCCGAGTCCCGCACTTCGATCGCGACCTCGGGATTGCGCGCGAGCAGCTCGATCTCCACCGGCTCGCCGGCATAGCGCAGCGCGTTGTCGACCAGGTTCGCCACCGCGCGGCGTACCGCCATGCGCGCAAAGCGGAACGGCTTCACGCGATGGTAAATGAACCGCACGTTCTTGCCGATGCGCGCATAGTGCTCGGCCAGCTCGCCCACCAGGTCGCCGATGTCGTGCTCCTTCTTCTCCTCGTTCTCGCCGCGTGCGAAATCGAGAAACTGGCCGATGATGGCGTCCATCTCTTCGATGTCGGCGACCATCGCGTCGCGCGCGTGCTGCATCTCATCCCCCGGGGCGCCGCTCATCTCGAGCGCGAGGCGCAGGCGCGAGAGCGGCGTGCGCAGATCGTGCGAGATGCCGGCGAGCACCATGGCGCGCTCGCGCTCCATCGCCTCGAGGTTGCTCGCCATGCGGTTGAAGGCGGCGGCGACGGTGCGCACCTCGCGCGGCCCCTGCTCGGGGAGCGGTTGGTGCGGCTGGCCGCGCCCGAGGCGGCCGGCGGCGCGCCGCATGGCGGCGAGCGGGCGCGCGATGTTCGAGGCGATGAACCAGGCGCCGAGCAGCGCAAGCACCACCACCGCCGCGAGCCAGCTGAGCCACTGCAGGCCGATCGCCGGCTCGAAGCGCTCGCGCGGCAGCATTACCCAGAACTCGTCCTCGTCGATGAAGAAGCTGACCCAGAATCCTTCCTCGCCGTCGCGCGCGTAGGCAAAGCGCGTTTCCTCGCCGAGGGCGTCGCGCACCTTCTGCACCACGCGATCGAGCAGCTCGTCGTCCGGCAGCGGCTCGGTCTTTTCGCTCGCCGTGACGGGATAGACGCGCAGACCCTCGGTCTCGTTCAGCTCGATGAGCAGCTGCCGGCGCAGCACCGGGTCGGCGTTCACCAGCGCCGCGCGCGTCAGGTTGACGGTGCTCACCGTCTGCTGCGCGAGCTCGCGGGAACGTGGCTCCCGCTCGTATACCCGGTAGATCTGCAGCGATGCCAGCAGCGCGGCGACAATGAGCAGCGCGATCAGCAGGAACGCGCGTGCGAAGAGGGTCACTTGGCCTGCTGGTCGTCCGGCACGAATACGTAACCGAAGCCCCAGACGGTCTGGATATGCTTCGGATGGGCCGGATCCTCCTCCACGATCTTGCGAAGTCGCGAGATCTGCACGTCGATCGAGCGGTCGAACACCTCGTACTCGCGGCCGCGCGCGAGCTCCATCAGCTTGTCGCGCGAGAGCGGCTGGCGCGGGTGCTGGACCAGCACCTTGAGCACCGAGAATTCGCCGGTCGTGAGCGGCACGTTCTTGCCCTCGCGCGTCAGGCTGCGCGTCGCCAGGTTGAATTCGAACGGCCCGAAGCGATGCTGCTCCCCCGCGGCACTCGGCGCGCCCGGCGGCCCGGCGGGAGCGCGGCGGCGCAGCACGGCGTTGATGCGCGCGAGGAGCTCGCGCGGGTTGAAAGGCTTCGGCAGGTAGTCGTCGGCGCCCATCTCGAGGCCGACGATGCGGTCGACGTCGTCGCCTTTCGCCGTCAGCATGATGATGGCGGGCGAGGTCTGCTGCGCGCGCAGGCGCCGGCAGATGGCGAGCCCGTCCTCGCCGGGAAGCATCAGATCGAGCACGACCAGGTCGTAGCGCTCGCGTCCGAGCTGCTTGTCCATGCCGCGGGCGTCGGGCACCGCCTTGACGTCGTAGCCTTCGCCGCTCAGGTACTTCACCAGCAGGTCGCGCAGCCGCTGATCGTCGTCCACCACCAGGATGCGCGTCTTGAGCTCAGCCATGGAGCAACGGATTGTTACAAAAATTGGACGCGGCGACACCCCTCGGCGCACGCATCCCGGTAACATCGCCAGCGCATGAAACGCTGCGCCGCGCTGCTCCTCGCACTGTTAATGGCTGCCGGGCCGGCTTTTGCGCAGCGCGGCGAGCGCGAGGTGCGTGGCGCCGGCAAGAACCAGAGCATGAGCAAGGACCAGCGCCAGCGCATGCGCGATGACATGCGCGAAGTGTTCCGCGACCGCAACCGCCAGGACCGCCCGCCGGCGCGCCAGCTCTCGCCACAGGAGCGCGAGCAGCTGCGCCGCGACATCCAGAACGCCAACAAAGACCTTCGCAAGTAGGAATCGGCGTCGGGGTCTTAATTCAGGGACGCGCTGAAGCCGCCCGCTTGCGCGGGAGCGACGATTCCTTGCGCTAGTTCGGGCGGGCGGCGGTCTCCCGCCGGAAAAGGTAAAGCCCGCTCGCGATGACGATCGCGGCGCCGATCCACACCGCCGCGGCCGGTACGTCGCCGAAGACGAGGTAACCGAACGCCGCCATATAGATCACCTGCTGGTAGAGAAACGGCGCGATGACGCTCGAGGGCGCATAACGGTGCGCCGCGGCGAGCAGCTGGTGGCCGGCGGCGCCGAAGACGCCGAGCAGGCAGGCCACCGTCCATTCGAGCCAGGTGTCCGGCCATTGCCAACGGGCGAGCGCGAACGGTGTAAGCAGAACCGCTGCGGCGACGGCCGGCAGGTACTGGATGGTCTCCGCGGACTCGTAGGCCGCAAGCCGGCGCGTCATCAGCATGAAGATGGCGTACATCACGGCATTGGCGAGCGCGGCAAGCATCGCCGGATGGAACTGCGCCGTCCCCGGCCGCACGATGACCAGGACGCCGATGAAGCCGACCACGATCGCGGTCCAGCGCCCGGCATCGAGGCGCTCGCCCAGGAAGAGCGCGCTGATCAGCGCGATGAGGATCGGTGTCGTAAAGAAGATCGACGACGTCACCGTGAGCTGCAGGTACTGCAGCGCCCAGACGTTGATGCCGGTCATCGTCATGAACATGAGCGCGCGCAGCGCGTGCCAGCGCCAGTAACGAGTGCGCACCAGCGCCGCGCCGCGCAGCGGCAACAGCACTGCGCTGGCAACAAGCGCGTGCATCACGAAGCGCAGCCACACCACCATGACGACCGGCATGCTGGCGACGAGCCACTTGGCGCTGCCATCGAGCAGCGTGAAGAGCAGGTAGCAGACCGAGACGATGCCGATGCCGGTCAGCCGGTTGCGCGCGCTGTCGGCGTGCAGCAGGCCGGCGCTTACCACGGAATCGGCGAGCCGTCGTGCGACAGGAACTTGCCGCCATCGCGGGACGTCAGGCCGGCGATCACCTGGCGCAGGCCCGCCACGGAGCTCTCCGGCGCAAGCGGCGCGCTCGCTCCCCCCATGTCGGTGCGCACCCAGCCCGGACTCAGCGCCACCACGATCATGCTCTTCGGTGCGAGCTGCGCGGCGAGGCCTTTCACCAGCATGTTGAGCGCCGCTTTGCTGGTGGCGTAGGGCAGCGTCATGCCGCTCGCCTCGGCGATCGAGCCGAGGCGGCTCGACATCATCGCGATGACCTTGCGCTCGCCGGCGAGCAGGTTCGGCAGCAGGGCCTCCGCGACTGCGGCCGCGCCGAGCAGATTGACGCGCAGCACTTCTTCCCAGGACTCGTAATCGAAACTCCCGAGCGCCATGCCGCGTTTGCCGCTGATGCCGGCATTGCAAAAGAGCACATCGAGCGCCACGCCGCGCAGCGCCTTCGCGAGCGCCGCAATCTGCTTGCGATCGGTGACGTCGGCGATCTGCCGCTCGACATGAGCCGGCATCTTGGCTTGGGAGCTTCGCACGGTGCCGATCACCCGCCAGCCGTCGGCGGCGTATTGGCGCGCGAGCTCGTAGCCCAGGCCACGTCCCGCACCCGTAATGAGGATCGTGCTCATTGCACCAGCGCGATGGCGAAGCCGTCGTAGCCCTTCACGCCGACGGTCTGCACTGCAGTGGCCGCGACCCGCGGCTCGGCCGCCATCAGCTCGTAGAGCTGCCGCACACCCTGAACGGCGCCATCGCGCGAGCGCGCGTCGAGCACCGCGCCGTCGCGCACGACGTTGTCGACGACGATCAGGCTGCCAGGACGCGACAGCTTGAGCGCCCAGCGAAAGTATTCCGGGTTGTTCTGCTTGTCCGCGTCGATGAACACCAGATCGAACGGCCCGGCGAGCTGCGGCAGCGTATCGAGCGCCGGGCCCACTCGCACTTCCACCCTATCGCCAAGCCCGGCGCGGGCGAGGTTCTCGCGCGCGAGCGCCGCATGCTTCTCCAGCGCTTCGAGGGTAATCAGCCGCCCGCCCGGCGCGAGGCCGCGCGCCAGCCAGATCGCGCTGTAGCCGCCAAGCGTGCCGATCTCGAGGATGCGCTTCGCTTGCAGCGTCCGCGCGAGAAGCCACAGCAGCTTGCCGTGCGCGGGCGAGACGCTGATCGGCGGCAGCCCGGCCGCCTCGCTCGCTTCGAGCGTCGCGCTGAGCGCGGCATCCGGCTGCACCAGTGTGTCGCCGATATAGCGGTCGACGTCATCCCAGCGCTTCATGCGCGCCTGCCGATCCCGGGCACCAGGCGCCCGACGCGGCGCGCATAGGCCCGGTACGGATCACCGTGCGCGCGGACGAGATACGCTTCTTCGGCCGCGATCTGCAGCCGGATGCCGATATAGGTGCCGGCGAGCAGTGCCGCGGAGAGGACCGTGGGGATCAGCAGCGCATAGCCGGCCACGATGATGAGCAGCGCGAGAAAGATCGGATTGCGTGACAGCGCATAGACGCCGCTTGTCACGAGAGCTGAACGCGCCGGCTCGTCGATGCCGATGCGCCACGACGCGCCGAGCTGGAGCTGGGCCGTCACGAGCAGCACCAGCCCGGCAAGCATCAGCAGTGCGCCGAGCACGTGCCGCAGCGCGGCGGGCGCGCGCCGATCGGCCTGCGCAAGCGCATCGCGCAGCTGCTGGGCGGCGCCGCTGCGAAAGAGCAGAATGCCGTGCACGCCGTATTTGCGCCGCTGCAGCCATGGGCGCCACAGGAACACGATGGCGAGCATCGCGAGCACGCCGGCAAGCGGCAGCCAGCGCATCAGAGCGCGGCGATCACCGCCTGCGTGACCTCGCGCGTGCGCGCGCTGCCGCCGAGGTCCGGCGTAAAGATTTTCTGCGCGGTGACTTTCTCGATCGCGCGCATGATGCGCGTCGCGGCGCGCGCCTCGCCCAGATGCTCGAGCATGAGCGACGCCGTCCAGAACGTCGCGATCGGATTGGCGACGCCTTTGCCGGTGATGTCGAAAGCCGAGCCATGGATCGGCTCGAACATCGAGGGGAATTTGCGCTCCGGATTGAGATTGGCAGTCGGTGCGATGCCGAGCGAGCCGGACAGCGCCGCCGCCAGGTCCGAAAGAATGTCCGCGTGCAGATTGGAGGCGACCACCGTGTCGATGGCAGCGGGATTCAGCACCATGCGCGTCGTCATGGCGTCGACCAGCACGCGGTCGGTTTTCACATCGGGATAGTCCTTCGCGACTTCGTAGAACAGCTCGTCCCACAGCACCATGCCGTGGCGCTGCGCATTGGACTTGGTCACGAGCGTCAGATGCTGGCGCGGCCGCTTGCGCGCGAGCTCGAAGGCGAAGCGGTGGATGCGCTCGACGCCGCTGCGCGTAAAGGTGGACACCTCCACGGCGAGCTCGTTGCCGAGGCCGCAATGCACCCGGCCGCCGGCGCCCGAATATTCGCCTTCGGTGTTCTCGCGCACGATGACCCAGTCGATCGCGCTGCCCTTGTCGAGCGGTGAGCGGACGCCGGGCAGCACGCGCGCCGGCCGCACGTTGGCGTACTGATCGAACCCCTGGCAGATCGGCAGCCTCAGGCCCCAGAGCGAGACGTGATCCGGCACGTCGGGCGCGCCGACCGCACCGAAGAAGATGGCGTCGAAGCTCTTGAGCTGCGCGAGACCGCCCTCGGGGATATAGCGCCCGGTTTGCTGGTAGCGCCTGGAGCTCCAATCAAACGGCTCGAACTCGAGGCGAAAGCCGTCAGCGACCCGCTCGAGGACTTCGATGCCGGCCGGGATCACCTCATTGCCGATGCCATCGCCGGGAATGGCGGCGATGCGATACGTTTTCACGCCGGCACTTTGGATTGCGCCCGGACGGCTTCGGCGACGGCAGCGCCCACGTCGGAGGTACTCGCCTTGCCCTTCATGTCGGGGGTATGCGGCCCGTCGATGATGACCTGCTCGATGGCGCGGACGATGTCGGCAGCGGCGCCGCGATGGCCGAGATGCTCGAGCATCAGCGCGCCGGACCAGATGGTGGCAAGCGGGTTCGCGATCTTGCGGCCGGCAATATCCGGCGCCGAGCCGTGCACCGGCTCGAAGATGGAAGGTGCGGTGCGCTCCGGATTGATGTTGCCCGAAGCGGCGATGCCGATGGTTCCCGCGGTGGCAGGCCCGAGGTCGGAGATGATGTCGCCGAAGAGGTTCGACGCAACGATCACGTCGAAGCGATCCGGGTTCAGCACCATCTGGATGGTGAGGCCGTCGATGTGGTACTGGTCGACGCGCACGTCCGGATAGTTCTTCGCCATCAGCGCGAAGCGCTCGTCCCAGTAGGGCATGGTGATCGAGATGCCGTTCGACTTGGTCGCCGAGGTGAGATGCTTCTTGCGCGTGCGCGCGAGCTCGAACGCGTACTTCATGATGCGGTCGGTGCCTTTGCGCGAGAAGGTCGCGAGCTGCGTCACCACTTCACGCTCGGTGCCTTCGTACATGCGGCCGCCGACGTTGCCGTACTCGCCCTCGGTGTTCTCGCGGATGACGACGTAGTCGATCTCGCCCGGCTTGCGACCGGCGAGCGGGCAAGGCATTCCCTGGAACAAGCGCACCGGTCGAAGATTGACGTAGAGGTCGAACCAGCGCCGGAAGTTGATGAGCAGTCCCCACACCGCGATATGGTCGGGCACCACCGCGGGATTGCCCACCGCGCCGAAGTACACGGCGTCGAACAGGCGCAGCGTGTCCGGCGCATCGTCCGGGCACATCTTGCCGTGCGACTTGTACCAGTCGCAGCTCCACGGGAATTCCTTCCACGTGAACTTGATGCCGTGGCGTGCGCCGGCGGCTTCAAGAACGCGCACACCTTCCGGCATCACTTCGCGGCCGATGCCATCGCCCGGGATGACTGCGATGCGATGTTCTTTCATGGCGGGCAGTATATAGAATCGGCCATGGTATTCGCAGCGTTCGAGACCTCGAGTGAATGGTGTTCGGTCGCGCTTTGCCAGCATGGCGAGATCCGCTCGCTCGAGCAGCGCGCGGGGCACCGGCATTCGGAGCTCGCGCTGCCGATGCTCGAGCGCCTGCTCGGCGACGCCGGGCTCACGCCCGCCGCGCTCGAGGCGATCGCGTTTGGCGCCGGGCCGGGCTCGTTCACAGGCCTGCGCATTGCGTGCGGCCTCGCGCAGGGTCTGGCGCTCGCGCTTGAGCTACGCGTGCTGGCAGTGTCGTCGCTCGAGGCGATCGCGCAGGAAGTCGGTGCGCCGCGCGTGGTGGCTTGCGTCGATGCGCGGATGCGCGAAGTGTATTATGCGGCGCTCGAAAAGGAGGGCCTGCGCTGGCGGCAAGTCCTCAGCCCACGCTGCATTGCGCCGGCGGCGGCGCCGGCGTTGCCGGGCCATGACTGGATCGGCGCCGGAAGTGGATTTGCGGTGTACGGAAATCTCGGACTGAGCAGGGTGCTGCCGGAAGTGCACCCCACGGCGCTCGCGGTGGCGCAGCTCGCCGCGCCGCGGCTCGCGGCGGGCGAGGGCGTCGATGCGGCGGCGGCGGTGCCCATGTATGTGCGCGACAAAGTGGCCTTCACGCGCGAGGAGCTCGCCGCGAGATGAGCGCCGTTCTCAAGCCGACGCTGGTCCTCGCCCCGATGCGCGAGCACGATCTCCCCGAGGTGATGGCGATCGAAAGCGCGCTCTATACGCATCCGTGGACGCGAGGCAACTTCGCCGATTCGCTGCGCGCGGGCTACGAATGCCGCACTTTCCGGCTGAATGGCGAGCTGATCGGCTACTTCGTGGTGCTGGCAGCCGCGGGCGAGGCGCATCTGCTCAATCTCTCGATCGCCGAGCCGCATCAGCGCCGTGGCTATGGCACGGCTCTGCTCAATGAAGCGACGGCGCTCGCGCGCAAGCTCGGCGCCAAGAACGTGTTTCTCGAGGTGCGGCCGAGCAACCGGGGGGCGCAGGGACTTTATTACCGCTACGGCTTTCGCAAGATCGCCGTGCGGCGCGACTATTACCCCGCGCGCCACGGTCGCGAAGACGCGCTCGTGCTGTCGCTCGCATTGTGAGCCGGCGGGAAGAAATGCTCGCCGAGATGGGCCTTGCGCCCATCTGGCGGCTGCGCACGCGGCCGACGCGCGAGCAGCGCGTTGAACGCCACTGGATCGAGCTGAAGCAGGCGGTGCCGGCGTGCACCGCCTGCGCCTTGCACAAGACACGCACGCAGACGGTGCTCGGCGTCGGCGATCAGAACGCCGATTGGATGCTGGTGGGCGAAGCGCCCGGCGCCGAAGAAGATCGGCTCGGCGAGCCGTTCGTCGGCCAGGCCGGCAAGCTCCTCGACAACATGCTCGCCGCGATCGGGCTCAAGCGCGGCGATAACGTCTATATCGCCAACGTTCTCAAGTGCCGGCCGCCGGGCAACCGCAATCCCGAGCCCGATGAAGTGACGAAGTGCACGCCGTTTCTCAAGCAGCAGATCGCGCTCATCCGTCCGAAGCTGATCGTGGCGATGGGGCGCTTCGCCGCGCAGACGTTGCTCGCGACGGATGCGAGCATCTCGAGCCTGCGCGGGCGCATCTACCAGTACGAAGGCGTGCCGCTCATCGTGACCTATCACCCGGCGTATCTGCTGCGCAACCTGCCCGACAAGGCAAAGTCCTGGGCGGATCTGGTGTTCGCGAAAAAAACCATGGCGACGCTGTAGCGCTGGCGCGCTACTTGTGACGACTGAATTGCCTGCGCGGGTGCGGATCTTCGGCGCGTGCAAAGGCGAGCAGGCGGTTCACTTCACCGGCGTGCACGCGCCGGTTGCGCCAGAACCAGAGCTGCACGAGGCCCATGGTGCAGGCGACGAACAGGCCGAAGAGCAGGATCACGAGGTAGATCGAGTGGCCGACGTTGAGAAGCAGCGAGTAGAGCGCGATCATCACCAGGATCGAGGTGTTCTCGTTGAAGTTCTGCACGGCGATCGAACGGCCGGCGCCGACCAGGTGATGGCCGCGGTGCTGTAGCAGCGCGTTCATCGGCACGACGAAGAAACCCGCCATCGCGCCGATCAGGATCATCAGGCCGACGGCGAGCCAGATCTGGTTCACGAACATCATCGAGACGACGACGATGCCCATCACCAGGCCGAGCGGGATCACGCGCACCGCCCGGTCGAGCGACACCCAGGCCGAGGCGAGCACGGCGCCGATGGCGATGCCCACGGCGGTCACGCCCTGCAGGATGGCCGCCTTCGCGAGATCGAAGTGCAGCGCCACGCGCGCCCATTCGATGACGATGAATTGCAGCGTCGCGCCGGCGCCCCAGAAGAGCGTCGTCACGGCGAGCGAGATCTGGCCGAGGCGATCCTTCCACAGCAAGGCGACGCAGCGGCCGAAGTCGGCGAGCGTCTCGAGCGGATCGGCCGGCAGGTGCTTCATGACCACGCCGGTGCGCGGCACCTCGAGGTTGAAGAGCGCAGCGATGGCGTACACCACCACGATGATCGCGATGGCCGCTTCCGCCGGCGTGTCGATGCCGGTGTCGATGAACGGCAAGTCGAAGTGCAGCAGCACGCCGGAGACCTTGGCGTGCAGCAGCACGCCGCCGAGCATCGTGCCGAGGATGATCGAGGCCACCGTCAGGCCCTCGATCCAGCCGTTCGCGAGCACCAGCTGCCGGTGCGGCAGGTACTCGGTGAGGATGCCGTACTTCGCCGGCGAATAGGCCGCCGCGCCAAGGCCGACCACCGCGTACGCCGCGAGCGGATCGATGCCCCAGAGCATCAGCACGCAGCCGACGATCTTCACGCCGTTCGCGAGGAACATCACCTGGCCCTTTGGCAGCCGATCGGCGAAGGCGCCGGCGTAGGGCGCGAGCAGCACGTACGAGATGACGAAGAAGAACTTCAGGTACGGCGTGAGCCACGAGGGCGCGTCCGTTTGCATGAGCAGCGCGATGGCGGCGACGAGGAGCGCGTTGTCGGCGAGCGACGAGAAGAACTGCGCCGCCATGATGATGTAGAAGCCGCGGTTCACGTGCCTTTCATAGCGAGGGCGAGCTGCATCCTTGGAGAGCGGGCGTTTATAGCACAATAGGAAAAATGCCACGTCCGATCCGCGCCACCATCTCGGCAGGCGCGCTCGCGCACAATCTGCGCGTGGCGCGCGCACACGCCGGCCGCGCCCGCATCTGGGCGGTGATCAAGGCCAACGCCTACGGTCACGGCCTCGAGCGCGCGGCGCGCGCACTCGCGGCGGCCGACGGCTTCGCCGTGCTCGACTTCGCCGAAGCCGAGCGCCTGCGCCGCGCCGGCGTGACGCAGCCGATCCTGATGCTGGAAGGCGTGTTCCGCCAAAGCGACGTGCCGCTCCTCACCGAGCATCGGCTCACTCCGGTGATTCACCAGCCGGCACAAATCAAGCTGCTCGGTTCGCTGTCCGCGCCGATCGATGCCTATTTCAAGGTGAATAGCGGCATGAATCGCCTCGGCTTCACGGCAGCCAATGTGCACTCGGGCTATCAGGCGCTGCGCGCGCATGCCCACGTCAACACCATTACGTTGATGACCCATTTCGCCGACGCCGATGGTGCATCGGGCGTGAGCGCACAACTCGAGCGCTTCGCGAGCCTGACGAAATCTTTCGCCGGTCCGCGTTCGCTCGCCAACTCCGCGGCGCTTTTTCGCTTTCCGCAGACGCACGCCGATTGGGTGCGCCCGGGGATCATCCTGTATGGCTGCTCGCCGTTTGATCACATGAGCGCTGAGCACCGCGCGGCGGCGCTGGGTCTCAAGCCCGCGATGACGCTCACCTCCGAGATCATCGCCACGCAGGATCTCGCGCCGGGTGAGGGCGTCGGCTACGGCCTTGCCTATCGCGCCGAGCGCGCGATGCGCGTCGGCGTCGTGGCCTGCGGCTACGCCGATGGCTACCCGCGGCACGCGCCGGTGGGGACGCCGGTGCTGGTCAACGGCCGGCGCACCCGCATCGTTGGCCGGGTGTCGATGGACATGATCACGATCGATTTAAACGGCATGCCGGACGCCGGCATCGGTGCGCCGGTGACGCTCTGGGGCGAGGGCCTTTGCGCCGATGAGGTGGCCGCCGCTGCCGGGACGCTCAGCTACGAGCTCCTCTGCGCGCTCGCGCCGCGCGTGCCGGTGGCGGAGGTGGCCTAGCGTGGCGAAGGCGAAAACCGCCTATGTCTGCGCCGAGTGCGGTGCCTCGGCGCTGCAATGGTTCGGCAGCTGCCCCTCCTGCGGTGCGGCCGGCACCCTGAGCGAAACGGCGGTGGAGAAGGGCACGACGCATCGCTACGCGGCGCAGGCGGCGAAGCCGCTGACCCTCGATGCGGTGCCCGCCGCCGAGGTCGAGCGCGCGAGCAGCGGCGTGGCCGAGCTTGACCGGGTGCTCGGCGGCGGCCTCGTCGGCGGACAGGTGGCGCTGCTCGGCGGCGATCCGGGGATCGGCAAGTCCACTTTGCTGCTGCAGGCGCTGCACGCGTTGTCCGCCAACCTGCCGGCGCTCTATATCAGCGGCGAAGAATCCGCCGAGCAGGTGGCGCTGCGCGCGCGCCGGCTCGCGCTGCAATCGACAACCTTGCGGCTCCTCGCCGAGACGCAGCTCGAGCGCATCATCGCCGCGCTCGACACGGCACGCCCGCGCGTCGCGGTGGTGGACTCGATCCAGACGCTCTGGTCGGAGACGCTGCAATCGGCGCCCGGGTCCGTCGCCCAGGTGCGCGAATGCGCGGCGCAGCTCACGCGCCATGCGAAGCGCACCGGCACCACCCTCGTCTTCATCGGGCACGTGACCAAGGAAGGCGCGATCGCGGGTCCGCGCGTGCTCGAGCATATCGTCGACACGGTGCTCTATTTCGAGGGTGACCCGAACTCCGCTTTTCGCCTGGTACGCGCGGTGAAGAATCGCTACGGCGCGGTGAACGAGCTCGGCGTCTTCGCCATGACCGACAAAGGGCTGCGCGGTGTCACTAACCCTTCGGCGCTCTTTCTCTCCACGCACGAGAAGCCCGTCGCCGGCTCATGCGTGCTCGCGACCATCGAAGGCACGCGTCCGCTGCTGGTGGAGATCCAGGCGCTGGTCGATGCGGCGCACGCGCCCAATCCGCGGCGGCTCTCAGTCGGCCTCGAGCAGAACCGGCTCGCCATGCTGCTCGCGGTGCTGCACCGGCACGCGGGCATCGCCACCTGGGAGCAGGACGTCTTCGTCAACGCGGTCGGCGGCGTACGCATCGCCGAGCCGGCGGCCGATCTGGCCGTGACGCTCGCCGTGGTTTCCTCGCTCACCGATCGCCCGATCGCCGAGAAGCTCGCGGTGTTCGGCGAGATCGGGCTCGCCGGCGAAGTGCGCCCGGCGCCGCGCGGCCAGGAGCGCCTGCGCGAGGCGGCGAAGCTCGGCTTCGCCAAGATGATCATCCCGCGCGCCAACCAGCCGAAAGCGAAGATTGCGGGTCTCGAAGTGCTCCCGGTCGAGCGCGTCGACCAGGCGGTCCAGCTACTGCGCAATCTGTGAATTCGCGGTCATAGCAACAATTATTTCGTCGGCCGCGCGCACGCCGCTGCGCACCGCCGCTTCGAGCGTCGGCGGATATTCCGGATCCGTGTAGTCGCCGGCGAACGTCACCTCCGGCCGCAATGGCAGGAGATTGCGCTGCTTGATTCCCGGCGAGCAGGTAATGCTCGCGCGCTTCTCCGCGATGACGCGCCACCAGAGCGGCTTGCCGAGCGCACCAAGCGCAGCCGCGACCTCGCGATGACAACGCTCGGCAATATCATCGAGGGTCATCTGCTGGTGATCGCCCTGCGCGCTGATGACGCATGCAAGGCGTCCGCTTTCGCCGAGCAGCGCGCCGCGGTCGAATACCCACTGCACCAGCCCGTCGCTCAGTCCGAGCATTGGAAATGGCAGGCGCACCGAATCGGCGTATTGCAGATAGCAGGTGTAGATCGGCTGGTACGAATACTCGGGCGCGTCGGGCACGAGGGTCTTCAGCTGGTGCGGGCCGACAGCGATGATCAGATGGTCGAACTCTTGCCGCAGCGCGCCGAGATCCTTGACCGGCGATTGCAGCCGCACCTCGCCGCGGTGCGCGCGCACGAACTGCACTGCGGGCTCGGGGAAAAGGCGTGAGAGATCCACGCGCGGCAGCACGAGGTCGCTCGCCGCTGCCGTGGTGCCCAGCGTGTCGCGCAGCACAGCGAGAAACACGCTCGCGGAAGCGAGCTCGGGCGGCGTATTGAGCGCCGAGACGCAGAGCGGACGCCAGAGAAAGTGACCGATGTGCCCGGCCTGCCCATATTGTGCGAGCAGCTCGCTCACGCTCGTATCCGCGGCGAGCCGGAAGCGCGTGCGCCGCAGGCGCGCAATGAAACGCGCGGCGCGGAGGCGCTCGGCGAACGGGATGCCGCGCGCGGTGAGCAGGGCGCCGGCGAGGCCGAGCGCGCCGCGCCGAAAATGAAAGCTGCCGGCGTAGCGCACTTCGAGCGGGATGCGCAGCACGGCGCTTGCCGCCACGCCGACCGTGCGCATCAGCTGGTAGAGCGTGCGGTAGGCGCCGATCAGAATGTGCTGCCCGTTGTCGAGCACCTGACCCTGGGACTCGACGCGCCGCGCGCGGCCACCCGGCACGGCGGCGGATTCAAATACCGTGACGCGCACGCCGCGCTCGGCGAGCGAGACGGCGGCAGCCATGCCGGCGTAGCCCGCGCCAACGATCGCTACGCCGCGATCCAGGTGCGCCAAGCGAGCCAGAATTTGCGCAGCGGCGTAAGCGAGGTGCGCCGCGTGAGCACGCGGAAGCCATCACGCTGGATCTCGTCCAGCAGCGTGCGATAGATCGCCGCCATGATGAGTCCGGGACGCTGCGCGCGGCGATCCGCCGACGGCAGGGCGGACATCGCAGCGGCGTAGTAAGCGCGGGCGCGCTCCGCCTCGAATTGCATCAGCTCGCGGAAAGCGGGCGTCTCGCGCGCCTGCAGGATATCGGCGGCCGGCACGCCGAAGCGCTGCAGATCCTCTACCGGCAGGTAGACGCGGTTCTTGCGCGCGTCCTCGCCGACGTCGCGGATGATGTTGGTGAGCTGGAAGGCGATGCCGAGGTTCTTGGCATAGTCGAGCGTGCGGGCATCGCGATAGCCGAAGATGCCGGCGGCAAGCAGGCCGACGACGCCCGCGACCCGGTAGCAATAGGCGGCGAGCCCCGACCAGTCGAGGTAGCGCGTCTGCCGCAGATCCATCTCCATGCCATCGATGATCTCGTTCAGCCGCGCAGCGCTGAGACCATAGTTGTCGCGATGCGCTTCGAGCGCGCGCGTCACCGGGTGCTGCGGCCGGCCGGCGAAAAGATTCGCCACCTCCGCGCGCCACCAGGCGAGCTTGGCGGCCGCGACTTGCGGATCCAAACCCTCGTCGACCACGTCATCGACCTCGCGGCAGAAGGCGTAGAGCGCAGTGATGGCGCGGCGGCGCTCCCCGGGAAGGAAGAGGAACGAGTAGTAGAAGCTCGAGCCGCTGGAGGTCGCTTTCTGCTGGCAGTATTCGTCGGGCGTCATGCCGCGCGCAGCAGCACCAGCGGCCAGTCGAAGGCGCCGAGCACCGGCCGGCGGCGGAAGACATCGAACTCGACGCGCTCGATCTTCTCGAGGATGCGAAGTCCGCCCTGGATGGTGGCGCGGATCTCGAGGCCGATGCGGCCGGGCAACGAGCGCGCGAGCGGCTGGCCGCGCAGGATCAGCTCCCGAGAGCGCGCGACCTGGAACTCGAGCAGCGAGCGCCACGCGGCGTCGCAACGTGCCTCGGCGATGTGGCCTTCGCTCACGCCGTGGCGCGCCATTTCGTCCTGCGGCAGATAAATGCGCCCCTTGGCGAAATCGAGCTCGACGTCCTGCCAGAAGTTGATGAGCTGCAGCGCAGTGCATACCGCGTCGGAGGCGGCGAGATCGGCATCGGCGGTGCGTTTGAATAAGTGCAGCAACAGCCGCCCGACCGGATTCGCCGAGCGGCGACAGTAATCCAGAAGCTGCGTGAAGCTTGCGTAGCGCTTCTGTGTCACGTCCTGCGCGAAGGCGTCGATCAGATCGCGAAATAGGCCGAGCGGCAGGCCATATTCGCGCACGATTCTCGCTACATCGCGAAAGAGCGGCGCGTCAGGAACCTCCCCGACCGCAATACGCCCGAGCTCGCTCCGGTAGACGCTTAATCTCGAGAGCCGTACATCGTCTGCTGCGGTGCCTTCGTCGGCGATGTCGTCGGCGCTGCGCGCGAAGCGATAGATGATTTCGATCGGCGGCCGCAGGCGCCGGGGCAGGAGAAGCGAAGCGACCGGAAAGTTCTCGTAATGGCCGACCGGCATGGCACCGAAGGTATAATACGTTGTTTTTTTCACGCTTTTTTTGTTCCACCGGCGAGGGTGGCGGAACTGGTAGACGCACCAGCCTTAGGAGCTGGCGCCGCGAGGCGTGTGGGTTCGAGTCCCTCCCTTCGCACCAAGGATCAATAAGGGAATGGCAAACGTGGAAACGCTAGGGACGCTCGAGCGGCGCGTATCGATGTCGCTGCCCGCGGCGGAGATCGAGCGCGAGGTCGACACTCGGCTGAAGCAGCTCGCGCGCAACGTGAAGATGCCGGGCTTCCGGCCGGGCAAGGTGCCGATGAAGCTCATCGCGCAGACCTATGGCCCGCAGGTGCGCTCGGAAGTGCTGAGCGATGCGGTGCAAAAAGCGTTCAGCAATGCAGTGAAGGAGGCGAATCTCAAGGTCGCCGGCTTCCCGCGCATCGAGAAAAAAGACGGCAGCGATACGGCGGCGCTCGAGTTCAGCGCCACGTTCGAGATTTACCCCGAGGTAAAAGTGGGCGAGCTCGCCGGCGTGACCATCGAGCGCCCGCAAGTGAGCGTCGACGACGCGGCGGTGGACAAGACCATCGGCATCCTGCGCAAGCAGCGCACGCGCTTCGTGCCGGTCGAGCGTCCGGCAAAGCAGGAAGACCGGCTAACCGTCGACTTCAGCGGCACGATCGACGGCGAAGCATTTGCCGGCGGCAAAGGCGAGAACTTCAGCTTCACGCTCGGCGAGGGACGCATGCTGCCGGAATTCGACGCCGCCGCGCAGGGCATGCGCGCGGGCGAAACGAAAACCTTCGAGCTCACCTTCCCCGCCGATTACCACGGCAAGGAAGTGGCCGGCAAGCGCGCAAGCTTCGAGCTGACGATGAAGCGTGTGGAGGAGCCGCAGCTCCCCGAGGTGGACGCGGAGTTTGCGAAGTCGCTCGGCATTGCCGACGGCGATATCGCCAAGATGCGAAGCGAAATCCGCGCCAACGTGGAGCGCGAGACGGCCAAGCGCATCGACGCGCGCGTGAAGGGCGAGGTGCTGCAGGCGCTGCTCGACCGAACGCCGCTCGAGTTGCCGAAATCGCTCGTGCAAATGGAGGCGCAGCAGCTCCTCGAGCGCGCTGCCGCAGATTTGCAGGCGCGCGGCCTGAAGCCCGGGCAGATTCCGCTCGATCCGGCCGCGTTCGAGGCGACGGCGAAGCGCCGCGTCGCGCTGGGACTCATCATCGGCGAGCTCGCGCGTGCCGAAAATTTGCAACCCAAGCCGGCGGAGGTGCGCGCGGTGGTCGAGCAGGAAGCAGCAACCTACGAGAGCCCTGCCGAGGTAGTAAAATGGTTTTACATGCAGCCGCAGCGGCTTTCCGAGATGGAAGGCGTGGCGCTCGAGGCGAATGTCGTGAAATGGGTGCTCGGCAAAGCGACGGTCGTGGACAAGCCCGTCGCCTTCGACGACCTGATGGGAAGCAACGGGTGAACTGGCAGAGCGATTCTCAGATCAACGACCTCGGGCTCATCCCGATGGTCATCGAGCAGTCCGGACGCGGCGAGCGCGCCTACGACATCTATTCGCGGCTCCTCAAAGAGCGCGTGGTGTTCCTGGTCGGGCCCGTGACCGAAATCACGGCGAACCTGATCGTGGCGCAGCTCCTGTTCCTCGAGTCGGAAAACCCCGACAAGGACATCTTCTTCTATATCAACTCGCCGGGCGGCTCGGTGTCGGCGGGACTCGCGATCTACGACACCATGCAGTTCATCAAGCCCGATGTCAGCACGCTCTGCGTCGGGCAGGCGGCGAGCATGGGGTCGCTGCTGCTCGCGGCGGGCGATCAGGGGAAGCGTTTTGCACTGCCCAATTCGCGCGTCATGATCCACCAGCCGATGGGCGGCTTCCAGGGCCAGGCCACCGACATCGAGATTCATGCCAAAGAAATCCTCTACCTGCGCGGCCGGCTGAATGAAATTCTTGCCAAGCACACCGGCAAGGCGGTCGAGACCATTGCGCGGGACACCGAGCGTGACTTTTTCATGGGTGCGCAAGACGCGGTAAAGTACGGCATCGTGGATAAGGTGCTAGTCTCTCGGGAAAACACCTAAACACCATGTCGGAAAAAAGCTCCTCTGGCGAAAAGCTCCTCTACTGCTCGTTCTGCGGCAAGAGCCAGCACGAAGTAAGGAAGCTGATCGCCGGGCCGTCGGTTTTCATCTGCGACGAATGCATCGAGCTGTGCAACGACATCATCCGCGAGGAGACCGCCTCCGATAAGGGCGGCAAGGGCGCGAAGTCCGATCTGCCGACGCCGCGCGAGATCCGCCAGATCCTCGATTCGTATGTGATCGGCCAGGACGTCGCCAAGAAGATTCTCTCGGTCGCGGTCTACAACCACTACAAGCGGCTCAAGCACCTGTCGAAGAACGACGAGGTCGAGCTCGCCAAGTCCAACATCCTGCTGATCGGGCCCACCGGCTCGGGCAAGACACTCCTCGCGCAGACGCTCGCGCGGCTGCTCAATGTGCCGTTCGTGATTGCCGACGCCACTACGCTCACTGAAGCGGGCTATGTCGGCGAGGATGTCGAGAACATCATCCAGAAGCTGCTGCAGAACTGCGACTACGACGTCGACAAGGCAAAGCGCGGCATCGTCTACATCGACGAGATCGACAAGATCTCGCGCAAGTCGGACAACCCGTCGATCACGCGCGACGTCTCGGGCGAGGGCGTGCAGCAGGCGCTCCTCAAGCTGATCGAGGGCACCATCGCTTCCGTGCCGCCCCAGGGCGGACGCAAGCACCCGAACCAGGATTTCGTCCAGGTCGATACCACCAACATCCTCTTCATCTGCGGCGGCGCCTTCGATGGCCTCGAGAAGATCGTGCGCAACCGCACCGAGAAGACCGGCATCGGCTTCGGCGCCGAAGTGAGAAGCCCCAAGAACTCCAAGGCGACCTACGATCTCCTGAAGAGCGTCGAGCCCGAAGACCTTATTAAATACGGGCTTATTCCGGAATTCGTCGGCCGGCTGCCGGTGCTCGCGACGCTCGAAGAGCTCGACGAGCACGCGCTGATCCAGATCCTCACCGAGCCGAAGAACGCGCTCATCAAGCAATACCAGCGGCTCTTCCACATGGAAGGCGTGGAGCTCGAGATCCGCACCGGCGCGCTCGGCGCGGTCGCCAAGCGCGCGCTCGCGCGCAAGACCGGCGCCCGGGGACTGCGCTCCATCCTCGAGCACATCCTGCTCGACACGATGTACGAGCTGCCGACGCTCGAAAACGTGAGCAAGGTGGTGGTCGACGAGTCGATGGTGAGCGCCGACGGCAAGCCGCTACTCATCTATTCCGACAGCCACAAGATCGCGAGCGGCAGCTCCGCGTAACACAGCCGTTCGGCAACCCGGCCCGTAGCAACTACATTTCGTCACCGTTTGCGCGTTGCAGCGTAACCGCGTTTGCGTGTACGCTCTGATCATTGATTTTTCTGGGGGAACCCACACTTACTGTGTGAGCTGCAACCCCTTGATGAGGCTAATCTAAATGTCCGAGCAAGCGCCGCCCACCCCCGAAATCGTCCAGTACCCGCTGCTGCCGCTGCGCGATGTGGTGGTGTTTCCCCACATGGTGATTCCGCTGTTCGTTGGGCGCCCGAAGTCCATCAAGGCGATGGAGACCGCGATGGAAGCCGGGAAATCGATCCTGCTCGTCGCCCAGAAGTCCGCCGCCAAGGACGACCCGGGCCCGCAGGACATGTACTCGATCGGCTGCGTCTCGAACATCCTGCAGATGCTGAAGCTGCCCGACGGCACGGTGAAAGTGCTGGTCGAGGGCGGCACGCGCGCGCACATCCGCGATGTGATCGACGTGCGCACGCACTGGGTGGCGGAAGCCTCCGCCGTCGCCGCCGAAGGTGCGAATGCCCCTGAGGTCGAAGCCTTGCGCCGTGCGCTGCTCTCGGCGTTCGATCAGTACGTCAAGCTGAACAAGAAGATCCCGCCGGAGATTCTCACTTCGCTCTCCGGCATCGACGAGGCCGGGCGCTTGGCCGACACGGTGGCCGCGCACCTGCCGCTCAAGCTCGAGCAGAAGCAGCAGGTGCTCGAGATGTTCGACGTCAAGCAGCGGCTGGAGCACTTGCTGTCCCAGCTGGAAACGGAAATCGACATCCTGCAGGTCGAGAAGCGCATCCGCGGTCGCGTCAAGCGCCAGATGGAGAAGAGCCAGCGCGAGTACTACCTGAACGAGCAGGTAAAGGCGATCCAGAAGGAGCTCGGCGAAGGCGAGGAGGGCGCGGACCTCGAGGAGATGGAGAAGCGCATCAAGCGCGCGCACATGCCGAAGGACGCGCGCAAGAAGGCGGAAGCGGAGCTGAAGAAGCTGAAGCTGATGTCGCCGATGTCGGCGGAAGCGACCGTGGTGCGCAACTACATCGAGACCATCGTCAATCTGCCCTGGAAAAAGAAGTCGAAGATTTCGAAGGACATCAACGCCGCGCAGCAGATCCTGGACAAAGATCACTACGGGCTGGAGAAAATCAAAGAGCGCATCGTTGAGTACCTCGCGGTGCAGACGCGCGTCGACAAGATGAAGGCGCCGATCCTGTGCCTGGTGGGCGCGCCGGGCGTCGGCAAGACCTCGCTCGGCCAGTCGATCGCGCGTGCCACCAACCGCAAGTTCGTGCGCATGTCGCTCGGCGGCGTGCGCGACGAGGCGGAGGTGCGCGGCCACCGCCGCACCTACATCGGCTCGATGCCCGGCAAGATCCTGCAGAACATGACCAAGGTCGGCGTGAAGAACCCGCTCTTCCTGCTCGACGAGGTCGACAAGATGGGCATGGACTGGCGCGGCGACCCCTCCAGCGCGCTGCTGGAAGTGCTCGACCCCGAGCAGAACCATACCTTCGTCGACCATTACATCGAGGTCGAGTACGACCTCTCGGAAGTGATGTTCGTGGCGACGTCCAACACGCTGAACATCCCGCCGGCGCTGCTTGACCGCATGGAAGTCATCCGTCTCTCGGGCTACACCGAGGACGAGAAGATGAACATCGCCACCAAGTACCTGCTGCCCAAGCAGATGAAGAACGCGGGATTGCAGGACGGCGAGCTCTCGGTCTCGGAAGCCGCGATCCGCGACATCGTGCGCTACTACACGCGCGAGGCGGGCGTGCGCGCGATGGAGCGCGAGATTTCCAAGATCTGCCGCAAGGCGGTGAAGCAGCTCCTCACCGAGAAGAAGGCGGGCGAGGACAAGGTGCATCGCATCACCGTGACGCCGAAGAACCTGGACAAGTTCCTCGGCGTGCGCCGCTACACCTTCGGCATGGCCGAGAAGCAGAACCAGGTCGGGCAGGTCACCGGCCTCGCCTGGACCGAGGTCGGCGGCGAGCTGCTGACGATCGAATCCGTGACCATGCCCGGCAAGGGCAAGACCATCACCACCGGCAAGCTCGGCGACGTGATGCAGGAGTCGATCCAGGCCGCGCTCTCAGTGGTGCGCGCGCGCTCGCGCCGGCTGGGCGTCAAGGAAGACTTCTATCAGAAGCACGACATCCACATTCACCTTCCGGAAGGCGCGACGCCGAAGGACGGCCCGAGCGCCGGCATCGGCATCGTGACGGCGATGGTGTCGGTGCTCTCCGGCATCCCGGTGCGCTCGGATGTCGCCATGACCGGCGAGATCACGCTGCGCGGCGAAGTGCTGCAGATCGGCGGCCTGAAGGAGAAGCTGCTCGCAGCGCATCGCGGCGGCATCAAGACCGTGCTGATCCCGGAAGAGAACGTGAAGGACCTGGTCGAGATCCCCGACAACATCAAGAACAAGCTCGAGATCGTGCCGGTGAAGTGGATCGACAAGGTGCTCGAGGTCGCGCTCGAGCGCCAGCCCGAGGCGCTGCCCGACACCGAGGAGCCGGCGCCGATTCCGCCGAAGCCGGACGACCAGACCGGAGCGGTCACCACCCACTAGGCCGTGAACAAAGCCGACCTGATCGAGCAAATCGCTCAGGCGGCCGAGATTTCCAAATCGGCCGCAGAGCGCGCGGTCGATGCGCTCGTGAATTCCGTGAAGACGAGCCTGCGCAAAGGCGAGGACGTGACGCTGGTCGGCTTCGGCACGTTCTACGCCAGCACGCGTGCCGCGCGCACCGGGCGCAATCCGCGCACCGGCGAAGCGGTGGAGATCAAAGCGGCGAAGCTGCCGAAGTTCCGCGCTGGTAAGGCCCTGAAGGACGCGATAAACTGACGCCCCTTTTGCGAATGGAAGTTTTCTTTCGCATCGGGGGTGCTTAGCTCAGCGGTAGAGCGCTGCCCTTACAAGGCAGATGTCGTAGGTTCGACCCCTACAGCACCCACCATCGCAGTCTGCTGTGCTGAGGAGCGGTAGTTCAGTTGGTTAGAATACCGGCCTGTCACGCCGGGGGTCGCGGGTTCGAGTCCCGTCCGCTCCGCCAATCCCATCAAGCAGTTGCCCGCGGACTGTGTCTTTTCCGGCCGGTTGGTTGTGCTGAAATTGTGCTTGCCCCAACCTCGGCACGCACAGTCGCGGGGGCGGCGGCGTCGGTCTCGACCGCTTTCCCAGCCTTGAGCTCAGCGCGCCGAAGCGCGAGAGCCGCGTTCCACTTCGTTGCGAGTATTTCGGCGATAGGCCGCAGCGGCTCGATGTTCAGGTGGGGGTAGTCGTCCATCGCAGCCATCCCGCGCACGGTCCAGCCGCCTAGCCGCGCCCGCATCTCCGGGGTCACGCCTTCCTCGGTGAGCCACGTCTGCCCACAGTGCCTCATGGTGTGGAAGCAAACGTCGCCCATGCCGGCCTTGGCGCGCGCCTGTCGAAACGCCTTGGTGACCACCTGGGCGATCTTCTTGCCGCGCCACGTAAAGACGTAGACCGGGTGGCGGCTGCTCTTGCCATCCTTGTCCACGGCCTCGTAGCGGCGCTTCAGGATCGCCATGGCGACCGGATTGAGCGGCACGTAGATCGGCTTGCCGGTCTTGGTGAGCCGGCCAGCGATCTGCACGGCGCGCTTTTCCCAATCGATCATGGACCACGCCAGGTCCGTCACGTTGGCCCTGCGGTGCATCGTCATCGCCCCGTACACCATCATGTCGGCTGTATGCGCCGGCATCCAGCTCCACTCGCGTTCGGCCTTGTTGAGGATGGTCTGCACCACGCGCACATACTTGTTCGCCGTCGTGTTGCACGACGCAGGACCCGACTTGTCTACCCGCACGAAGCCGCTCCCGTTCCTGATCCTGGAGGGATCAGGGCAGCGCAGCTTTCCGCTTTCGATGATCTCGGCAACCATCTCCCGAGTGATCTCGTTCAGATCCTTAATGTGCTTGAGATGCGGCCACCACCACGCCAGCCGCTGTGCTTCGTCACTCCACGACTTCATGGACTCGGAGGACTCGTCCTCGCGCCGCTGGCAGGCTTCGCGCCATGAGCGCGGGGCTTTGACCCCCATCTTCTTTGCGGTCCAGAGGTCGTTGCGCTTCTTCGCTACAAATTCCACGGCATCCGCGAGGACCCTCGTCGACGTGGGGTAGCGCTTTCCCTTGATCCGGGTCCGCCACTGCCGGCCCCGGAGATAGAGTCCGAGCTTTGCTGCGAGCCGGTACTCTGCGTCGCTGAGTCCTGCTTCAACCGCCCAAGCGGGCTTAACTCCTCTCGGTGACTTTGGCATAGCTGCTCTCCATTTCTTGATGTTGCGGAGGGCCGCAGTGCCAGCCGACGGTCCTCATACGGAAACCGCCAGAGCTTGCCAATTTTTCTGCCGCCTAATTCTCGCGCGTGCCTGCGAACTGTTTCTTCACACAGACCCAACTGCTTCGCTTTCTCCTGAAGGGACACTTCTCGCAGTACCACAAGCGTGTCGCTCACACCCTCGTCGCGAGCCTCGAAGTCGCTGTAGTTCACTTCATTGGGTTCCTTTGGCGAGCTGAAAGCCGGAGCAATCTAGCCGCTGATGGCCGGCAGCGGAACCAACTGAGGCGTACTTAGGCGCGCTACGGCGTAGCGGGCAGGCAGGTAGACGGTCCGGAATGGACGGCGCTTTCCTCCGGATTAGACGATAATATAATCCGGTTTGGACGAACGCGCAATCCGGATTGGACGACTCGCAAATCCGAAATGGACGACCCCGCCCTCAAACATGGCCAGCACTAAGGACAAACTGTTCGAGCGCTTCTCCGCGGAGCGCGTCAAAACCGCGCTACGGGATACACCGGTCGTCATGGTCAATGGTCCGCGCCAGTGCGGCAAGACGACGCTGGCACGCCGCTTTGTGGAATGGGATAGAACCTACATCACCCTGGACGACGACACGCAGCTCGCCGCTGCACGGGCCGATCCGGCCGGCTTCATGCGCGGGATTGAGCGAGCCGTCATCGACGAGATACCGCGCGCTCCGGAACTGCTGCGTGCCATCAAACGCTCGGTGGACGAGGACCGCCGGCCCGGGCGCTTTCTGCTGACTGGTTCGGCCAACCTACTGACGCTGCCCCAAGTGGCCGAGAGCCTGGCCGGCCGCATGGAAGTCGTAAATCTTCTGCCGCTCTCGCGGGCCGAGATACGCGGCACAAAACCGACATTCCTGGAGAAGACCTTCTCAGGCAAGGTCGCCAAGCCGCTTGAGACCTTGGTGGGTACAGAGCTTGTGGACGCCGTGTTGATCGGCGGCTATCCGGAGATGTTGACACGCGAGGATCCAAAGCGGCGCCAAGCCTGGGCGCGCGAATATGTAGAAGCGATCGTGCAACGCGACGTTCGCGATATTGCGGAAGTCGAGAGGCTGGAGCAGATGCCTCGCCTGCTCCGCGTGCTCGCGCACCATTCTGGACAACTCACCAACTTCATGCAAACCGGGGCAGAGATCAAACTCGATGCGAAGACAACGAGACGATACATCGGCGTACTCGAACAGCTGTTCCTTTTGCGCCGCCTAGACCCATGGTTTCGAAATCGCCTTAAGCGGCTGGTCAAGACGCCCAAACTGCACTTCCTTGATGCTGGGTTACTGGCAGCGATCCTCGGCATAACCGACGAACGAATCGCGAAAGACCGTTCGATATTTGGGCCGGTGCTAGAGGCATTCGTCTTCTCGGAGATCATGAAACAAACAGCCTGGCTCGATGGTACATACACGCTCCATCACTACCGGGACAAGGATCAGGATGAAGTCGACGTCGTCGTGGAGAACGATCGCGGTGAATTAGTCGGCCTCGAGATCAAGGCAGCTGCTACGGTCACCGCAGGCGACTTCAAGGGTCTGAGAAAGCTCGCCAACGCATCGCGCGACCGCCTTATGCTTGGCGCGGTTCTCTACGACGGCGACAGCATCGTGGGCTTCGGCGATCGCCTGTTTGCTGCTCCAATATCTTGCTTATGGGCGTGAAGTTCCGAACTCGCCCATCGTTGTCCGAGGCCGCGGCAATCGGAGCGAGGTTTCTGTCGGGTGGCTCCGCGGCGAGGTGATGGACTGGCTTATTGCTCGACCACCGGTAGAACTAAACTGTCCGGCGCAGCTTTCGCGGCGGACAGATCCATCGAGACGATGCGACCCTTGGCGATGGCCGAGCCGGCGATGTATCCATACGCCGCGTTCGCCACGACGCCGCGTTCACCGACGGCTTTTCTGGTCAAGTCCGGCAAGTCTTTGCAACCGCGGAAGCCTGAGACGCTGATCGCCTGAATTATCGCCGACAGGAGCCCGGGAGGAGCGCGGCGGCGCGCAATGCCCGGGCTTGCGCGTGCGCGCTTTGCTACGGACAAGAAGGTCTTCTTCTATCGCTATCGCTCCCAGGATGGCGCGCTACGCAATCCGGCTCGGCGATGTCGGAGCTGACGCTGGCAAAGGCCCGCGACGCGGCTCTGCGCAAACGGCTGCAGCGTGACCTGGCGGTTCGGCGCGCCCTGCTTTTATCCCCGCTCAGTCCCGCTTCGCAGAAGGTGACAGGCTCGCGTCACCGCTTGGCACGGGTCGTGAAGCAACGGCGCATCTGCACGGCGAGCCGGGCGGGACGTGAAAGCCGCGCACGGCGATGTGCGCGCGTTGCTTGCTGCTGGCGTGCTGCGCAGGAACGCGGTCGGAAAGATCGACTTTCCGCTCGATGCGGTGCACGTCGATTTCGTGCTCAAAGCCGCATAGCGGGCCTGTGTTGATGAGCTTGTGGAGCGGGTCCGACCTAGCGGCGTAGACTCTATACTCACCTTTCGCAGATCCGAGGAGCGTGGCATGGACGACGCCTCGAAGGACATCCGAGTATTGACCCATACCCAGCGCCTGGTCGCAGAAGAGCAGAAGCTTTTCGAGCACGGCTCGCTCACCGAGGAGCAGGGCCGGCGCCGGAAGGACCTGCAGGTCGAGCTCGACCAGTGTTGGGATCTGCTGCGCCAGCGTCGGGTGGCGCGCGACGCCGGTCACGATCCGTCGGCGGCGCATGTCCGGCCGCCGGAGATCGTCGAGAAATACATCGGCTGATCGCTGCTGTCCGCCCGCCGCGGACTCCTCGAGCGCGGCATTGAAAGTTCCGCTTTCATGCGCCACGTCTCGCCGTGTCGCGGACGGCGTGACCCGCAAACGCGGCGCTGCGTTTCGTGCAAACCATGACACGACGTGTTGCGGTATCGCGATAGTGCGAGCCATCGCGCAAGCCGATCATGCCCTTCCGTCCCGCGGCGTCACGAAAGGAAGTTCCGGTGCCCCCTGCAAGGCCTATTAACTCTCGGCGCACGGGACCGGGGAAGATCGTTGGCGTTACTGATGAAGTCGCACGAGACCCATTCGCGATCCGGAGCACAATCGCTCGATGCCTGCCGCGCTCAAGAATGCCTTAGATGCCGGATCACGGCCTTACGGCAAGAACGTATGGAGCGGTAAGCCAGGCGCTGTGGTCAGCGCTTCGCCCGGAGCGATCGGGGGATTTGGTGCCAATCATCACCTCCGGCAATCGCTCGTCTTTTTGAACGTGCCGGCGATGCCGCAGCCGGAAGCCTATCTCGGAGGCGCCGACAAGCTTTTCGACGCGAGCGGTAAGCTCGTCAATGACGGCACGCGGAAATTCCTTCAGGGGTTCATGCAGGCCTATGCCGCATGGATCGCGGCGAACATAAAGGAGTGACATAGATGGCACAGCGCGTATTAGTAACGGCGGGGGCTTCCGGCATAGGCAAGGAGATTGCGCGCGCGTTCGCGGCAAGTGCCGCCAAGGTTTGCGTCTGCGATATCGACGAGGCGGCGCTGCGCGCAGCCGCCAAGGACATCCCGGGCCTTATCACCAGGCTATGCGATGTTTCGAAACGGCGGGACATCGAGCGCATGGTTCCTGACGCCGTCGGTGCACTCGGCGGGCTCGACGTGCTGGTGAACAATGCCGGTATCTCGGGTCCGACCGCGCCGGTCGAGGCAATGGACCCGGATGCCTGGGAAAAGGTCATGCAAGTCGACCTCACCGGCACGTTCAACGTAACGCGCCTCGCCATCCCTCACCTGAAGAAATCGAGCGCCGGCGTCATCATCAACATGTCTTCGGTAGCCGGCCGGTTCGGCTACGCGAACCGTAGTCCCTACTGCACTGCCAAGTGGGGGCTGATCGGCTTTACAAAGACGCTGTCCATCGAGCTCGGCGCGTACGGAATCCGCGCGAACGCGATACTTCCGGGCGCGGTGGCCGGGCCGCGCATCGAAAAGGTCTTCGAAGGGCGCGCGCAGGCAACGCACAAGCCGCTCGACGAGGTGCGCAAAGAGGCGATGGCGGCTCAATCGATCAAGAGGCTCGTCGAGCCCAAAGACATTGCCGCTCTCGCCGTTTTCCTTGCATCCGATGCGGCAAAGTCGATATCCGGCCAAATGTTGCCGATCGATAACGACATGCAGACGACGGGTGGATGAAGTGTCTAAGTGCAGGCGCGTGGGAATTGGCGCAAGCGGGCGCTTGATCGCTAGGGCCAGAGGATTGCGGAAAAGCCGAGGTGGTGCATGAGCTCGCGCGGGATGACAAGAGTGGCTGCGCGTTCGTTACCGGGAGGAATGCCGTCGCCCGATCGGCCTCCGGAGACGGAGCGCGCGGCGAGCCGCTGGAAGGACTGCTCCACGGCCTGAATCGTCATCGGCTCGCCCGCCGGCACGCCGGCAGCGAGCGCGATCTCGCGAACGCGCACGTCGTCCGTCTGCAGGCGCAAGCCTTTTGCCGGCAAGGCTCGCACTCGGGCGATCTCGTCCTCTATCGCCGCGATGGCGTTCTCCAGTTCGAGCGACGATGGCGGATCGTGCTTGAGATGGTCGCGCGCGAGCGCCTTCCAGCCCAGGCCGTGCAAGAGGAGGGACGGCGCACCGGCTCCGTGCGGCTCGAGCACGGTGCGCTCGTCCTCGATGCGCAGCGCAAGTTCGGCCATGCTCGGGCTACTGCGCGAGCCCGATCTGCTTCATGAAGTCCTGGTTGTCCCAGAACAGCCACTCGTGGTCCATCACGCCGCCCTTCCAGTGGCCGATGGTGGCCATGCCGATGGCGAAGCGCTTGCCGGTCGGCTGGATCGATTTGCCGTCCGGCGTCGGCATCGGCTTCGTGAACGTGCCGGTCATGACGCCGGTCACGGCGGTAAAGCTTCCGGAGCCGAAGCGGACCGGGTGCACCTTGATGGTGATGTCGGGCGCGAAGACGAAGAGCGCCTTCAGGTCCTCGATGTGCCGGTCGATGCCCTTCGTCTCATGACCGTCCGGCCAGGTGACGACGATATCGCTGGCATGGCTCTCGTGCAGACGATCCCACTTCTGGTTGCTGAAGACGTCGAAGTCGAGCACATCGAACACCTTCAGGTTGCGCTCGACCTTGGGTGCCTGTTTCTCGTGCGCAGGCGCAGGTGTCGTGGGGTTCTCGGCCTGCGTCTGAGCAAGCGCATAGTTGGAAGTGGCGCCGACGACGGCGGCGATCAAGGCAATGCGATACGTGCTTTTCATGATTGTTCCTTTGTAGAGAGTTAGCGAAGCTTGGCCGCCACCTGGGCGATGTACCTGCCTTGGTAGCGTGCGCCTTCGAGCTCGACCTTCGACGGCTGGCGGCTGCCGTCACCGCCGGCGATGGTCGACGCGCCGTAGGGCGAGTTGCCCATCACTTCCGTGTGGCCCATCTGGCCGGCGAAGGCGTAAGGCAGGCCGGCGATGATGAAACCGAGGTGCAGGAGCACGGGGTGGAAGGTGAGGATCGTCGATTCCTGGCCGCCGTGCTGCGTCGCAGACGACGTGAACACTCCCGCCAGCTTGCCGACCAGCGCGCCGCGCATCCAGAGGCCGCCGGCCTGGTCCAAGAAGTTCTTCATCTGCCCGGCCATGTTGCCGAAGCGTGTCGGCGTGCCGAAGATGATCGCGTCGTAGCTGGCGAGCTCCTCGACCGTGGCGACCGGCGCTTTCTGCTCGAGCTTGAAGCCGGATTTCTTCGCGATCTCCTGGGGCACCGTCTCCGGCACGCGCTTCACCGTGACTTCGGCGCCGGCATCGCGTGCGCCGGCTGCGACTTCCTCGGCCATGCGCTCGATGTGGCCGTACGAGGAGTAATAGAGGACGAGAACCTTAGCCACGGGCGCTTCCTTTGCGTGAATCGAGCGAGAATCTTCCGGCGCCGTGCGCAACGACGTGCAGCAACCCGCCGACGAGCGCGAGATTCTTCATGAAGTGGATTGTCTGGTTGAGCGCCTGGTCGGCCGGTACGGCCCAGAAGTTGTGGAAGATGGGCGTAACCAGCAACGTGAACAGGCCGAGCACGAGGGCGGCCGCACGCGTCTGGTAGCCGGCGGCGAGCGCGAGGCCGCCCGCGAGCTCGGCGAGTCCCGCGACGTAGACCAGCAGGCCGGCGAGCGGCACGTGATAGGCCTGCATGTAGGCGACGTTGCCGGCGGTGCCGAGGAAGAGCTTATCGATGCCGGACCAGATGAACATCGCCGCGAGCGCGATGCGCGCCGCGAGATCCACACTGTCGGTCAGCGCGAAATTGCGCTCGGCGGCGCGGTAGGTGGGGGCGTAGGTACTAGAGGCTGATTGCATGAGCTGCTTCTCCTTCTGAGTCGATGGTCGAGGTTGCGTGCGGCTGCGCACTGAAGACGAAGGCGTCCATTGCGAGCACGCCATACGTCGTAGAGCGCACCGGGTGATGCAGGATCCCGCTGTCCGGCGCCGCGCCGAGCGCGGCGAAAAGCGGCAGAAGGTGTTCGTCGGTGGGATGCGCCCTTTCGGCAAAAGGCGCGCGGCGCCGGTAGTCGAGGAGGGCTGGCACGTCGTTCGCGCTCAGGCGCTCGAGCACCCACGCGCGGAATTCCTCTACATAGGGCTCCGCGCCGTCCTCGTCGGGCCGCGAGGGATCGAACTCGTACAGGTTGTGCGTGAAGCTGCCGGAGAAGACGAGCAGCACGCCCTCGTCGGCGAGCGGCGCGAGGAGCCGCCCGAGCTCGAACTGGCGCTTCGGCGCTTCGCCGGGCTGCAGCGAAAGCTGGAAGGCCGGCACGTCGGCATGCGGGTACATGAGCTGCAGCGGCACCCACGCGCCGTGATCGAGGCCGCGGCGCTCGTCGATGCGCGTCGGCCGGCCGGCAGCGCTCAGGCGCTCGGCGACGCGGCGCGCCACTAAGGGCGCGCCGGGCGGCTCGTAGCGCAGATCGAAGAGCGCCGGGTCGAACGGCCCGAAATCATGGATCGCGCTCATCTGCGGCGCACCGCTGACGATTGGGCGCGCGCTCGTCCAGTGTGGCGACACGACGAGGATGGCGCTCGGCGCGGGCAGGGCGAGCGCGACCTGGCGAAGAGCCGGGCCGACTTCTCTGGGCCGCAGCGCGAGGGTCGGCGCGCCGTGGGAGACGAAGATCGATGGCAGGCGAGTCATGCCACCCACTGTAAGGGCCGGCCCGCCACGGAAACAGGGCACCGGGCGGAAATCATTGTTACGATCCGCGTAATAATCGGATCGCCGCCCGATGGATTTCATCCACGCCTTGCGGGTTTTCGTTCGCGTTGTCGACGCGGGAAGCTTCGTGCGCGCCGCCGAGCAGCTCGACACCTCGAACGCGGCCGTGACGCGGCAGGTGGCCGCGCTGGAGAAGCACCTCGGCGCGCGGCTTCTCAACCGCACCACGCGCAAGATCTCGCTCACGAGCTCCGGTGAAGCGTTTGTCGACAAGGCGCGGCGGATCCTCGAGGAGATCGCCGAAGCCGAGAGCATCGCCGGCGAACGCCGCACGGCGCCCGCGGGCGTCCTGCGCGTCAGCGCGCCGCTCTCGTTTGGCGTCGGTCACCTGTCACGGCTGCTGCCGGGTTTCCGCGCCCGCTATCCGAAGGTGCGGCTGGACATCGACCTCACCGATCGCGTGGCAGACCTCGCGGCGGAGGGCATCGATGTCGCGCTGCGCATCGCCCGCGAGCCGCGCCGCAATCTCGTGGCGCGGCCAATCGCCTGCGTGCGGCTGGTGGTATGCGCTTCGCCGATCTATCTCAAGCGCCGCGGCACGCCGGCGCATCCTTCCGAGCTGGCGCAGCACGAGACGCTCAGCTATTCCTACCTTTCAGCGGGCGACGTCTGGGAGCTGCAGCGCCCGGGCGAGGAGCCGGTCAAGGTCCAGATCCGTCCTTCGGTCCATGCCACGAACGGCGACCTGCTGCGCGAGCTTGCGCTCGCAGGCGGCGGCATCATCCTGCAGCCGAGCTTCATCGTCGGCGCGGACCTGATGCGCGGGACGCTGGTGCCGCTGCTGACCGATTGGAAGGCGCTTGAGCTGACGCTCTACGCGGTGTATCTCAGCCAGCGCCAGCTCTCGCCGCGGGTGCGAGCGTTCATCGACTATCTCGTCGAATCGATCGGCGCGGAGCCCTATTGGGAAAACTGGAAGCCCATGCCGGCTCGAAAGTCGGCGAAGAAGACGCTGCCGCAGTCCGGGAAACGGAAGGCCTAAACGCGCTCGACCGGGGGCCCGCGCTGATCGAGAACCGGCTTGCGCACGCTATTTCAATCCTCCGCCTAGGGCCGAATAGAGGTCGACGGCACTGGTGTCGCGCAGGACCTGCGCCTGGACCATGCCCTGTTCTGCCGCGAAGAGCTGGCGCTGCGCGTCAAGGTAGTCGAGCGAACCGGCGACGCCGCCCTTGTAGAGCTGCTCGGTGAGCTTGACGCGCTCGCGCTCGGCGTCGCGCAGCCGGGTCTGGGCGGCGAGCTCCTGGCCGACGGCATCGCGCGCGGCGAGCGCGTCGGCCACCTCGCGGAATGCAATCTGGATCGCCTGCTCGTACTGCGCCACAGCGATGTTCTTTCGCGCTTCCGCGACGTCGAGGTTCGCCTGGTTGGCGCCGGCCGTGAAGATGGGCAGCACGAGCTGCGGCACGAAGGACCAGACGCCCGTGCCGGCGCCGAACAGCCCGCTCAGCTCGCCCGAGGCGGTGCCCAGGCTCGCGGTGAGCGAGATGCGCGGGAAAAACGCGGCACGCGCGGCGCCGATGTTTGCATTCGATGCGATCAGGCGCTGCTCGGCTGCGCGGATGTCGGGGCGCGACAGGAGGAGATCGGACGGCAGGCCGGCGCCGATGTCGGCGGCAAGCAGCTGCGCGCCGAGCGGGCGCGCCGGCGGCAGGTCCGCGAGCGGCGTGCCGGCCAACAGCACGAGCGCGTTCATCGCCTGCGCCTGCTGTCGCGAGAGCGACGCGACCGAGGCGCGCGCCGCTTCCACAAGCGATTGCGCCTGACGCAGCTCGAGCGCCGAGGAGGCGCCGGCGTCGAAGCGCTGGCGCGTGAGCTCGAGGGATTTCTCGCGCGTGGCGAGCGCGCGCCGGGCCAGCTCGAGCTGCTCGGCGAAACCGCGCTCGGCGAGGTAGGACTTCGCCACCTGCGACACCAGCCCGAGCTGCAACGTGCGCTGCGTCTCTCCGACTGCCAGATATTGCGCGAGCGAAGCGCCGGTGAGGTTGCGCACGCGGCCGAAGACGTCGAGTTCGTAGGCGGCGACCCCTACGCCGACCTGGTACTGCGTGCTGTCCACCGCCCCGCCGGTGCGGCTGACCGATGCCGCCCCGGACACCGCCGGCAGCAGGTCGGCGGCCTGAATGCGGTACAGACCGCGCGCCTCCTCGATGCGCAGCACCGCGACGCGCAGGTCGCGGTTGTTCTGCAGCGCGAGCTCGATGATCCTGCGCAGGCGCTCGTCACTGAAGAACTCGCGCCATGCGATGTCGACGGCACGCCGTCCCGAGGCCGCCGCGGTTTCGCCCGGAAACGTGGCAGCCACCGGCGCCGCCGGTCTCTCGTAGGGCGGCGTGAGGTTGCAGCCCACCGTCGCGGCGGCGAGCGTTGCGGCGGCGTAGCGAAAGCGCGTCATTTCTTTTTCCGGTTGAACAGACGCGACACCACGACGAAGAACGCCGGCACGAAGATCACCGCGAGCACGGTCCCGGTCAGCATGCCGCCGATGACCGCGGTGCCGATCGCCCGCTGGCTCGCCGAGCTCGCGCCCGATGCGACTGCGAGCGGCAGCACGCCGAGCATGAAGGCGAGAGAGGTCATCAGGATCGGGCGGAAACGCAGCGCGATCGCCTCCAGCGTGGCGACGACCAGTTCTTTGCCGTCGGCATGCAGGTCCCTGGCGAACTCCACGATCAGGATCGCGTTCTTCGCCGACAGGCCCATCACCGCGAGCATGCCGACGTTGAAGTACACGTCGTTGTCGTAGCCGCGCGCGCCGGTGAGCAGCGCAGTGCCGAGCACGCCGAGCGGCACGACCAGCATCACCGCGATCGGTATCGACCAGCTCTCGTAGAGCGCCGCGAGCAACAGGAATACCGCGAGCGCCGAGAGCGAATAGAGCAGCGGGGTCTGCGCGCCGGTGAGCCGCTCCTCGTAGGAGGTACCGGTCCATTCCAGGCCGATGCCGGTGCCGAGCTCGGCGGTGAGGCGCTCCATCTCCGCCATCGCCTCGCCGGTGCTCAGGCCCGGCGCCGCCTGGCCGCTGATCTTGAAAGCCTGATAGCCGTTGTAGCGCGTGAGCTGCACGGGCGCGGTCACCCAGCGCGCCGAGCTGAAGGAGGAGAACGGCACCATTTCCCCGCGCACGTTACGCACGGTGAGGCGGGCGATGTCGTCGGGCTCCATGCGCGCGCCGGCTTCCGCCTGCAGCATCACGCGCTGCTGGCGACCCTCGGCCGGGTAGTCGTTCACGTAGACGGAGCCGAACGCGGCCCCCAGAGCGGTGCCGAGGTCGGCCATCACCAGGCCCTGCGCAGCTGCCTTCGCGCGATCGATGTCGACCTGCACCTGCGGCGCGTCCTCCAGCGACTCGGCACGCACCTGCGCGAGGCGCGGGCTCTGCGCGGCCGCCGCGAGGAGCCTATCGCGCGCAGCGGTAAACGCGGCGTAGTCCATGCCCGACCGGCTCTGCAGCCGCATGCTGAAGCCGGCGGCGTTGCCGAGCGACGGGATCGGCGGCGGGTTCAGCGGGAACACGATCGCGTCGCGGATCGTCGCCACGAACGTACCGAAGGCGCGACGCACCAGCTCGTCGGCGGACTCCTCACGCTCGTCCCACGGCTTGAGGCTGATGAAGGCAAGGCCCGCGTTCGCGCCGCTGCCGGAGAAGCTGAAGCCGATCACCGACACCAGGTTTTCCACCGCAGGCTGCTTCAGATAGAACTGCTCGACCTGCTGCATGGCCTCGATCGTGCGGTTGGCGCTCGCGCCGGCGGGAAGCTGCACGTTGGTGAGCACGACGCCCTGGTCCTCGGAAGGCAGGAAGCCGGTCGGCAGGCGCAGGTACAGGAACACCGCGACCGCGGCCACGACCGCGTACACCAACATCGTGCGGCCGGTGCGCCGCAGCAGGCGCGCCACCAGCCCCTGGTAGCCGCGCGCGGTGCGGTCGAAGCCGCGGTTGAACCCGCCGAAGAACCCCTTGCGCGGCGCATGCGTGCCGGGCTTGAGGAACGAGGCGCAAAGCGCCGGCGTGAGCGTGAGCGCCATGAGCGCCGAGAACGCGATCGCGCCGACGAGCGAAAGCGAGAACTGGCGGTAGATCGCGCCGACTGCGCCGCCGAAGAACGCCATCGGGATGAACACCGAGATCAGCACGAGCGTCATGCCCACCACCGCGCCGGTGATCTGCCCCATGGCCTTGTGCGTCGCTTCGCGCGGCGCTAGCCGGTCCTCGGCCATGATGCGCTCGACGTTCTCGATCACCACGATCGCGTCGTCCACCACGATGCCGATGGCGAGCACCATGCCGAACATGGTCAGCACGTTGATCGAGAAGCCGAACGCCGCCATCGCCGCGAACGCGCCGAGCAGCGCGATTGGCACCACTACGGTCGGGATCAGGGTCGCGCGCCAGTTCTGCAGGAACAGGAACATGACCAAAAACACCAGCGCCACGGCCTCGACCAGCGTGCGCACCACGGCCGCGATCGACAGGCGCACGAAGATCGAGGTATCGAACGGCACCGCGTAGCCGACGCCGGGGGGGAACTGGCGCGAGAGCTCCTGCATCTTCGCCTTGACGGCGTCGGCGGTCTCGAGCGCGTTGCCGGTCGGCGTTTGCTGGATGCCGATGCCGACCGCGGGCCGGCCGTTGATGCGAGCGCTGGTGGCGTAGCTCTGCGCGCCGAGCTCGACGCGCGCCACGTCGTGCAGCCGCACCGCCGAGCCGCCCGGGCTCGCGCGCAGCACGATCTCGCCGAACGCCTCGGGCGTGGCGAGCTGACCGCGTACGCTGATGCCCGCGGCGATCGGCTGCTCCGCGGGAACGGGCAGCTCGCCGAGCGCGCCGGCGGCGACCTGCAGGTTCTGCGCGCGGATGGCGGCGACGACGTCGGCGGCGCCGAGCCTCAGGCCCTCGAGCTTCGCGGGGTCGATCCACACGCGCATCGCGCGCTCGGAGCCGAACAGCGTCGCCTCGCCGACGCCGGGAATGCGCTTGAGCTCGTCCAGGATGTTGCGCGTCGCATAGTCGCCGAGCGCGATCGGATCGATCTTCGGGTCGGAGGACGACAGCGAGACCACCATCAGGAAGTTGCTGGTCGACTTCGAGACCTGCACGCCCTGCTGCACCACGGCCTGCGGCAGGCGCGCCTCGACTCGCTTCAGCCGGTTCTGCAGGTCGACCGCTGCGAGGTCGGCGTTGGTGCCGGGCTGGAAGCTCGCCCGGATACTCGCGGCGCCGTTCGACTCGCTCTGCGACTCGATGTAGAGCAGCCCTTCGGCGCCGTTCAGCTGCTGGTCGATGATGCTGGTGACGCTCTGGTCGAGGGTCTGCGCGTTCGCGCCCGGATAGGTGGCCCGGATCACCACCGTCGGGGGGGCGATCTCCGGGTACTGCGCGACCGGAAGGCGGGTGATGGAGATCGCGCCCGTGACGATGATGAAAAGTGCGACCACCCACGCGAATACCGGGCGGTCGGTGAAGAAATTCGCCACCTGCTCCTACTGCGCGGCGGGCGGATTCCAGGGCACCGGGGTCACCGGCGCGCCCGGGCGCACGCGCTGCAGTCCGTCGACGATCACGCGATCGCCATCCTTGAGGCCATCGCTCACGATCCAGCTCGTGCCACGCGCCGCCTCTACGCGCACGGTGCGCTCGGCCGCCTTGTCGTCGGCGCCGACCACCATCACGGAGGATTTGTCGCCCGCACGGCTTACCGCCTGCTGCGGAACGAGGAACGCGGTGCCGACCGCCTGCGCCAGCCGCGCGCGCACGTACATGCCCGGCAGCAACAGGCGCTGCGGGTTCGGAAACTGCGCGCGCACGTGCACCGTGCCGGTGTCCGGGTCGACGGTGGCGTCGGTGAACAACAGCCGCCCGCGCTGCGGGTGTTCCCGGCCGTCCTCGGTGACGAGCGTGACCTGCGCCTCAGTCGCCTCGACCGTGCCGCTCGCCACGAGCTGCCTCAAGCGCAGGAACGAAGCGCTCGGCTGCGCCAGGTTGACATAGATCGGGTCGATCTGCTGGATCACGGCGAGCGGCGTTGGTTCGCCCTGGCCGACCAGCGCGCCCTCGCTCACCAGCGCGCGGCCGATGCGGCCCGAGATCGGCGCCGTGACCGAGGCGTACGAAAGGTTGAGCTGCGCAGTCTCGCGCGCCGCGCGCGCCGCTGCGACCTCGGCTTCTGCGACCTTGCGCGCGGCTGCGATGTCGGCGAATTCCTGCTGGCTCACCGCCTGCGTCTTCACCAGCGGCGCGTAGCGCTCCTCCTTCGAGCGCGCGGCGGCGAGCGCCGCCTCGGCCTTCTGCAACGCCGCGGCGGCGTTGCCGAGCGCCGCGCGCAGAGGTGCCGGGTCAATCTGGAAGAGCTCCTGGCCTTCCTTCACCAGAGAACCCTCGGCGAACAGCCGCTTCTGGACGATGCCGGCGGCGCGCGCGCGAACCTCGGCGACGCGAAAGGCCTCGACGCGGCCCGGCAGCTCACTCGCGAAGGCGACCGGCTGCTGCCTGGCCGTCAGCACGCCCACTTGCGGCGGGGGCGGCGCGGCCATCTTGCCGGCGTCGCGCTCGCCGCACGCGGCGAGGCCGATCAGCAGTGCCAGGAGCAAACGTGCCGCCTTCACGCCGTCCTCCTCGTCCGCTTGTCGAGCAAGCAGGTTACACAGCTACCGGCCTTCGGGGAAGCGCCGCGCTATTGCGCGCCGACCGGTGTAGTGTCAGTGCGCGGTACGCGCGCCGTCGATGGGATAGAGGGCGCCGGTGATGATGCCGGCATGGTCGGACGCGGGGAATAGCGCGAGGCCCGCGATCTCCTCCGGCTCCGCGGCGGATCGGTGAATCGGCCAGAACCCGCTCGCGGATTTTAGGATCGTTGAGCCAGCGCTCGGTCATCGGCTATCGGACCAGGCCGGGTGCGATCGCATTGACGCGGATGCATCTACGTCGCCGATGACCACCGAAGCACCCGCGCCCGCAAAGGCGAGCGCTGTGGCGCGGCCAATTCCCGTTGCCGCGCCGGTGGTCAGCACCGTGCTTCGCGCAAAACTCAATTCCAGCTTCATGTGAACCTCCGTTGCGCGAATCCCAGGTGGGACACGCGTCGGGTGGCTGCAAACAGCCTGCGAGTACGGTTAACCGTCGGCGGCAGATCTCGCGACGCTGTACTCAGCCGATGTATTTCTCGACAACGTTGGCCGGCCGCACTTGCGCCTCGGCCGGATCGCGCCCCGTCTCGCGCGCCGCGCGGCGCTGGCGCAGCAGATCCCAGCACTGATCGAGCTCCACCTCGATCTGCCTGAGCCGCTTCGCTTGTTCATCGGCGAGCGATCCCTGACCGAAAAGGTTGTGCTCTTCCGACACCAGGCGTTCGATGTGTCTCAACACCGACGTGTCCTTCGCTGAGTTTTCCATCGTTTCCCTCCTCTCACTAGAGGTGATCTCGATCACGCTTGGCGTGGAAGCACCGTCGGCGAGGCTGCCGACGAAACAACCGACCTGGCATGTCTTGGCCATGTGACCTTCCTTGCGTACCGTTCAAGCCTACGCCCTTGCCGAAGCTCGCGCCATCGTCTCGAAGTGCGGCGGCGGACGGTTTCTTGCCGTCGCCGACGTAGTGCAAATTCATCTTGGAAGTACGTACCGCGAGGTAGCTTTTTACGCGACAGTGGATCCAGGTGGAGGATCGCGAGGCGCGTCACCTTGAACGCGCCCGTGAGGGCGCTCGATCTTCAGGCGTTTGGAAACATCGCAGATCTTGGTCATCAGGCTCGGGATGTCCGTCGCTGCGGTCGGTGATCAATACACGCTGCGCCATGCTGACGTCCTGTTCGTTGATGAGCCGCCTAGCGCGGCACCACGCCGTCGATCCAGACGATGACCTCGTCGAACAGCTCGCCGAGCGCCCGGTTGAAAGCCTGTACTGCACCCGGCGCGTCGTAGCTCGCAGCCGGTGCCGAGGCGCTGAAGCTGCGCCGCGCCACGAATGTGCGGCGCGCGGGATCGGTCAGCTCGGCGGTGAGCGAAACGCGTGCGCTACCCGGAGCGGAAGCGGCGTCGTGGTAAAGCTCGGCGAGGTAAATACTCAGGACCAGATCGCCGCGCACCGTGCTCGTGACGCTCGCCACCGTTCGGAAGGCGCCGCTACTTTCCAGGCGCGCGGCCAGCAGCTCGCCGATCCTCTGCCCGGGCGGCTCGGTCCAGCTATGGTACTGGTAATACGCCCGCGTCCCGGGGGCCCGGCTGTAGGCGATGCCCTGCGTATCGTAGAAGCTCGACACGGTGGCTGGCGCGAGCAGCAGCGTGGCGCTGCGCGTCGTTTCGGCCCTTGCGTTCGGAGTTGCCGGATCTTCCAGCACGTAAAAGCGCTGCGCCTCGCGCGGACCGGAGGAAAGGCAGCCGGTCAGGACACCGGCGAGCGCGACAAGCATCAAGCTTCTCACCGACCGCGCTCGCCCGGTCCAAGGCTGCCCTCGGGCGGCCCGAACAAAATGCTGCGCGGATCGTTGAAGCGGCGCGCCACGGCGCCGAGCGCTTCCGCGCTGGCGCGCAGTTCCTGCGCCGTGACCCGCAGCTCGACGTCGCCGCTCGCTAGCAGCGTATCGAGGCGCTGCGCCATCCGCGTCACTTCGTCGCCCATGCGGCGAATGGAGGCGGCGGCCTCGCGCACCGCGACACTCGACTCCGCTCCGAGCTTGTCGTAGCGTGCGGTGAGCAGGTTTGCGTCTGCAGCGAGCGCGCGGCTCAACACGCGAACTTCGTCTGCCGCGTCGCCAACGGCCACCACCGTGCGCTCGGCGCCGGCGGAAGCGCGCTGCAGATTGCCCAAGACCTCGGTCAGGGCACGCTGGTTCTGCGGCGAGAGCACCGCGTTGATGCGCTGCATGGTCTCGTCCGCGCGTTGCGCGATCTGATTGACCGACTCCGCGACCTGCTGGACGCGCGACTCGCCTTCGGCGATCACGGGATAGACCTCGCCCTGCGGCAACTGCGTCAGCGGCGGACTATCCTCGGTGGTGTTGACGAGAAGGATGCTGGCGATGCCGGTCACGAGCTGACGCTCGACCACCGCTTCGGTGCTCTGGCGCACGGGGGTTGAGCCGTCGACCCGGATGAATACCTCCACCGCGCCGGGACGCCCCGATGAGATGCGGAAGGCGTCGACGCTTCCGACGCGGATGCCTCGCATCTTCACGTCGCTGCGCACCTGCAGCCCTTCGAGCGACTGGCGCTCGAAATAGATCTTGTAGCGCTTGTCGTCGGCCTCGCCCGAGCTGCGCAGCCAAACGACCGCCGCGGCGATCGACGCGATCAGGGTCAGCACCACCGTGCCAACGAGCGTGTACTTCGCCTCGGGTTCCATCAGGTCGCTGCCCCGGCTCCTGACAACGCGAACGACGCGCGCGCCGAGAAATATTCGCGGATCCACGGATCCTCGGCCTTCATCACGGCGGCTACCGGGCCGTCGGCGATCACCTTGCCCGTCGCCAGCACGATGGCGCGGTCGATGACCGAGAGCAGCGTGTCGAGGTCGTGGGTTACGATGAACACGGTGAGCCCGAGGCTGTCGGCGAGCAGGCGCACCAGGCGATCGAAGGCGCGTGCTCCGACTGGATCGAGCCCGGAAGTGGGCTCATCGAGGAACAGGATCTCCGGCTCGAGCGCGAGGGCGCGCGCGAGCGCCGCGCGCTTGCGCATGCCTCCCGAGAGCTGCGCGGGGCTCTTGCGGCCTGCGTCGGGCGGCAGGCCCACCAGGGCGAGCTTGAACCCGGCGAGCGGCGAGATGATGTCCATCGGCAGGTCGGTATTCTCGCGGAAAGGAACGGCGATGTTCTCCGCCACGGTCAGCGAGCTGAACAGGGCGCCGTCCTGGAACAGCATGCCGAAGCGGCGGCGCAGCGCGTTCAGCTCCGCCGGGCTCGAGCGCCAGACGTCGGTTCCGAGCAGGCTGATCTTGCCCGCCGCAGGCCGCAGCAGCCCGATGATCTCCTTCAGCAGGACCGACTTGCCGGTGCCGCTGCCACCGATCAGCGCCACCACCTCGCCGCGCGCCACGCTGAAGCTGATCCCGTCGTGGATCTTCTCCGCGCCGAAGCGCGTGACGATCGAGTCGACTTCGAGCACGCGCACCATTTCAGATCCCGAGTCGCTGGAAGGCGACGGCGAACACGGCGTCGAGCACGATGACCCATACGATGCTCTGCACCACCGTGGAGGTCGTGTTCACGCCCACGCTGCGCGCCTCGCGCGCCACCATCATGCCCATGCGGCATGCGATGACGGCGATGAACGCGGCGAACACCGGCGCCTTGCCGAGACCCACCAGCACCGACCTCAGCGGCAGCACGTCGTGCAGGCGGTCGAGGAAGGACTGCGGCGCAATGTCGAGCTGCCAGACCGCCACGAGCATGCCGCCCGCGATGCCCGCCACATCGCCGACGAATACCAGGAGCGGCAGCGCGACCACGATCGCCACCAGCCGCGGGATCACCAGCACCTGCAGCGGCGACAGGCCGAGCGTGCTGATGGCGTCGATCTCCTCCTGCACCTTCATCGTCCCGATCTGCGCGGTGAACGCGGCGCCGGAGCGCCCGGCGACGATCACCGCGGCGAGCAGGGGCGAAAGCTCGCGGCACACCGCGAGCCCGACGCCGTCGACGACGAAGATGTTGGCGCCGTAGCGCAGGGCCTGCTGTCCGAGTAGATACGCGAACACCACTCCGATGAGGAAGGTCACGAGAGCGACGATTGGGATGGCGTCGAGCCCGACCGACTCGAACTGCGACGCCGTCTCGCGCAGCCGGAAACGCCGCGGCCTGGGAATGAGATCGAACACCTCGAGGGTCAGTGCGCCGACGAAAGCGTTGTGCGACTTGAGCAGGCGCCACAGGCCGATCGCAGACGCGCCCACGCGCTGCACCAGCCCCAGGTGCATCGAGCGCGCCGCCGCCGGTGGGCACTTCATGCGCTCGTGCACTAGCTTAAGCAACCGTGCGTGCAGAGGGTCGAAGCCGCGCGCGCTGATCATGGACTCGGTGCAGCCGAGCACGTTGAGGTGCCGGAACAGCATGAAGGCGGCGGCAGTGTCCAGCGCCTGCAGCCCGGTCCCGTCCAGGAGAAACTGCCGGCTCCCCTTCAGGTCGAGCGAGCGCAGAGAATCCGAGATCGCGGCCAGGTTGGCGAGCCGCCAGACGCCGCTCAGGTAAAGAACGCTCGCGCCGTTCTCGAGCTTGTGCTCTAGCACGTCATCCTTCCGCGCTCAACCCCTTCATCTTAAACCTCGTTGTAACAGCGCTCGTTTTGCTCCATCGCGCGCACCGCTATCGGCCGCGAACACTCGGCGAAAGCCCCGTGCGCGCACTCGCGCGCGAGCCTGCACCTGAGAAGCGCAAGGGATTGGCGTTCTCCGTCATGCAGTCACGCAGTCCGAAGACCGTGGAACTTGGCTTTCGCAGCCCATATGGCTAGCCGCCTGCCTCGGCGGCTTTTCGTTATCCAACCTTAGAAAGGAGAAGTAATGGACGCGAATCAATCGTTAGCTGTAGTTCGTTCCTTGGCGAACGGAGTAGATCCGGAAACCGGGGAAGTGTTTCCGGCCGAGAGCGCTTATCAACGCCCGCTCGTCGTGCGCGCGCTCTATGAGGCCGCATCGGCGCTCGAGCGCGCGGAGCGTTTCGAGCGCCGCAAAGCGCAGTTGCCGGCGAAGACCGGCGTGCCGTGGAGCGAAGACGAGGATCGGAAGCTCCTCGCCGCGTTCGACGCGGGCCGCGCGCTGCAGGAGTTGGCCGCGGCGCATGAGCGCACCATGGGCGCAGTCAGAGCCCGGCTGCTGAAGTACGGGCGCATCAACGCGTAACGCTCCACACGGAGCGTCTCTTTTTACAGCCCGCCGCGTGCGGGCTTACCCATGAGCCGAACACCATGCGACTCACCGGTAAGTCCGTACATGGCGGTCTTCGTCGGAAATCGAGGCAGCGGCAGCCTGCAATGCCGCGGCGTTTGCCTATATGGGCGCCGTTTCGGTCGCATCCCGCCCACCGGCAGCACGGATGCACCGGCCGGAGCATGGGTCGGGAAGGTGGGAGCGGTTCGAGATCGTGCCGCGAGGCATCGTCCAGCAACGAAACCCTGCGAGGGTTTCATCAGCGGCTTTCGCCGCGAGAGCCGCTGACGAAGCTCTCGCACCGGAGTCACACCGTCGGCTGTCGGTAAACAGCCCGCCTGATCCACGCGACGGATCGCCGTTCGCGGCTCGTCAGTCCCTGTAACGAGCACGGCCGCAAGGCCTGGGACACGGTCAGAAAGTCATCTTAACCCGCGAGGGGAAGCATCCCCTCGGCCGGGACGCTTCTCCTCCGCATTTCTTAGGAGAAGAAAATGAGCACAACGATGCAGCCAGGCGCGCTGGCGCGCCTGTTCGAGTTGCACGACAAAACGCTGGCGCTTCTCACTGCCGATGACTGGGCAGCGGCACGCGCCGAGTTCTCCCGGTACAGCATCGCGCTACGCACCATCGCGCAGATGTGGGACGGCGAATCGGTTCCGGAGCCCGAGACGTACGACGACGCGGAGAGTGCGTACAACAATGGTCACGACGTAGCGTGCTACGAAGCAGCCAAGGTGGCGCGAGAGGCGATCGCGGGCGGAGAAGCGGCTGCCTTCGATCGGGAGCTACTCGATCTCGCCCGCCGCAAGCTCGTGGAGTTTCACGGCACAGGATCACGCTGACGCGCGAGGGTTGGCTTTTCGAGCGTGGATCGGGGCGCGGAGGTGATCATTACCAACCCCGAGCTCGTGAAGACTGGACTCGACGTGCTCGAGTTCCCAACCATCGTATTCATGCAGTCCGGATACGGCCTGCGTGAGACGCCGAAGCGATTCGCCAAGGCGATGCGTGCGCTCACCGCGGGCTATGCCGGCAATCCGGCGGGCGTGGTCGGCAACGGCATCTTCCCGGCCGAAGGCGACGGCGTGGTGCTGGTGTGCGATGTCGAGTTCTATTCCCTCTGCGAGCACCATCTGCTGCCGTTCTTTGGCCGCATGCATGTCGCCTACCTGCCGAGCGATCGGATCATCGGCCTATCCAAGATCCCGCGGCTGATTGAGCTGTACGCGCGGCGCTTTCAGGTTCAGGAACGGCTCACCGAACAGGTGGCCGATGCGCTGGTCGAGCTCCTCGAGCCGAAAGGCGTGGTGGTGATCGCCGAGGCCCGGCACATGTGCATGGCCATGCGTGGCGTCGAGACACAGCACTCGCGAACGGCGACGCGTGCGCTGCGCGGCGCCTTTGCGACCGACGCGCAGGCGCGACAGGATGTCCTTTCGATGCTCAAGGACCGCTGACATGTCATCCCGCAAATACGTCTGTCTCATCTGTGATCACATCTATGACGAGGCGGCCGGCGATCCGGCCTGCGGCATCGCCCCCGGCACGCGTTGGAAAGACCTTCCCGCGGACTGGTTATGCCCCGACTGCGGCGCCTCAAAGGCCGATTTCTGCGAGGCGCAATGCGCATTGTCATAGTCGGTTCAGGCCTCGCCGGCGTCACCGTCGGCGAAGCGCTCGCCCGTAATCACGACGTGGCGCTGGTGACGACCGAGACATTTGGCTACTACTCGCGGCCGCGGCTTTCGCATGGCATTGCCCTGAGCGACGAGGCCGCAGCGAAGATCGTGATGAAGCGGTTCGATGCGCTCGCGGTGCCGTTGCGTGTTTTCGCAAACAGCGAAGCATTTCGCATCGACCGCGAGCACCAGCGTCTGCTTCTCGCCGAAGGCCGCCCGCTGGATTACGAGGTACTCATTCTCGCGACAGGCTCCGAGGCACGCGTTCCGCCGTCGCTGCTGGTGTCGCGGCCGCATTTTCTCACGCTCAATAATCTGGACGATTTGCTCACGCTGCGCCGGCGCCGCGAGAAGATGCTCGCCGCGGGCAGGAAGCCGCATTGGGCTGTGATTGGCGGCGGCCTGATCGGCTGCGAGCTCGCGTCCGATCTGCACAAGGCGGGCGACGAAGTGACGATCTTCCACCGCGAGCCGCGGCTTATCGAACTACAGCTCACCGAGTTGCAGTCTCAGGCGCTCGATGCGCACCTTGCCGCCGCCGGCGTGCGCAGACGTTACAACGAGGACGTGCGCCGCATAGATACTGGCGTAGTGCTGACGAGTCGCGGCGAGATCGGTCCATTCGACGGAGTGATCGTCTCTACCGGATTCGCTCCGCGCGTCGAACTGGCGAAGGAAGCGGGACTCGCCACTGCGCGCGGCATAGTGGTCAATGGCTACCTGCGTACCGCCGACCCGAGCATCTACGCCGTTGGCGACGTAGCCGAGGTCGACGGCCGTCTATATCCGTTTGTGTCACCGATCCGCTCGCAGGCGCTTTGGCTCGCCGAGCATCTGGAGCGGCGCACGGCCGCCGCCTGGGTGCCGCCGCTGTTCAAGCCGGTGATCAAGATCCACGGTTTCAAGGTGCCCGAGCTCGCGTTTTCACGAGCCGCATAGTCCGCCGCGGGAACGCGCAGCGCGCAAGCGGCATCTGATGTGGCTAGAACAACAGTCCAAGGAGTGGCACATGAGGCTGAGAACGCTCGTCCCGTTCATCGGTGTAGCAGCCATGGCGTTCGTCTTGCTAGCGGGTTTCGCCAGCGGCAACGACGACGAGCGCGAGAAACGGTTATCGAAGAACGATCGTTCGATCGACGCGCACGCCCGCCGGATGATGGAGGAGGGGCGCAGGATCTTCCGCTTCGATACCTTCGGTTCGGAAGCCTTCTTCGGCGATGCATTGCAGCTGCATAAAGCCGTCGCCGGCGCGAAAAACGGCGGCGTCGGGCCCGGCGTAAGCCCGAAGACTGCGCTCGCCGTAGGCTTGAAGGTCGACGCCGACGCCTTGCCGGACGCGCTGAAAGCGCAGATCAAAGCCGGCAGGGCCGACCTCGATGATCCGGCGACCACGCTTGCATTGCTGAAGCTGAATGCAGTCGTCGGACTTACCGGCAGGTTTGACGACGCGGGCAGGATAAAGACGCTCGGCACGCAATGCGCCTTTTGCCATTCCACGGTGGACGATTCCTTCGCGCCAGGCATCGGCAAGCGGCTGGACGGCTGGGCCAACCGCGACCTGAACGTCGGCGCGATCGTTTCGCTCGCACCAGACCTCACGCCGTTCACCGATCTGTTGGGCGTGGACGAGGCGACGGTGAGGCAGGTGCTTGCGAGCTGGGGCCCGGGCCGCTACGACGCCGTGCTCGACAAGGACGGCAAAGCCTTCAGGCCGGACGGCGCTCAGGCAGGCACGCTCATTCCGCCCGCCTTTGGCCTCGCCGGCGTGAACCTGCATACCTGGACCGGGTTCGGCTCAGTGCCGTACTGGAACGCCTATGTCGGGGTGACGCAGATGCACGGCTCCGGTACTTTCTTCGACGAGCGCTTCAACGACCGCGACCAGTATCCGGTATCGGCGAGGAGCGGGTCCGGTAACAGCCGGGGGACACCGGATCTCATCACGCCGAAGCTGGCCGCGCTTCATTTCTATCAGCTTGCCATCCCTGCGCCGAAGGCCCCCAAGGGTAGCTACGACGAGGCGGCAGCGATGCGTGGGAAGGACGTATTCGATGGCAGGGCGCAATGCGCCAGCTGCCATGTACCCCCGCTCTTTACCGAGCCGGGCCACAACCTCCATTCGCCAGCGGAAATGGGGGTCGATTCCTTCCAGGCCGACC
>DASREB010000340.1:0-6985 GCA_035652275.1 Burkholderiales bacterium
ACGCAGCAGGTAGAACGCCGGAGCGCTGATGTGCACACGAGCGAGCTCGGCAGCGTTTGCCGGGTCGTCGGACACGGCATGCACGCGCACCAGATCGCCGAGGCCAAGCACCTGCGCCGTTGGCGCCGGCTGGCCGATCACCAGCAGGTTGAAGCGCACGTCGTCGAGCTGCTCGAAAAGACCCAGTACCGGCGGGAAGCGTTCGCCCGCTGCGGGCGCGTCTTTCGGCACCCCGGCAAGTGTTTGCGACAAGCGGCTGTCCGGATAGCGGATGCCGATTTGCGAGATGGTGCGGAAGACGAGCTCGCGCAAGCGCCGCACGGTCATCACCCGGGCCGCGACGCGCGCCATGATGCGAGTGCGGAAGAGCCCAGCGAGCCAGCTTTCGCTGACGACCAGCTGGAATGCGCGATCCGTCGTGCGCAGCAGGCGCTCGGCGACCGGCATGCGCTCCTCTTCGTAGCTGTCGAGGAGCGCCGCGTCGGCACGGCCCTTGGCCACCAGCGCGAGCTTCCACGCCAGGTTGTACGCGTCCTGCAAGCCGGTGTTCATGCCCTGCGCGCCCATCGGGCTGTGGATGTGTGCCGCGTCACCAAGCAGGAAGCAGCGGCGGTCGCGAAAGCGCTCGGCAGCGCGGTGATAGATGCGATAGGTGGAGAACCAGCTGCATTTTTCGAAAACGAGCGTGCTGCCTGCTTCGTGCCGCAGGCCGGGAACCACCTCATCGAAGGTGACATCGTCGCGGGCGCGCAGCTCTTTCGGCAGGATGCCGATGACGCGCCAGCGGTCCTTGCCGCGCATCGGGAAGAACAGATGGAAGCCGTCCTGCCAAAGGTACACGTTGAGCTCGCCGGGCTTCATCGAGCCCGTGGCTACGGTATCGGCAACGAAGAACACGTGCTCATACGGTGCACCCGGGAAGGTGATGCCATTCAGCTCGCGCACGGCGCTGCGCGAGCCGTCGCAGCCCGCGACCCAGGCCGCGCGCACGCTGTGCGCCGAGCCGTCGGCCTGCTTGAGCGTTGCCACTACCTCGTCCGAGCGCTGCTCGAGCGCGGTGAGCTCGGTGTTCCATTGCACCGCGATGCCGAAGTCGGCGCGCAGCTTCTCGCCCATGATCTTCTCGTTGTCGTCCTGCCCGAGCATCAGCACAAAAGGGAACGGGCTCATGCTCTTGCCGATATCGCCGAGCGGCAGGCGCGCGCCCCAGCGGCCGTTGGTCCACATGTTGGCCGCCTCGGCACGCGCGCCGAGCGCGATTGCGCGCTCGACGAGTTCCATCCTGGCGTAGATCTCGAGCGTGCGCGCCTGTACCGCCATCGCGCGCGTCTGCTGTGCCGGTCCCGAGTGCCGGTCGATGATCATGGCGCGTACGCCGCGGCGCGCGAGCTGGTTGGCGAGCATCAGGCCGGTAGGACCGGCGCCGACAATAAGGACTGCGGTATCCATATAAAAAGGTTCTCCTGGCGCGGCAAGCGCCGTGGAAGAGAAAAGGGCTAGCGGACGGTCTGCACCGGCGCGGCGAACACGTAGCCGGCGCCGCGCTCGGTGGTGATGAACTGCGGATGCGCCGGGTCGACCTCGATCTTGCGTCGCAGGCGCAGAATCTGCAGATCAATCGCGCGGTCGTAGACCTCGGCGCTGTGCACCCGCGAAAGCTCGAGCAGCTGGTCGCGCGACAGCACTCGCTGCGGTGCTGACAGGAACGCCGCGAGGATGCGGAATTCGCCGTTGGTAAGTTCCACCGCCTCGCCTTTGGGATTCTTGAGCTTGCGCAGGCCGATGTTCAGCTCCCAGCCGCCGAAGCGATAGGCGCGCACCGCGGCGATGGCATCGGCCACGGTCGCTTGCGCGCGCGCGCGGCGCAAGAGCGCGCGGATACGCGCCAGCAGCTCCCGCGGGCTGAAGGGCTTCGTGAGGTAATCGTCGGCGCCGAGCTCGAGGCCCATGACCCGATCGGCCTCTTCAGCGCGGCCGGTGAGCATCAGGATCGGAATCGCAGACGCGTCGCGCAGCTTGCGCGCGATCTGCATGCCGTCCTCACCCGGCAGACGCACGTCGAGCACGACCAGGTCGACCGTCTCACGCGCCATGACGTCGGCGAGCTCCTTGCCGCTCGCGACGCACGTCACGCGCAGCTCGTTCTCGCGCAGATACTCGCCGATGAGGTCGCGCACCGCCGCGTCGTCATCCACGGCGAGCACATGGGTCTGCGGTTCGCTCATACGACTCTGTCCGGTTGGCGCTGCCGCAACGCGGCGGCCAGCGCTCGCGCAATGTCGCGCGCTACGAGCGGCTTGGCAAGCACGTCGCGCACGCCCGCCGCCTGGGCGCGTGCCGCGAGGGCGGGATGGATGAAACCGGTCATCAGCACGATCGGCACATCGGCGCGCAGCGCACGGATCTCCTGGGCGAGCTCGGTGCCGGTCATCTCCGGCATCGCTTCATCGGACAGCACGGCGCTGAAGCGTTCCGGCTCGGCGCGAAAGGCCTGCAGCGCCGCGACACTCGAGGCAAAGCCGACCGGCTCGTAGCCGAGGTCGGCGATCATCTCTTCGCCCAGGCGCACGAGCGACTCTTCGTCGTCGACCAGCAAAATTGCTTCGCCCGAGCCCCGCACGATCGCCTCCTCCTTGCCGGCGGGTGCGGCGCTCGCCGCCGTCCATGGCAGGTACACCGTGAAGGTGGTCCCCTTGCCCGCCTCGCTCTCGACGTCGATGCCCCCGCCAAGGTCGGTGACGATGCCGTGCACCAGCGAAAGGCCGAGGCCGGTTCCGACGCCCACGCCCTTGGTGGTGAAGAACGGGTCGAAGATGCGTTCCAGCACGCCCGGGGCGATGCCGCTTCCGGTGTCGCGCACCCGCAGCCGCAGGTAGCGGCCGGCGGCGAGCGCGCTGGTCGCCACCATGGTCTCGGCTTTCTCGACGACGTCGAGCGCGACGGTGAGCGTGCCGGCCGCTTTCATCGCCTGCGCGGCGTTGGCGCACAGATTCATCACCACCTGGTGGATCTGCGTCGGATCGCCCATCACCGCGGCGTCGCCGGCGCCGAGCTGGCGCTCGAGGCGCACGTGCGCCGGCAGTGACGGCGCAAGCAGATCGAGCGCCTCGGCCACCACGGACTGCACGTGCACCGGCACCCGCTCGCCGATGCCGCTGCGGCTGAAGGCAAGGATGCGCTCGACCAAGGATTTCGCGCGCATGCCGGCGCTCACCACGGCGTCGATGTGCCGGCGCAGCGCCGTGCCGGCCGGCGCCGCCTTCTGCGCCATCTCGCCGTAGCCGAGCGTCGCCGAGAGGATGTTGTTGAAGTCGTGCGCAATGCCGCCGGCGAGCGTGCCAATCGCTTCGAGCTTCTTTGCCTGCAGCAGCTGATCTTCCAGGCGTATCCGCTCCGCCTCGGCACGCTTCTGCGCGGTAATGTCGCGCGCCATGCCGAGCGCATGCTGCTGCCCGCGGTAGCGGATCGGCACGGCGCGCATCTCGATGTCGATCAGCGTGCCATCCTTGCGCCGCGCCTTCATCTCGAAGCGCACCGTCTCGCCCGCGATACAGCGCCGGTGCATCTCCTTCGCCAGCTCGGCCATCTCCGGCAACGCGAAGATCCAGCGCGTGCCGCTCACCACCTCGTCGCGCGTGTAGCCACTGATCTGCAGGAAGGCGGGATTGACGTCGACCACCTTTGCCTCGGCGTCGCGCAGCACCAGGGCGTCGGCCGCCGCGTTGAAGATCGCGCGGTAGTGCTCCTCGCTCGCACGCAGCGCCTCCTCGGCGCGTTTGCGGTCGTCGATGTCGCTGATCGAACCTGCCATCCGGTAGGGCTTGCCGGCGGCGTCACGCAGGCACAGGCCGTGCACGCGCACCCAGCGATACGTGCCGTCGGAGTGGCGCATGCGCCACTCACCCTCGTACGCGGGCGTTCGGCCCGAGAGGTGCGCGTCCCGCGTGGCCTCCCAGCGAGACCTGTCATCCGGATGGATCGGCAGCGAGTCGAGCCATTGGGCCGCCGGCAGCATCTCCGGCCCCGGCGGCAGGCCCGAGAGCTCTCGCGCGCGCGCCGAGGCAAACACCTGGCCGCTGGCAAAGTCATAGTCCCAAATGCCGTCGTCGGACCCGGCGACGGCGAGCGCATAGCGCTCTTCGCTCGCTCGCAGCGCCTCCTCAGCGCGCTTGCGCGCATCGATGTCGCTGATCGAGCCGGCCATGCGTTGCGGCTTACCCGCAGCATCCCGCACGCACAGGCCGTGCACGCGCACCCAGCGATAGGCGCCGTCCGCTCCGCGGATGCGCCATTCGCCCTCATACGAGGCAGCGCGACCCGCGAGATGCGCCTCCAGCGCGCCCGCGCGCACCGACTTGTCGTCCGGGTGGACCGGCAGCGACTGCATGAAGGCGTCGATCGGTTCTTCTTCCGGCCCCGGCGGCAGACCCGAGAGCTCGCGCGCACGCGCCGACGCAAAAGCCCGCCCCGTGGTGAAGTCGTATTCCCAGATGCCGTCATCGGATCCCGCTACGGCGAGCGCATAGCGCTCCTGGGTCGAGGCGAGCGATGCACGCGTCTTCAGCAGGCGCGAGAACTGGCGCATCAGCAGCACGAGCAGTACCACCGCGATGGCCGCAAGGCCGAGCGTGCGTGCGCCGGTACGCAGGGACTGCGCGCGCCACGTTGCGAGCACCGCTTGCGCATCGCGCGTCACGACGACGACCAGCGGGTAGTCCGGCACCGGCTTCGCCACGCCGATGCGATCGGCGCCGTCGATCGGGCTTTTGGTGCGCAGCGGCGGCCCGTCGGCCGAGCGCGTGGCGAGCAGCGCGGCCGGGCCGGAGAGCGGTTTGCCGAGCGCATCGGGCGCCGGCGGAAAGCGCGCGAGCAGCGTGCCGTTGCGATGCACGAGCGCCGTGCGTGTGCCGGGCTCCATGTTGATGTCGCGGTAGAAGTCCTGGAAGTAATCGATACGACCGCGCGCGGCGACCACGCCGGCAAAGGCGCCCGCGGGCGTCTCCAGCCGCCGCGCGATCGGGTAGAGCCAGCGGCCGTCGAAGTTGCTGAGCCGCGCGGTGTCGACCAGGACCCCTTCGTGGCGATGGCCGCTCAAGTAATGGAAGGTAGGCACGTCGGCCACGCTGACCTGCGCAGCCTTGCCGACTTCGATGTACGAGGCGCCGCGCAGACGGCCGTCGGGCCCGATCACCACGAAGCCATCGATCTGGCCGAAACCGACCGCCAGCTCCGCAAGCTGTGCGTGCAGCTCCGACTCGTTCAGGCGGGCAAGCACGCCATGGTTGTGCTGCTGCACGAGATGGCGCAGCAACACGTCCACCGCCTGCAGGCTGCGCGCCGTTTGCTCGGCGATGATCTTGGCCTGCGTGTCGAGCTCGCGGCCGGTGTTCTCGATCGCCGTGTTGTAGGCGCGGTAGATGTCGTAGCCGGAGAGCGCGACGAGCGCCGCAATGAACACCCCGCCCAGCGTCGCGATGTGGCGGGGACCGAGCGTCATCGCGGGCTATTCAGTACGCGCGTCGCCGCCGCCACCAGCGCCTCGCGCGTCAGCGGCTTCGGCAGTACCGCCGCCACGCCGAGGTCGCGCGAAACCGCGCCCATGGTGTCGACGACGGCAAAGAAATTGGCGGACAGCGCAATGATCGGCGTGCCGGGATGTTCGCGCCGCAGCATGTTCAGCACTTCGACGTCTTCGCGCGGAAATGGCACGTCGACCAGGATGAGGTCATAGCCGTCAAGACCGCTGTCATCGGGCTGGCAGGCGCCCGCGAGCTGCCAGCCGCTCGCGGCGAACCACTCCTCGAGCAGTCCGAAGAGCGCGCAGTCGGCATCCGCCACCAGGACCCGTACCGGAGCAAGCCCGCGATCCTCCTTTCCACCGGTTACGTCAGGCGCCCGGCTCATCGCTTACCCAGCGCGCGGACTCGAGCCCGTCGTCGAGCTCATCCAGCGTCCAGGCGTCGAGCGCCGCGTCGGCTTCGTCGGCGCAGAGTATGGCATCGTCGGCGGCGGCAAGCTTCATTTGCGCGTCCATGTGTGCCGCGAGCCATGGGCGTAGAGAAAGGGCTCCTCGACATCAGGACTCTTCCGGGTTGAGGAGAGGGGAGGAGAGGAAGCGAGTCCTGTACTGCTGTCGGGGAGCCGCAAAGAAATCGGCGGCAACGGCCACGCGCACTCGACCCCGAGGGCGATGCCCGCGTAGCGATCCGTTGGCGCCGCTGTCTCAGCCGCGGACATCGGTCGTCCGGGCGGCGAGGTCAGCGGCTGGCTGCGTCTCTTGCGGGTAAGCGAGGGCCGCGATGCTCCACACGATGGCGAACGTCGCGGCAAGGGCGCCGAAGGCGGCGGTGAGTCGGTCGGTGGTTTGCATGTCCGGCATGGTCGGCGAGGCCTGCTGCGCGCCGATTTCGGGCCGGTTTCAGATGAAACGCACGCAATGCCGTACTCAGGGCCCCTTCCCTCTCAACGAAACAGCAATCGCGAGGGCGGGCCACCCGCTGGATCAGGATTAGTGGCGGGCCCGGAGGCTCGCCGCCTGTTCGCTCTCGGTGAGTGGCTTCTTGCGCGCCATCAATGCTGCTTCGCGCGCGGTCGGCAGCCGCAGGTGCGGCCGCAGCGGATGGCGCAGCGAACGCCGCGCGAGCAGCGTGCGCAACTGGTCGTCGCTCTGCTCCGATTGCGCAAGGCGCCTGACCTCAGCGCCTTCCAGCGCGGCGATCGGCAGCCCGTCACGGTACAGGATGCGGTTGCGATAGATCGCTGCCACGCGATCTTCGGGCGTCAGCACGCCGACCAGGTTGAGCGGATCCACTGCGCTCAGGACGATGAGCTCGTCCGCCCTTTCCATCTTGCGCACGGCGCGCAGGCGCCCGACCGCATCGGCCGCCGCGAACTGCTCGCCGCCGAACCCGGCAACGAACCGCCCGCCGCGGATTTCGCCGCGCGCCTCCAGGCGCCGGTAGACGCGCACGAGATCGCGCCATGG
>DASREB010000341.1:0-6493 GCA_035652275.1 Burkholderiales bacterium
GACGGCACGATCCAGTACGCCGAGAATCCGCCGAAGAAATATCAGGACATCTATCCGTTCGATTTCGAGACCAGGGATTGGCGCGGCCTCTGGCAGGAGCTGAAGAGCGTCTTCGAGTTCTGGATCGGCCACGGCGTCACCCTCTTTCGGGTGGATAACCCGCATACCAAGGCGTTCGCATTCTGGGAATGGTGCATCGGCGAGCTGAAAGCGAAGCACCCGGAGGTGATTTTCCTGGCCGAGGCGTTCACGCGCCCGCGCGTCATGCACAAGCTGGCGAAGCTCGGCTTCACGCAGTCGTACACCTACTTCACCTGGCGCAATACGCGCTGGGAGCTGACCGAGTACTTCACCGAGCTCGCGCAGCATGCGTCGCGCGAATATTTCCGGCCGAACATCTGGCCGAATACGCCGGACATCCTGCACGAGTACCTGCAGCACGGCGGGCGGCCGGCGTTCATCGCGCGCCTGGTGCTGGCGACGACGCTCGCGGCGAACTACGGCATGTACGGGCCGGCGTACGAGCTGATGGAGGCGACGCCGCGCGAGCCGGGAAGCGAGGAGTACCTGAACTCGGAAAAGTACGAGATCAAGCGCTGGCCGCGCGACCGCCCCGACAGCCTGCGCCCGCTCATCAGCCGCTTGAATGCCGTGAGAAAGGAAAACATCGCGCTGCAAAGCGACTGGAGCCTGCGCCTGCATCCCACCGATAACGAACACCTGATCTGCTATTCCAAGCAGGCCGGGGACAATCTCATCCTGGTGGTGGTCAACCTCGATCCGCACCACACGCAGTCGGGCTGGGTAGATTTCGAGCGCGCACCCGGCGACACTTACGAGCTGCACGACCTCGTCGCTGCCGGCCACTACACCTGGACCGGCCGGCGCAATTTCGTGCAGCTCAACCCTCACACGCTGCCGGCGCACGTCTTCCGTGTTACGAGAAAATAACCAGCTCGTCGCCGTCGCCGAGGCGCAGCCGCCGCTGCCGGACACCGCGCTCTGGTACAAGGACGCGGTCATCTACCAGCTGCACGTCAAGGCGTTCCTCGACTCGAACGGCGACGGCATCGGCGACTTCCGCGGGCTCACCTCGAAGCTCGATTACATCCAGGAGCTCGGCGTCAACGCGGTGTGGCTGCTGCCGTTCTATCCGTCGCCGCTCAAGGACGACGGCTACGACATCTCCGACTACCGCAACGTCCATCCGCAGTACGGCACGCGCGAAGACTTCCAGGAATTCCTGAACGAGGCGCACCGGCGCGGCCTGAAAGTGATCACCGAGCTCGTCATCAACCATACGTCGGACCAGCACCCCTGGTTTCAGGCCGCGCGGCGCGCAGGACCCGGTTCGCGCAAGCGCGACTACTACGTCTGGAGCGATACGGACCAGAAGTACAAGGGCACGCGCATCATCTTCACCGATACCGAAACGTCGAACTGGACCTTCGATCCGGCGGCCAAGCAGTACTACTGGCATCGCTTCTTCAGCCACCAGCCGGACCTCAACTTCGACAACCCGCACGTGGTGCGCGCGGTGCTGAAGATCATGGATCTCTGGGCGCGCATGGGCGTCGACGGCTTCCGGCTCGATGCGATTCCGTATCTCTGCGAGCGCGAAGGCACGAACTGCGAGAACCTGCCCGAGACGCACCTGATCCTCAAGCAGATCCGCGCGCACATGGACGCGCGCTACCAGAACCGGATGCTGCTCGCGGAAGCGAACCAGTGGCCCGAGGACGTGCGCCCGTATTTCGGCGACGGCGACGAGTGCCACATGGCGTTCCACTTCCCGCTGATGCCGCGCATGTACATGGCGATCGCGCAGGAAGACCGCCATCCGGTGGTGGAGATCATGCAGCAGACGCCGGACATCCCGGCGCTCTCGCAATGGGCCATTTTCCTGCGCAACCACGACGAGCTGACGCTCGAGATGGTGACCAGCCGCGAGCGCGACTATCTCTGGCGCATGTACGCGGCCGACCGCCAGGCGCGCATCAACCTCGGCATCCGCCGGCGTCTTGCGCCGCTGATGGAGAACGATCGCGACCGCATCAAGCTGATGAATAGTCTCCTGCTGTCGATGCCCGGGTCGCCGGTACTCTATTACGGCGATGAGATCGGCATGGGCGACAACATCTATCTGGGCGACCGCAACGGCGTCAGGACGCCGATGCAGTGGAGCCCGGACCGCAACGCCGGCTTCTCCAGGGCCGATCCGCAGCGGCTCTACCTGCCGCCGATCATGGACCCGATCTACGGCTACGAGTCGGTGAACGTCGAGGCGCAGAGCCGCGACCCGGGGTCGCTGCTCAACTGGATGAAGCGCATGCTGGCGGTGAGAAAAACCAGCCACGTGTTCGGCCGCGGCAGCCTCTCTTTCCTGCCGGCCGGCAACCGCAAGGTGCTCGCCTATCTGCGCGAGCTCGGCGACGAGGCGATCCTCTGCGTCGCCAATCTCTCGCGCGCGGCGCAGCCGGTCGAGCTCGGGCTGAAGAAATATCGCGGCCGCGTGCCGGTCGAGGTGCTCGGCCGCACCGCCTTCCCGCCGATCGGCGAGCTGCCGTATCTGCTGACGCTGCCGGCGCACGGCTTCTACTGGTTCCGCCTCGCGCAGGACGTGTCGGCGCCCGACTGGCACAAGGAGATGCTGGTGCACGAAGAGGCGCCGGTGCTGGTGCTCTTCGACGGCTGGCTCTCGTTCTTCCGCGACCGCGTGGTGCCCTGGCGCATCGGCATGGCCGAGGAGCTGCGCGAGCGCCTTGAGGACGAGGTGCTGCCCAAGTTCATCGAGGCGCAGCGCTGGTATGCGCAGAAGGGCGAGCCGGTGCGCAACGCGCAGGTGAAGGACCACGTTGTCTGGGACGTCGGCCGATTGAGCTGGCTCATGACCTTCCTCACGGTGCGCGACGCCACTTACTTTCTGCCGCTCGCGCTCGGCTGGGAGGAGGACGAGGACCACGTGCGCGCGCTCTCGGCGCTCGCCGTGGCACGGGTGCGCCAGCAGGCGAACGTCGGCGTGATGGCCGATGCGCTCGCCGACGAGGCCTTCTGCCGCCATGTGGTCAAGGCGATCGGCGAGAAACGCGAGCTCAAGACCGCGAACGGCACGCTGCGTTTCACGCCGAGCACGAAGTTCGCCGAGCTCGCGGGCGAAGAAGTCGTCAGCCTCACCATGGGCGCGCTGCATACGCAGAGCACCAACACCTCGGTGACGCTCGGCGAGCGCTTGTTCCTCAAGTGCTTCCGGCGCATCCGGCCCGGCATGCATCCGGAGCTCGAGGTCGGCCGCTTCCTCACCGAGGTGGCGCATTTCAAGAACTGCGTGCCGCTCGCCGGCGCAGTCGAATACCTGCCGGCCGCGGGCGGCGACTCCGCGGCGCTCGCGCTGCTGCAGGCCTATATACCGAACCAGGGCGACGCCTGGAGCTACACGCTCTCGTATCTCGAACGCTTCGTAGAAGGCATGCGCGAGGAGGAGACACACGGCGCCTACCTCACGCTGATCCAGACGCTCGCCACGCGCACGGCCGAGCTGCACCATGCGTTCGCCAGCGCCAAGGCCGATCCCGCCTTCGTCCCCGAGCCGCTTACGCTCCAGGACGTCGACACCTGGCGCGCGCGCGTGCGCCAGGAGGCGGACGAGACGCTGCGCATGATCGAGCGGATCGAGCGGGCGAAGCCGGTCGCGGCGCAGCGCGCGCGCATCCTCGCGTTCATCGACGGCTGCGCCGCGCCGAAGAAGAAGGCGCTGAAGACGCGCCATCACGGCGACTACCACCTCGGGCAGGTGCTCGTCTCGAACAACGATTTTCTGATCATCGACTTCGAGGGCGAGCCGTCGCGGCCGCTCGCCGAGAGCCGGCGCAAGCACACGCCGCTGCGTGATGTCGCCGGGATGCTGCGCTCGTTCAGCTATGCGCGCGGCTCGACCGAGCTGCGCGAGCGCACCGAGCCCGCCATCGACCGGCTCGGGCCGGCGCTCGAGGCCTGGGAGCGCGCCACGCGCAAGGCGTTCGTCGAAGCCTATGCGGCCGCGATGCACGGGAGCGGCGTGTACGAGTCGTTCGAGGACATGCGCGGCGTGCTGCAGCTTGCGGAGATGGAGAAGGTCCTCTACGAGCTGCGCTACGAGGCGGCGAACCGGCCTGACTGGATCCACATCCCCGTGCAGGGGCTCGTCGCCCTGCTTGAAGGAGGCTGACGGTGAACCGCATCGAGGTGATGCTCGAGCCGCTGCGCGTGTTCCTTACGCAGGTCGCCGACTTCCTGCCGCGCCTCGCGCTCGCGCTGGTGGTGCTGATCGCCGGCTGGCTGATCGCCAAGATGGTGCGCTTCGCCATCAGCCGGGGACTGCGCAAGGTGAACTTCCACGTCGTCACCGAGCGCGCCGGCATCGATGGCTTCCTGCATGACGGCGGCATCCGCATGGATGCGACCGACATCCTGGCGTGGCTCGTCTACTGGATCGTGATCCTCGCGGCACTCGTCGTCGGCTTCAACATGCTCGGGCTCTCGTACGTCACGGATCTCCTCTCGCGCGTGCTGCTGTTCGTGCCGAAGGTGCTGGTGGCGCTCCTGATCCTCGCCTTCGGCGCGTACTTCGCCAAGTTCGTCGGCAACGCGGTCTCGGCGTACTTCCGCAACGTGCACATGCAGGATGCGGATCTCCTCGGCAATCTCGCGCGCTACGCCATCCTCGCCTTCGTCGTGCTGATCGCGCTCGACCAGGTGAACATCGGCGGCGACATCGTGCGCCAGACCTTCCTCATCCTGCTCGCGGGCGTGGTGTTCGCGCTCGCGCTCGCCTTCGGTCTCGGCGGCCGCGAATGGGCCGCCGAGTTCCTCGATCGCTGGTGGCCGCGCAAGAAGCGCCCGAAAATGGGGTCAGATCAACATTTCCCGGAACGCTGAGCTGATTCGCGGCCACGCCATGCCTTTCGGCGCCGCGGTCCTGGCGGAGGGCGGCGTGCGCTTTCGCCTCTGGGCACCGGCCGCGCGCAGCGTCGATCTGGTGATCGCCGGCAAGTGGAAGCCGATGCGCGCGCAAGGCGAGGGCTGGTACGAGCTCATCGAGCGCGATGCCGGCCCGGGCACGCTCTACCAGTACCGCATCGATGGCAGCCAGCTCGTGCCCGACCCGGCGTCGCGCTTCCAGCCGCGCGATGTCGATGGCCCGAGCGAGGTCATCGACCCGAGCCGCTACCCGTGGAAGGACGCGGGCTGGCGCAGCCGCCCATGGAACGAAGCGGTGATCTACGAGCTGCACGTCGGTACCTTCACGCCGGAAGGCTCCTATCGCGCGGCGATCGGCAAGCTGCGCCATCTCGCCGAGCACGGCATCACTGCGATCGAGCTGATGCCGCTTTCCGACTTCGCCGGGGCCCGCAACTGGGGCTACGACGGCGTGCTGCCGTATGCACCCGACAGCGCCTACGGCCGGCCCGAGGATCTCGAAGCGCTGGTCGAGGCCGCGCACGCTGCGGGTCTCATGGTGTTCCTCGACGTTGTCTACAACCACTTCGGCCCGCAGGGCAACTATCTCGGCCTCTATTCGCCGGACTTCTTCACCGAGCGCTACAAGACCCCCTGGGGCGCGGCGATCAACTTCGCGCATCCAGTGGTGCGCCGGTACTTCGTGCACAACGTGCTCTACTGGCTGGAGGAGTACCACTTCGACGGCCTGCGCTTCGACGCGGTGCACGCCATCTACGACGACTCGCCGCGCCATATCCTGGAGGAGATCCGCGATGCCGTGCCTTCGCGCAAGCATCTCGTGCTGGAAAACGACGCGAACCAGGCGCGCTTCGTCGGTCCGGGGAAGTACAACGCGCAATGGAACGACGACTCGCACCACGGCTATCACGTGCTCGCCACCGGCGAGAGCGATGGCTACTACGTGGCCTACGCCGATCAGCCGGCGCGCCATCTGGCGCGCTGCCTGGCAGAGGGCTTCGCCTACCAGGGCGAGGTGTCGCCTTTTACCCATGAGCCGCGGGGCGAGAAGAGCAGCGGGTTGCCCGCATCGTGCTTCGTCGACTTCCTGCAAAACCACGACCAGATCGGCAACCGCGCGCTCGGCGAGCGGCTGTCCATGCTCACCGACGAGAAAAAGCTGAAAGCGCTGAGCGCGATTCAGCTCCTCGCGCCCTCACCACCGCTCATCTTCATGGGCGAGGAATGGGGGTGCCGGCAGCCGTTCCTGTTCTTCTGCGATTTCGGCGGCGAGCTCGGCGAAGCGGTGCGCAAAGGCCGGCGCGAGGAGTTCTCGCGCTTCAAGGGCTTCACCGGGGAGGTGCCCGACCCGCTCGCCGAGAGCACGTTTCAGGCGTCGGTGCTCGACTGGCCGAAGGCCGACCACGTCTGGCTCGCGCACTACAAGCATCTGCTGTCGCTGCGGCAGAGCCACATCGTGCCGCTCGATTGCGGCCCGGGGCGCTATCGCATGCTCGGCGAGCGCGCGTTCGAAGTGACCTGGGACAAGCTCGTCCTC
>DASREB010000342.1:0-19592 GCA_035652275.1 Burkholderiales bacterium
CGCCAGCAAATGCAGAAATCCGAGTACCGGCGCTTCAACATCCGCGGCGTCACGCCCGGCGATGACTATGGCGCCATGCGCCAGGTGCTCGAGCGGCGCTATGAGCGCGTGAGCGCCGAGGGTGGCAAGATCCCCGACCTCGTGCTGATCGACGGCGGCAAAGGCCAGGCGGGCGTGGCCCGCAGTGTGCTGGCGGATCTTGGCCTGCATCAGGTGTGCGTGGTCGGCGTCGCCAAGGGTGCGGAGCGCAAGCCCGGGCTGGAAGAGCTGATCATCGAGTCGGAATCGCGCAGCCTGCAGCTCGCGCCCTCGCACCCGGGGCTGCATCTGATCCAGGCGATCAGGGACGAAGCGCACCGCTTTGCGGTGCTCGGGCACCGTGCGCGGCGCGGCAAGAGCCGCACCACCTCGATGCTGAACGAGATTCCCGGCATCGGCGCAAAGCGCCGCCAGGCGCTGATCGAGCATTTCGGCGGACTGCGCGGCGTGCAGGCCGCGGCGATCGACGATATCGCCAAGGTCGAGGGCATCAGCCGGCCGCTCGCCGAGCGTATCTACCGCCACCTGCACGAGGGCGGCGAAATGAGTAGCGCCGCGTGATCATCCTCAATATCCCGAATCTGATCACGCTGTCGCGGATCGTGCTGATCCCGCTCTTGATCGGCATTTACTACCTGCCGAGCGACTGGCTCGGCGACGGCAACAAGGACATCACGGCGACGATCATCTTCATCGTGGCCGGGATCACGGACTGGCTCGATGGCTACCTGGCGCGCCGGCTGAACCAGATGTCGGCCTTCGGCGCGTTTCTCGACCCGGTGGCCGACAAGCTGATCGTGGTCGCCGCCCTCATCGTGCTGATGCGCTTCGACCCGCCGCGCGTACACGACATCGTGGCGCTGATCATCATCGGCAGGGAAGTGGCGATCTCGGCGTTGCGCGAATGGATGGCGAAGGTCGGGCAGGCGACAAGCGTGGCGGTCGCCTTTATCGGCAAGCTGAAGACCGTGAGCCAGATGATCGCCATCCCGCTGCTGCTATTCCACGACCGCTTGCTCGGGGTGGACTGCCAATGGTGGGGAACCATCCTGATCAACGTCGCCGCGGTGCTGACCGTGGCGTCGATGCTGTACTACTTGCGCAAGGCGCTGCCGTATGCGGCGGTGCGCAGTTGATATAATTGCAGCCCTCGCGGGAATAGCTCAGTTGGTAGAGCGCAACCTTGCCAAGGTTGAGGTCGCGAGTTCGAGACTCGTTTCCCGCTCCAGATTTCAAGGGAAGGCCTAATCGCAATGGGCCTTCCCTTTTTCATCTGGGCAGAGCAGCAAGGCGGGATGGCAGAGTGGTCATGCAGCGGCCTGCAAAGCCGTGGACGCCGGTTCGATTCCGACTCCCGCCTCCAAACTCCTACCGGCGTAAGTCCTGCACCGAGCGCAATAGCCGCACCAGCGCCTGCGCGCCCTCCGGCGTCGCGTCCCAGGTACGTAGCGCTGCCTTGATCACGGCGGCCTTCGCCGCTTCGGCGCGCCGCGGCGCCGCAGCCCGGCCCGGCTGGCGGGCGTAGGCGAGCAGCACCTGCACATTGCGCGAGATGCGGTGGAACTGGCCGCGCAGCAGGCGCGACACTTGACTCTGATGAATGCCCGTATCGGCAGCGACCTGCACGGTGGAGGCGCGCTGCGCCAGACGCTGCAGCGTGCCTCTGGCGCGCGCCACCTGCGGCGTGACGTTTTTGACACTCGCTTGCATTCTGCATATTCTATTGCATATGCAAGCTTCCGAACGGGCAGTGACTAAGAGCACCCGCGGCCAGGCTGGCCGCCGCACCGCAGTGCTGTTTGCGCGCGTCAGCGCCAGCGAGCGGCCGCAGGTCGAGCCGATGGCACCGCGGCTGCGCGGCATCGAGGCGCTGGCGCAGGCAGCGGAGCTCTCCGGCGGCCGTGTGCTGCGCCGCCAGGGCGATGCCATCATGGCGCTTTTCGCCACGGCGGACGCCGCGGCGGCGGCCGCAACCCGCATGCATGCCTATGTCGAAGGCGGCGGCGAGAGCGGCGGCGAGCTCAGGGTGCGCATCGGCCTGCAGAGCGGGCCGGTCAGCCAGGACGGGCACGATGTGCTCGGCGAGACGGTCAACCAGGCGCTCGAATTTTCGCGGATGGCCGAAAGCGGCCAGATCATTACCTCAGCGGAAACCGCGGCGAGCCTCACCCCCGGCGTGCAGGCGGCAGTGCGGCCGTTCGCCTCGAGCAGCGCGGGCGGCCTAAAGCTCCGCCAGGTCGCGTGGCGCGAGGCGAGCAGCAAGATCCTCGGCGCGCAGAAGGACGCCTCGACGCAGCGCCCCACGGCCATCCGGCTCGCGTATGGCGACAAGGTGCTGGTACGGCGCCGGGAGTGGGATGTCGTCACCATCGGCAGGGACCCGGAGCTTGATTTCGTCATCGCGCAGCAGACGGTGTCGCGCCGCCACTGCGACGTCATCCGCCGGGAGGGACGGTTTCTCGTGCGCGATCACAGCACCAACGGCACGTTCGTCATGGTCGAGGGTGAAGGCGAGGTGCATGTGCACGTCGGCGAGCTGGTCCTCTCCAAGAATGGCTGGATCGCGCCCGGCCTCTCGGGCGATGTCACCGAGGAGGTGGTGCGCTACTGGTGCGAGTAAGACGGCCGGGCGAGCAGCGCTCGCGCCGTAGAATGGACCGGCTATTCGCCTCGCCCAGGTGGCGAAACTGGTAGACGCAGCGGACTTAAAATCCGCCGGCCTTGACCGGCCGTGCCGGTTCGATTCCGGCCCTGGGCACCATCCCAAGTCCTGGCACATGGCTTGCTCGGCGAAATGCCGGCATGACGAATGATGCGGCGCGAACAGCGCAGGACATTGATCCGGATCTCGCGCGCTGGGCGCGTGAGCTCGGCGTGACCTACGAGGAGCTGCGCTCGACGCTGAACTACGCCGGCCCGACCTTCAAGGATGCCGCCGTCAGCCGGGTGGAGACGCCGGTATCACCGACGGGCACTGCGGGTCCGTAGCTTCCCGGTGCTGGCAGTACTCCAGGCGCACTTGCTCCTGGCATAGCACGCGCGAGACTACTCCTTCGTTGGCGCAGCGCAGGCACTGCAGCGACGCGACGCCGCTCAGGGCTGCGCAGGCATCGTCATAGGCCGCAGGCGCCGTCGCGCCGGCAGCGGCGTGCGAGCTCGCGGCGAGGGGCCCGGGCACGGCGTGCCCCGATTTCGCACGGGTGGGCGAACGATGATGCGGCGGCTTGGCAGGCGTGACTGGCGCGGGGGCGGCCGCGACCGGGCGCTCGATGGTCTTGGGACGCGCAGCCGGCGCCTGGACGCGCACCGCGTCCGTGTCGTCGGAGCGATAAACCAGCGAAGCACCGAGGAAGCAGATGGTGACCAGCACGGCCGCCTGGCCAACGGTGCGGGCTTTCGTGCCGGCGTTGCGCGTGGCGCTCGCGCACCAGGCGAGCAGGATCGCCACGATGCAAAGCCACGCGACGAGCGGCAGCGCGTTCTTGAGAGGCAGGGAGGCGAAGAGGCAAGCCGCGGCGATGAGCGCCGCGCCGAGCAGTGTGGGAAAGATCGCACGATCGAATGACCAGCCCGGCGCTAGCGGTCCGGCAGGCGGGGACTCCGGCTGCGCTGGCTCGGCCGGCAGCGCGGCGACGCGCACGGCGCGCGGCCCGGCCACGAAAGGGCCGGCGGCGACCAGGTCGAGGCTCGCGAGAAACATGTCGAGCGGCGCTTCCTCGGTGCCCTCCAGCCAGCGCTCGAGCTCGTCCCGCGGCACGCGCAGTACGCGTGCGAGACGCGGTACGCCGCCCACGGCATCGGCAGCCCGGCGCATCCCAGCGGCATAGCGCTCGCGACGCGGAGCGGCAGCATCGCCGGCACGGAGCTCGCGAGCCGCCACGGCACGGCGCACTTCCTGATCCGCCGTACTGCTGCCGAGTTCCAGCTCGGTCAGCCGATCGGACAGCATGCGCAGCTTGCGCAGCATCTCGCGCCGCAAGAACCACGGGCCGAACATGCGCCCGGGCGACCAGCCGCGTTCGCTATCGAGCGGCAGGGCGGCGGCAAAGTCATCGATGGCGGCGAGGCAGGCGCGGCAGACGGGGTCCTGCATGACCCCCCAGGCGCGCTTGCACAAGCCGCGCATCACGGCGAGCGCCTGATTGTCGTCCCAGTGCGCGGGATTGCTCTCAATCAGCTCGCGCATTCCCCGGCAATGAATGCGCGCGAGCTCGAGCTCGTCATTGCGCGCGGCTGAGGTCAGGGCATGCGCCATGCCGGCGATCCTAGTGCGGCGCCGCTGACAATGTCACCGGCGCGAGTACCTCGCATGTAGTTAACCGGTGACAAGCGTATCGGGTTTTCACCGACTGCGCTTGGGGAACGGGTGAAACTAGGCCGTGCCGGTGCTGAGCGACCGTGCTTTTTCGAGCGAAGCGCGGCGCGCCGGGTCGACGTCCATGCCGTCGTAGAAGACGTACTCGAAGCTGCCCTCGTAGGACACCACCCGTGCCGGGTTGCCCATGACTACCGCGCGTGCCGGCACCGGGCGCATGACGACCGAGCCGGCGCATATCACCGCATCGTCGCCCACCGTGATGCGGCCGACAATGACGGAGTGCGCGCCGATGAAGACGCGGTTGCCGATGACGGGGGCGCCGCGCTCCTCCCCCGTGCCGGCGAGCCCGATGGTGACGTTCTGCGCCAGGCTGCAGTTGTGGCCGATGCGGCATTCCGGCACGACGATGATCGTGCCGTAATGTCCGATGTACAGGCCATCGCCGATCTCGCAGTCAGGCGGCAGGCTGATGCCGGTGATGACCTCGATCAGCTTCTGCGTCAGCGCCGCGATCGGCCACGCGAGCCACACGCTGCCCACCAGGGCGCGCGACAGCCGGTAGATGCAGCTCGCCCAGAACCCCTGGGTGAGGAAAAGCGTGCGCAGCGGCGGCTCGGCCGTTACGCGGTAGCGCCGGAAATCGCGATACAGGTGACGCCACCACGGCGTGTGGTGCAGCTCCAGGTGCGAGCTGTCGCCGACCTGCATCCAGGCGGCGCTCGCCTTTTGCCTAGCCGCCTGGCGCATCGACGAGCAGCGGCGCTTCGTGCTGGTAGCGCGTGGTGCGGCGCCGGCCGGCAATGTCGCGGTAGACGTCGAGCACCTGCCCGGCACTCAGTCCGACCACCGGAGCGACTTCCTCGGCCGCAATGCCGTGGTCGAGCGCGTACATGCACACGTCGAGCGTGGCGAGCGAGATGCCGAAGAAGAACTCTTCCTGCGTCTGCGCGAGCGAGTACGTATCGGTGGTCGGCGGACGGCTGCGGATTTCCTCCGGCACGCCGAGATGGGCGGCGAGCTGGTAGACCTGGGATTTGTAGAGGTGCGCGATCGGTTTCACGTCGGCCGCGCCGTCGCCGTTCTTGACGAAGAAGCCCTGGTCATATTCGAGGCGATTGGGGGTGCCGGCTACGGCGTACTGCAGGCGATCGGCATGGAAATATTCGAGCTGCTTGCGCGTGCGCTGCTTCATGTTGGTCGTGGCGACGATGCCGAGGTAGACCTCGAGCGGCATGCGCGCTTCCTCTTCCTCGCCGTGCGGGCCGCGCGCCACGAGATGGAACACGTTGTAGCCCGAGCCGCCGGCCTTGCGCAGCACGACCTTGGAGCGCCAGCCGGGCCCGTAGTGCGGAAAGAGGCGCCGGATGTAATCGTCGCGCCGACGGTAGCAGCCGGCTCCGACCAGGATCGGCGTGATGTCCTCGAGCACCGTCTCCACGCCGAGCGACGCGGCGAGCTCGCGCCCCAGGCGCAGGCTTTCCGGATCGGAATCCTGCTCCGGCATGAAGATGCCCAGCACATTGGCCGCGCCGAACGCGCGCACCGCGAGCGCCGCGACGACGCTTGAATCAACGCCGCCCGAGAGGCCGACGACAATGCCTTTGCGGCGCAGGCGTTTGAGGACCTGCGCGCGCAGACTGCCGGCAATGCGTTCGGCCTCCGCGGCGGCGTCGATGGCAAGGGATAGCGGCTCGCAGCGCGCGTTCATGCGGCGGCCAGCTCCCGGCGCGCGATCTTGCCGTTCTCGCTCTTGGGCAGCTGCCCGCGGAACTCGACCGTGGCGGGCACCATGAACTCTTCCAGCCGCGCGGCGCAGTGCCGGATGACGTCGCGCTCGGTGACGCCATCCTCGGCCACCACGATCGCCTTGATCGCGTTGCCGAGGATCGGGTCGGGTACGCCGATCACCGCGACTTCGCGCACGCCGGCGAGCTCGTAGATCACGTTCTCCACCTCCTTCGGGCTCACCTTCTCGCCGCGCGTCTTGATGATGTCGTCCTTGCGGCTGACGAAGTAGAGATAGCCTTCATCGTCGATGCGGAAAAGGTCGCCGGTATAGAGCACGCGCTCCCAGGGGTAGGGGCCCGGCTTCAGCACGCGCGCGGTGGCTTCCTCATCGGCCCAGTAGCCTTTCATCACGTGCGCGCCGCGGATCACGAGCTCGCCCACTTCTCCGGGCGCGGTGCGCTCGCCCTGCTCGTTGACGACGTAGGCTTCCGTGCCGGGGATGGCGATGCCGACCGACTCGGGGCGCACATCGAGCTGCTCGGGCGGCAGGTACGTGCAGCGCTTGCATTCCGTGAGGCCGTACATCGAGAAGAGCTTCGCCTGCGGAAAGAGCGCGCGCAGCCGCTCGATGTGTGCGCGCGGCAGCGCGGCGGCGGTATTCGTGATGTAGCGCAGCTGCGGAAACATGTCGGGGCCGAGGTGCTTCATCTGCAACAGCATGGCGGCGAGCGTCGGCACGAGCGGGAAGCCCGTCACCTGTTCGCTGCGCAGCTTTTCCAGCACCACCGCCGGGTAAGTGAACGACTTTTCGAGCACCAGCGTGGCGCCGACTTTCGCGCACATCAGCGCCTGATAGAGGCCGTAGTCGAAGGCGAGCGGCAGGACGGAGAGCACCACATCGTCGGCCCGGCTTTCGAGATAGGTGGTGATCGAAGTGGCCGCCGCGACGATGTTGGCGTGGGTCATCATCACGCCCTTCGGGAAGCCGGTGGATCCCGAGGTGTAGATGATCATCGCCAGATCCAGATCGATTCCCGGCCGTGCCGGCGCCGGCGCATCGGGGAAGCTGAAAGGCGTGATCAGCGTCGCCGCGATCGCCGGCGCACGGCTCGCGGCGCCGTTCGCAATGTCGGCGAGGCGCGGCTCGCTGATGAGCGCTCTCGCGGTGCAGTGATTCAGGATGTAGGCGAGCTTGTCGGCCTTGGTGCCCGGGTTGACGACGCTGAAGACGCCGCCCGCCATCAGGGTGCCGAACACCGAGATCACGGCGTCGGCCGAATTGTGCAGGAAGATGACGACGCGCTCGCCGCGTCCGACGCCAAGGCGCCTGAGCTCCGCCGCGAGCGCGGCTGCGCGCTGCGCGAGCTCCGCGTAGGTGAGACGCTGCGTGCCGGCGACTAGGGCGGTCTTGCCGGGGAAGCGGCGCGCACTGTCCGCAAGGAATGATTCGACGCGCACGCTCAGGTCAGGCGGCGAGCTCCACCTTGCGCGCCTCGAGCTTGCGGGCGACGTAGCTGCTGATGGCGCGGATCGAGTCCAGGTTCTCCGGCAGCATCTCGTCGTCCTGCACCTCGATGCCGAAGTTGGTCTCGAGAAAGCTCACCAGCTCGAGCACGCCGGTCGAGTCGATGATTCCGGCGTCGAGCAGCGACGCCTCGTGCGTGATGGCGTCGCCATCGTCGCGGAACAGAAAGTTTTCGCCGATAAAACGGCGTACGGCCAGGCTGATATCGTTCATGGGCGGGGATCTTCCAGACAGCGCAGACGATAGCCGAGGCGCATGACACGGGATTCGAACGCGCGAGCGCCCTTCAGATCAGCGGCTGGATGTAGCACGAGTGCAGGAGCTGCGTCGAGAGGACTGCCATGAACGCCATGTTGTCCCCCGCCGAGACCGCGCCATGCGGCTTACGGCATTTCGCCACGAGGCGCCGCACGGCGGCGGGCTCGAAATAGCCTGCGCGCGCAATGGCCTCGGGCGCGAGCAGCGTCTCGACGTACTGCGGGGCCGCCGCGTGCAGGAAGCTTTCGCTGTCGGGCGCGCGGTAGGGCTGCTTGGGGCGCTCGACGATGGAGCGCGGCAGCTCGCGCCCGAGCGCGCGCCGCAGGACATACTTTTCGCGTAGCCCATTCAGCTTAAGTGCAGGCGGCAGTGCCGCGCCGAGCTCGACCACGCGATGGTCGAGGAAGGGGAAGCGTCCTTCGACCGCATGCGCCATCGCGACCCGGTCTCCCTGCGACGAGAGGATGTACCCCGGCAGGAGGCAGCGTGTCTCGAGATACTGAGCGCGCGACAGCGGATGCCACGCATTGAACTCGGCCGGCAGGCTCTCGCGCAGCTCGGCGAGCGGGTTGTAACCGTTGATCGTCTCGCGCAGCTCGCGCGAATAGAACTGGCTGATACGCCGCGTCAGCGCGAAGCGAGGCAGGTGCGAGAAAAGCGGATCGTCGCTCGCATCGAGACCCGTGCGGAAGAACGCTTCCAGGTAGGCAGCGGGCTGCGACTGCAGGCCGCCGAGGTACGGATACAGGCGGCGCAAAAGCAGCGGGCGCCATTTCGATTGCGGCTGCCGCGCCCAGAAGCGGCGCACTTTCGCTTCCTTGAAAATATCGTAGCCGCCGAACACTTCGTCGGCGCCTTCGCCGGTCAGCACGACCTTGAAGCCGTGGTCGCGCACCTGCCGCGAGAGGAGAAAGAGCGCGGCCGGCGCGGAGCGCACGATCGGTCGCTCGGTGTGGCGGATCACCGCCGGGAAGCTCTGCGCAATGTCGCCGCGCATGCAGCGCAGCGCCGAATGATCGGTGCCGAGCGCCTCGACCAGCGTACGCTGATAGGTCGATTCATCGAGCTCCGGCGCTTCGAATTCCAGCGAGAAGGTGCGGAGCGCGCCGTTGTGCTCTTTGGCGAGCGCGGTGGTCGCGGAGGAGTCGAAGCCGCCGCTGAGATAGGCGCCCACCGGCACATCGGCGCGCATGCGGATGCGGGTCGCATCGGCGAGCAGCGCCTGCACTTCTTCTGCCGCCTGCGCTTCGCCGAGCGTCCGCCGTTCGCTGCGCGGCGGGTATTGCAGCGTCCAGTAGGGTTGCACCTTCAGCACGCCGTTCTCGGCGATGAGCTGGTGACCCGGCGGCAGTTCCTGCACGTCCTTGAAGGCGGTGCGCGGCGCGAGCGGCGCCCAGAAGGTAAAGCACTGATCGAGTCCCAGCGGATCGAGCGCCGCGCGCACGCCGGGATAAGCAAAGAGCGACTTCACTTCCGACGCGAACACGAGCACGCCATGCTGCAGCGTGTAGTACAGCGGCCGCACGCCCATGCGATCGCGCGCCATCACCAGGCGCTGGTTGCGACGGTCCCACAGCGCGTAGGCGAAGTCGCCGTTGAACGAGCGCACACAATCCGGGCCGTACTGCTCGTAGGCGTGCAGGATCGTTTCGGTGTCGCTTTTCGTGCGGAACATTGCGCCGCGCGCGAGGAGCTCATCGCGCAGCTCCACGTAGTTGAATATTTCGCCGTTGAACGTCACCCACAGGTTGCCATCCGCCGTGGCGAGCGGCTGCCGGCCCCCGGCGAGATCGATGATCGACAGCCGGCGATGCCCGAGGGCGGCGCGGCCGTCGTAGTAAATGCCGCCGTCATCGGGTCCGCGGTGGCGCAGGGCTTCGACCATCCGTCCGAGCACCTCGCGCGGCGCAAGCGCGCGGGGTGTCAGGGCAAAATAGCCGGCGATGCCGCACATGGGGATTGAAAGGCTAAGGGGTGCGCTGCGACTTTCATGACCCGCAGGCTAGTTCTTTCGGAGGGCGCTGATGCCGATGACTGCATTCAACTTTTCGCGCTGGATCGACCAGCATGCCCACCTGCTCAAGCCGCCGGTCGGCAACCAGCTGGTTTTCCCGGCGGCTGAAGACCTGATCGTGCAGGTCGTCGGCGGGCCGAACCAGCGCACCGATTACCACGACGATCCGTATGAAGAATTCTTCTACCAGCTACGCGGCGACATCGTGCTCAACGTGATCGAGGACGGCCGGCCGGCGCAGATTCCGGTAAAGGAAGGCGAGATCGTGCTGCTGCCGCGGCACTACCGTCATTCGCCGCAGCGGCCGCAGGCGGGCTCGGTCGGCCTCGTGGTGGAGAAGATCCGGCCCCGTGAAGTGGACGACGCCTTCGAGTGGTACTGCCCGAAGTGCTGGGCACTGGTGCATCGCGTCGAGGTCAACGTGCAGAACATCGTCGCCGACCTGCCGCCGCTCTTCGCCGCGTTCTACGCCAGCAGTCGCAAATGCCCGCAGTGCGGGCATATCCACCCGGGCAAAGGCTAGCGCGCGAGCGCGAGGCGGATGCGATTGCGGCCGAAAAGGTAGGCGTACTCGCGTGCCGCGCTCAGTTCGCGGGTGAGGAGTACGCCCAGACCCCCGATCTTCCCCGGCCGGGCGGTGTAGGCGAGCGGATTGAACGGCCCGGCGGTGTCCTCGTACGTGATCTCGACGGCAGCCGGCTGGGCACGCAGGTTCACCCATACGGGGGCGTCGCAGTCGCCCCGGTGACCATGGCGCACGGTGTTGATGAAAAGCTCCTCCAGGACGACGTTCAGGCGCAGGCAGCGGTCGCGGGCGACGCCGGCCTGGGCGCAGAACTCCTCCAGGAACGCGGCGATCGACCGAAGCTCGCTCAGCCGTGCAAGAAACATTGCGGTACGGGCATTTGTCACGGGTCGGGGGCTCGCGTCGCGGCATTATAGAATCCGTCAAAAACGAGCCTCGGGAGGGACAAATGCGGGCCAGCCTAGCCGTAATCCTGTTCAGCGTCAGCGCTGCCGCACTGGCCGCGGACGCAGGTGAAATCAAGGTGGTGCGCGGCGCCGCGCACATCGAACGCGGCTCCGAGCGGCTGCCGGTCAAGGTCGGCATGCCGGTCCAGGAAGCCGACCGCGTGGTGACCGGTATCGACGGCACCGTCGGCATCACCTTTGCCGACAACAGCCTGCTTTCGATCGGGCCTAGCAGCAACTTCGCCATCGACCACTACGTGTTCGATAGCACCACCCACGCCGGCAAGTTCGACAGCACGCTCAGCAAAGGCACGCTCGCCGTCGTCTCCGGCAAGATGGTCAAGCAGTCGCCGGATGCGATGCACGTGCGTACGCCCTCCGCGGTAATGGGCGTGAGGGGCACCGACTTCGTCGTGCGGGTCGCGGATCACTGATGGCGGTCGTTGTCGTCGCGGTGATGGTCGCGCTAGCCATCTTCACCGCGACGCCGGTCGAGACCGTTACGGTCCTGCCCTCCGCCGACGGGCATGTCGGCACCGTGGTCGTGCAGCGCGGGGAAGCGCAGCAAGTCCTGCACGAAGCCTATGCCACGAGCCGCAGCGGCCAGACCGAGGTGACACGGCTCTCGGCCGACGAAGTGCAAAGCACCTACGGCAGGGCCCTGCATGCACTGCCGGCCTTGCCGGCAACGTTCCTGCTTTATTTCGTTACCGGCACCGACGAGCTGACCGAAGAGTCCAAGCTCGAGCTCAACAAGGTGCTCACCGCGATGCGCGCGCGGCCGCTGCCGGACGTGCTGGTGATCGGGCACACGGACACGGTAGGAGATCCGGCAGCGAATGACCGCCTCTCGGCGCAGCGCGCCGAGACGGTCAAAGGATTCCTCGCCGGCATCGGTATTCCGGTCGAGCGCATCCGCACCGCCGGGCGCGGCGAGCGCGAGCTCCTGGTGCCGACCGCGTCCAACGTCGACGAGCCGCGCAACCGCCGGGTAGAGATCAACGTCCGCTAGCGCCGTTCCAGCGCGCGCATACCAGCGTCACGTCGTCGGACTGCTCCGCCTCTCCAGCAAAACGCCTCACGTCCTCGCGCACGTCGCCAATCACCGCATGCGGCTCGCTCGAGCGGCTCGCGGATAGCGCCGCCAGCAGGCGCTTCGCGCCGTAGAGCTCGTTCGCCTGATTCATCGCCTCGGTGACCCCGTCGCTCACCGCGCAGAGCCACCCCCCCGGGCGCAGCGCGAGCTCGCCGCTCTCGTACGGATAATCGACGATCACGCAAAGCGGCGGGCCGGCTGACTCTGCGAGCCGCTCGGGGGCCGCGCCCGGTTGCCCGAGGAGCGGCGGCTCGTGACCCGCGTTGCAGTAGCGCACGTCCCCGGTACGCGCATCGAGCACCGCGGCGAACACCGTGACGAAGAGCGACTCCGGATTGTCGCGCCCGATCTCCGCGTTCGCTGCGTGCAGCACCTCGGCGGGCTCGCCGTCGCCGCGCAACGCGATGCTTTTCAAAAGGGATTTTGCGAGCGCCATGAAGAGGCTTGCGGCCAGTCCCTTGCCCGACACATCGCCGACGAGAAAAAACACGCGATGCTCGTCGAGCATGAAGCAGTCGTAGAAGTCGCCGCCGACGATGCGCGCCGGCTCGAGCAGCGCATCGAGCGTAAAGCGGCGCTCATGGGCAAAAAGCTCGCGCGGCGCCGGCAGCAGGCCCATCTGGATGCGGCGCGCGGCCTCGAGTTCGCCGGCGACGCGCGCCTGCGCTTCGCGCAGCAGACGCCGCTGCTGGTCCGCCTCCGCGAGCGTGGAAGCGAGCAGCCCGGCGAAGAGCACCGCGGTGCCGATGGAGGGCCCCGCAACGTCGATGAGATAGCCGGCGCGAAATGCCGCCAGGCCGAGCGCGATCAGCACTGCGAGCACTGCCACGAGCAGCGATGCCGAGACCCACGGCCGCACGGCGGGCACCCACACCACGAGCAGCGTGCCGCCCGCGAGCAGGAGCAGCGCCTCGAGCCACGCGGCACCCGTCGGACGGCGCAGGTAGTTGCCGTCGTAGATCTGCTCGATCAGCTGCGCGTGCACCTCGACGCCGGGAATGCGCTCACCGAGCGAGGTCACCTGGTAGTCGAGGAGCCCGAGGCCGGTGATGCCGACGAGCACCAGCTTGTCGCGCAGCACGTCCGGGTCGACCGAACCCGAGAGCAGCTTCTCCGCGGAGATGAAGCGCTCGGCATCTTCATGGCCGTAATAGATGTACATCGAGCCATCCGACTGCAGCGGCACGTTGACCTTGCCGATGCCGAGCTCGAGATACTCGCCGCCGCGATCGGCGAGCCGCAGCAGCGGCGAATCGATGGCCACCCGAATCATCTCCACCGAGAGCGAGGGCACCAGCACTTGCCCGATGCGTGCAATGAGCGGCACCCGCCGCACCACGCCCTTCGCGTCCGAGCTCAAGAGCCCGCGTCCCGCTGCCGCGCGGCTGATCTCCGGCCGGCTCTGCAGCTGCCCGTCATAGCGGCGAAGCGCGAGCTCGCGCTTCGCGGCGATGCGCACCGGTGCTGCGGCCGGCGGAAACGGGAAGCGCCGGTCGCGGTACTCGAGGCCGGCAATGCCGAGCACCACCTTCTGGCCGTCGATCGCTTCGGCGAGCGCCGCGTCGCCGGTCGGCGAGGCGCGGTCGGGCTCGGCGAAGAAGAGATCGATGCCGACCGCGGCCGGCTGCGCCGCGAGGATCGCCCGCAGGAGGTCCGCCATGACGGTGCGCGGCCAGGGCCACTGGCCGCGCGCATCGAGCGCGCGCTCGTCGATCGCCACGATCACCGCCGGTGCGCTCAGGCGATTGCGCGGCATGAGCCGCTGGTAGGTATCGAAAAGCGCATCGCGCAGCGCGCCGAGCGGCGGCGGCTCGAGGCCGACGAGCAGGCACAATGCGAAGAGCAGGGCGACGCCCGCCGCGCGCGGGCCGCCGAACCTCAGAGCTCGATCTCCAGGCCGTCGTGCGCGGCCGAGACACGCAGGGCGTGCTTGCCGCGCGTCAGCTCCTCGAGGCGCTGCGCATCGCGCAGCGCGCCCTCGATCGCCGCGTCGCTATTCGCCGGCTCGTGGTGGAAGAGCACCAGGTGCTTCACCTGCGCGAGCTGGCAGAGCTCGACCCCCACGACGTTGCTCGAATGGCCCCAGTCCTCCTTGACCGAGATCGCCTCGGCGAGCGAGTACATCGCATCGAAGATGACGAGATCGGCATCACGGAAGAAGCCGACGATCGCTTCGGTCTGCGTGCGGTCCTCGAGCTTGTGCTCGGAGTCGGTGCTGTAGACGATGTGCCGCCCGCCGTGCTCGAAGCGAAAGCCGTAGGAGTCCCCCGAATGACGCTGCAGCTGCGGTGTCACGCGCAGCCCGCTCACGTCGGTCGGTTGCCCGGACGAAATGCGGATGAACTCGATCGTCGCTCCGAGGTGGTCGAAGGACACCGGAAAGCACGGCGGCGACTGCTGCAGGCGGAACGCCCGCTCGACGATCTCGTGGCAGCCGTGGATGCGGATGCGCGTGCCGCGCACGTAGGCCGGCCCGAAAAACGGGAACCCCATGATGTGGTCCCAGTGCACATGCGACATGAAGACGTTGACCGTGGCCGGGCGGCCGGCCTGGCGCGCGAGGACGTGCTCGCCGAACGCGCGCGCGCCGCTCCCCATGTCGCAGACGAAGTATTCATCGGCTCCGGTCTCGAGCTCGACGCAGGAGGTGTGCCCCCCGAACGTGTGCGTCACTGAAAAGGGCAGTGTCTGGCTGGCGAAGTCGTACGCCTCGCCGTAGGACGCGAAGCGCCGGCCGGCCGCCGCCACCAGGGCGCGCGCCAGCTTGTCGCGTATGTCGGCCTGCGTGAGGGCGACCGGGATCGAGCCGCGCGTACCCCAGAAGCGTACGCGCATCGCGCGATCAGCCCCGGTCGAAGGCGTCAAGCGCCTCCGGCGACACCGAGGCGAGCGCCTCGCGCGTCGTGCCGTAGACCGGCAGCACCAGGTTGAAGCGGCTGATCTGCAGGATCTCGGCGACCACCGGCTGCGGCGCCGAGGCGACGACACGGCCCTGGCGCGCGGCGGCCTGCCGCGCGGCGATCATCAGGCAGCGCAGCCCCGCGCTCGAGACGTACTCGAGCCCCGACATGTCGAGCACCAGCGCTGCGCCCTCGTGCGCGCAGGCGTCGAGGTGATCGGCGAGATCGTGCTGGAACTGGTCGCAATTGTCGTGATCCAGCCGGCCGCGCGGCGAGACCACGCGCGCGCTGCCGTAGTTCTTGTGGGCGAGGGCCATGAGTCGGCGGTATTCTAGGGCGCGCCATGCAGAAACCCAAAGCGGCGGCGAAACGGCTGTTCGAGGCGCATGAGCGCCGTGAACAATTTGTCCCGCTGCCGCCGGAGCTCGCGCCGCGCGACGCGGAGGAGGCGTACGCCATCCAGGACGCTTTTGTGGCCGCACGCGCCGAGTGCCTGGGCGCCATCGCCGGCTACAAGATCGCGCTCTCGACGCCCGAGATGCAGCGCTTCGTCGGCGTCGACAAGCCACAGGCAGGCGTAATGCTCGCTTCGACCTTGCATCGCACGCCAGCGCGTGTGCGCGCCGCCGATTATGGGCGCCTGATCGTCGAATTCGAGATCGCGGTGGAGATGGCCGCCGATCTGCCAGCGGCCGATGCGCCCTTCACCGGGGAGCGCATCGCGCCTTTCGTGCGCTCCGTGATGCCCGCCCTGGAGCTGGCCGACGATCGCAACGCCGACTACCGTGAGCTCGCCAAGCACCCGCTCGAGCTCATTGCCGACAACGCCTGGAACGAAGGCGCAGTGCTCGGCACGCCAATCGAGGATTGGCGCGGCATCGATCTCGCTGCCGTGCGCGGCGTTGCCACCATCAACGGACGCGTGGTCGGCGAGGGACTGGGCGCGGCCGCCATGGGCCACCCGCTCGAGGCGGTGGCCTGGATTGCGAACCATCTCGCGGCCCAGGGCCGCGGCCTGGTCTACCGCGATGTGGTGATCACCGGCAGCCTCATCACCACGAAGACCGTCCGGGCCGGCGATGTCGTGCGCTTCAGCGTTACCGGGCTAGGCGACGTCGAGCTGCACGTCGTCTAGGCTCCAGGTCGTCGCCCCCGCGAAAGCGGGGGCCCATGGTTTTCACTAGATCACCCAAATATCTCCGGCCGCCACGCCCGGCGCTCCTTGGATCGTCGCCACGAGCTGCGCCGCGCCGGCGCCGCTGCCGTCAGCGTCGTAGAAGAGCTGCCCAGTGCTTATGTTGTAAACGATGCGATCGTCGGCATCGTGGCCGCCGCTCGCGCCCGCGGCTGCGTAGAAGCGGGCATCGCCGGCCGCGAAGTGCCCCGCGCCGCCGAGCGCACCGAATGCAGTGCCATCGAAGCGCAGCATGTCCCAGGCGCTCGCAAAGTCGCCGACCGTGTCGGCATTCGCCGCGCCGTACTCGCGGAACACGTAGCTGTCCTGGTCGCCACCGCCGGAGAGCGAATCGTTGCCGGCGCCGCCTTCGATCCAGTCGTTGTTAGAGTCGCCGTAGATCGTGTCGTTGCCCGCGCCGCCGACGATGCTGTCGTTTCCACTGCCGCCCGCCATGACGTCGTTGCCGCCCAGGCCGAACATGCTGTCGTTACCCGCGGTGCCCGGCATGGTGTCATTGCCTGCCGTTCCGACAATGCTGCCCGGAGGCGGCGGTGGCGGAGCCGAGCTGCCGTTATCGACCGCGATATCCGTCGCCGCGAGCGCGGGCGCGCCTTGCAGCGTCGCGATGAGCTGCGCCGCGCCGGAGCCAGAGCCGTCGGCGTCGTACCAGAGCTGCCCGGTGGTGATGTTGTAGACGACGCGATCATCCGCATCGTGGCCGCCGTTCGCGCCTGCCGCGGCATAGAAGCGCGCATCGCCGCTCGCGAACGTGCCCGACGGCCCGATCGCCGTCATCGCGCGGCCGTCGAGCCGGATCACATCCGTGGTCGAAGTAAAGTCCGTGATCAGCCCCGCGTTCGCCGTGCCCGGCGCCGCGTTGAACACGTAAGCGTCCGCGCCATTGCCGCCGCTGAACGTGTCGTTGCCGCCGGCGCCGATCAGCGTGTCGTTCCCATCGCCGCCGCTCAGTCCGTTGGCAGCCCCGTTTCCGGTGATGACATTGTCGATCGCGTTGCCCGTGCCATTGCCTGCGCCCGAGAGCAGCGTGAGGTTGTTGATCCAGTCGGAGAGCGTGTAGCTCGACGCCGTGCTGCGCACTTCGTCGAAGCCTTCGAGATTCTGCTCGACGATGATGTCGCCTGGATTGTCGACGAAGTAGAGATCATCGCCCGGTCCGCCTACCATGCTGTCGGCGCCCGTACCACCGTCGATCGTGTCGTTGCCGCCTAAGCCATTGATCGTGTCGTTGCCCGCACCGCCGACGAGCGAATCGTTGCCTGACGTGCCGTTGATGGTTTGCCCGGCGGTGCCGTTTATGACCGCTATGTCCGTCGCTACTACGTTGCCGGTGACGTGCGCGACGATGACGGCGGCCCCGCCGCCGTTGCCATCGGCGTCGTACCAGAGGTTCCCAGTCGCAGCGTCGAAGATGATGCGGTCGTCAGCATCATGCGCTGCGGTCCCGGCGAAAAAGCGCGCGTCGCCGGCCGAGAAGTTACCGGAAGCACCGATCGCCGTGAATGCCTTGCCGTCGAAGCTGAGCTTATCTGTGCCGGAAGCGAAGTCCGAAACAACGGCGTCGCCCGCTGTAGTAAAACGGAAGGTGTCCGCGCCGGCTCCGCCCGTCATCGTGTCGTCTCCGCCTCCGGAGAGCAGCAGATCGTCGCCGGCGTCGCCGAACTGGATCGTGTGCCAGCCCCTGCCATCGAGCGTGTCGTTACCGTCACCGCCACTGAGCCCCGTGGTGTTCTGTGTATTCCGCGCGACCAACAGATCGTCACCACCCAATCCGGAGAGGGGGCCGCCCTCCGTTGCGCCGAGGATGGTGTTGTTCAGTTCATTGCCGGTGCCGCTGTATGCCGCGCCTCTATCATCAACAAGATCGAGATTCTCGAGGCCTGCGCCGAGCGTCCAGCTAGTGTCGTGCGCGCGCACCGTGTCGATGCCGCCCGGATCGGGCACGATGATGTCGCCATCGCTGCTGACCCAATACACATCGTCGCCGAGCCCGCCGTCCAGTGTGTCGATGGCGCCGTCGTCTCCATGGAAGCCGACCGAGGCGTCAAGGGTGTCGTTGCCGTCACCACCGCTGAGCGAATCGGCGCCTTCGTTGCCGAGCAGCGAATCGTTTCCGCCGAAGCCGTTGAGTGTGTCGTTGCCCGCGCCGCCGACGAGCGTATCGTTGCCCGCCGTGCCGTTGAGCATTTGGCCCGTCGGCGCGCCATTGACTACCAAAATGTCGGTCGCTGCGAGGGGGAGGGGGTTCGTGGGATGTGTGCCGCCGACGGGGATGGCTCCAAGCGTGGCGATCAGTTGTGCACTGCCAGCCCCGGACCCATCCGCATCGTAGAAGAGCTCTCCGGTCGACGTGTTATAGATAATTCGGTCGTCGGCGTCGTGACCACTCGTTGCCCCGGCTCCGGCGAAGAAGCGCACATCACCGTCACTGAAGCGTCCCGATACGCCCAAGGCGCTCATCACCCGTGCATCGAGTTGAATGGTGTCGACGCCGGTTCCGAAGTCGTAGAGGTTGTCTGCATTGGCGGCGCCCGCCGCATCGGACAGCACGAAAGTATCCGCGGACGGGAATCCCTGCCGATCTTCGCCGCCGATGAGCATGTCATTGCCGGCGCCGCCGTTCAGCGTGTCGCCGCCCACGCCGCCGATAAGACGATTATCGGCGGAGTTACCCGTTAAGGAGTCATTGCCGTTCGTGCCGACGACGTACTCGATATTGGAGAGCGTTATGCTGCCCTGCGCGTTGCTGGCAGTTCCGGCGGCGAGGTCGACCGTAACAGCGCCCAGCGACGGATCGAAACTCAGCCAGTCGATGCCTGCGCCTCCGTCGACCACGTCGTGCCCAAATGAACTGCCGGTGCTTGAGTCGAAGTACACCTCGATTTGATCGTCGCCGTCGCCGGCCAGGATCGTGTCGTCACCTGTGCCGCCGATGAAGCTTTCACCTAAGCTGCTTCCGATGAGCTGATCATTTCCGCCGTCGCCATAAAGCGTTCCGCCGGCGGCACCGGAAATCAGCGTGTCGTCGCCCGCCCCGCCGTGCAGCTCGCCGTGCTGCGTATCGCTGGTTCGCATCACGTTGTTGAGCGCATTGCCATAGCCCAAGAACGCGCTGCCGAGGAGCGTGAGGTTCTCAACGGAGTCAGGCAGCGTGTAGGACGACAGACCGGTTCGCAACTCGTCAACGCCACCGGTTGGACTCTCGACAACCGCGTCGCCCACGTTGTCGACGATGTACACGTCATTACCGTCCCCTCCTACCATTGAATCCGTGCCAATGCCGCCGTCTAGCGTGTCGTTACCGCCGAAGCCATTCAAGGTGTCGTTGCTCGTCGTGCCGACAAGCGAATCGTTGCCGGGGGTGCCGTTGATGACAAGGCCCGGCGCGTTGACGACTACGATTTGCCTCGCTGCGACGCTGGTACCGGCGGCCAGGGTGGCGAACAGCTGCGCGGCGCCGGCACCGTTGCCGTCGGCATCGTAGAAGAGCTGGCCAGTTGTCGTGTTGTAAATGATGCGGTCGTCGGCGTCGTGCCCGCCGGTCGCT
>DASREB010000343.1:0-7138 GCA_035652275.1 Burkholderiales bacterium
TCGGTGAACACCTGCTTGCCCTCGGCGGTCTTCATGTTGACCGTGATCGAGCGCTTGTTGCAGTTCAGCATGGTGAAGTAGAGCGAGTCGGCATTCGGCACGTCGCGCAGCTGCCCGCGCGTCGCGTCGCCCTGCGGGTTCTCGAACTTGATGACATCCGCGCCCATCCAGGCGAGGAGCTGCGAGCACGTCGGACCCGCCTGCACGTGCGTCATGTCGAGGATGCGTACGCCTTTCAGTGCTTGCATATCACTTCTTCTTCGCGGCCGACGGATTCAGGCTGGTGATGCGGCCGCTCTCGGTGCCAGCCGTTTCGTCGATGACTGCGTTGATCAGGGTCGGTTTCCTGGAACGCAGCGCCTCTTCCATCGCGCTTCTCAACTCGGCGGGCGTCGTCGCGTGGACGCCGACGCCGCCGAAGGCTTCGATGATCTTGTCGTAGCGCGCGCCCTTCACGAAAACCGTGGGCGCGGGATCGCGTCCGGTCGGATCCCGATCGGTGCCCTTGTATACGCCGTTGTTATTCAGGATGACGATGCAGACCGGCAGGTTGTAGCGGCAGATGGTCTCGACTTCCATGCCGGAAAAGCCGAAGGCGCTGTCGCCCTCGATGGCGATCACCGGCTGCCGCGTCGCCACCGCCGCGGCGACGCAGTAGCCCATGCCGACGCCCATGATGCCCCAGGTGCCGACATCGATGCGCTTTCTCGGCTTGTACATGTCGACGATGCTGCGGGTGAAGTCGAGGGCGTTGGCGCCTTCGTTCACCAGGATGGCGTCGGGATTCGCTTTGACGATGTCGCGCACCACGTTGAGCGCGCTGTGGAAGTTCATCGGCGTGGGGTTCTTCGCCAGCGTCTCGGCCATCTTGGCGACATTGGTCTTCTTCTTCTCGCCGATCGCATTCAGCCAGTCGGCCGGCGGCTTCTGCCAGCTGGCGAGATTGGCGAGCATCGCCGCGACGCACGAGCCGATGTCGCCGACCACCGGCGCATCGATGCGCACGTTGGAGTCCGCCTCCTGCGGCGAGATGTCGACCTGTATGAATCTCTGGCCGCCCCAGTCCTTCGCGCCCTTGCCGCCCCAGGTCTTGCCTTTGCCGTGCGAAAGCAGCCAGTTCAAACGCGCGCCGATCAGCATCACGACGTCGGCTGCCGGCAGCACGAACGAGCGCGCGGCCGAGGCGCACTGCTCGTGCGTGTCGGGCAGGAGTCCCTTCGCCATCGACATCGGCAGGTAGGGAATGCCGCTCTTCTCGATCAGCGCGCGGATATCGGCATCGGCCTGGGCGTATGCGGCGCCTTTGCCGAGGACGATCAGCGGTTTTTTCGCTCCGCGGAGCAGCTCGAGCGCGCGCTTTACCGCTTCAGGCGCCGGAATCTGGCGCGGCGCCGGGTCCACCACCTTGATCAGCGTTTTCTTGCCGAGCTCAGCATCGATCGCCTGCGCGAAGAGCTTCGCCGGCAGATCGAGGTAGACGCCGCCGGGGCGCCCCGAGCACGCAGCGCGGATCGCGCGCGCGATGCCGACGCCGATGTCTTCGGCGTGCAGCACGCGATACGCGGCCTTGGCGAGCGGCTTGGCGATGGCGAGCTGGTCGAGCTCCTCGTAGTCGCCCTGCTGCAGGTCGACGATCTCGCGCTCGCTCGAGCCGCTGATCAGGATCATCGGGAAGCAGTTTGTCGTCGCGTGCGCGAGCGCATTCAGGCCGTTCAGAAAGCCCGGTGCCGACACGGTGAGGCAGATGCCGGGCTTCTGCGTGAGAAAGCCGGCGATCGAGGCAGCGTAGCCCGCGTTCTGCTCGTGGCGAAACGACAGCACCCGTATGCCCTCGCCCTGCGCGCGCCGCGTGAGATCGGTAATCGGAATGCCCGGAAGCGCGTAGATCGTGTCGATTCCGTTCAGCTTCAGCGCATCGATGACGAGCTGGAAGCCGTCCGACAATTGCGTTGCAGCGCTGCTGGCGACTTGGGGTTCGGCGGTGCCCATGGGACTTGCTCCTGTGAGGGAGGGCTATGGTAAGAACTCGGGCGCCGGCGCGGCCTTGACTGAGGTCAAGGGACTAGAATGCCGCCCTTCGCTCGAGGCACGATGACGAAGCTCTCCGCGCATCCGCAAAGGAACTCGATCCGCCTGCAGCTGCGCGAGAACCAGTCACTGGCGAGCCTGAGCGCCGCGCAATGGGCGGAGCTCGAGCCGCTGCTCGCCATCGGCGAGTACCGCAAGGGCGACGCCCTGGTGCGCCAGGGTGACGAGGAAATGAAGCAGTTCTTCATCCTCGAGGGCATGGTGAAGCGCGTGGTCTCGAATCCGCAGGGGCGCGAGATGATCCTGCGCTTCGCCGCCGAGACGGAGATGGATACTTCCTATGCCGCGTGGCGCCTGCGCACGCCGCTGCCCTTCTCGATCGTCGCCGTCACCAAGGTTCGCACCGGCGAGATGCCGCTCGCCGTGTGGGCACAGTTCCTCGAGCGCCATCCCGAAAGGAAGGCGCGCTTCGAGTACGAGGACATGCGTCTGATGGCCGAGGTGATGGCGCACACCATCACGCTGCATTTGCTCGACGCGCCCGGGCGGCTTGCGCGCTTCCAGCGCAAGCACCCCGAGCTCGCCGGCCGCATTCCGAAGAAGGAACTGGCGGCCTACCTCAACCTCACGCCCGAGACGCTGTCGCGCCTCAAGCAGAAGCGCGCCTGAGTGCGCGCTACGCGGCGGCCCGCGCGGCTCCCGGTGCTGCCATGCCTGGTTCTGCGGCGACGCGCGCCTTGTGGGCGCGGCGCATCGGCCGCAGCACGAACCACGCCATCAGCGCCGCCAGTGCATTCATGATCGCCGCGACTACGAATACCGCGTGCCAGTTGCCGGTCGTGCTGGTGAGCACGTTGGCGAGCGGCACGAGCAGCGATGCCGTGCCCTTCGCGGTGTAGAGCAATCCTGCATTGGTGGTGGCGTAGCGAGCGCCGAACGTATCGGTGCAGGTCGACGGGAACAGGCTGTAGATCTCGCCCCAGGCGAAGAATACGAGGCCCGAGAGCAGCACGAAATGCAGCGGATCCTGGCCGTAGCGGTAGAGCGCGAAGATGCCGATCGCCTCAAGGCCGAAGGCGATGAGCATGGTGAGCTCGCGGCCGATGTTGTCCGACACCCAGCCGAAGAACGGCCGCGTCAGGCCGTTCAGCACGCGGTCGATCGATAGCGCGAAGGTCAGCGCCGGCAGCGTAAGACCGATCAGACTCACCGGGACGTCGGCGATCTTGAAGTCCTTGGCGATCGGCGCGAGCTGCGCGGTCGCCATCAGCCCGCCCGCGCCCACCAGCACGAACATCACGTACATCACCCAGAACACCGGGTAGCGCACCATCTCCATCGGACGGAAATCGCGCCGCGCCTGCTGCAGCTTCTCGCTCGCCACCGACACGGCCGCGGTGATGCGCCGCGTGTCGACCAGCAGCAGCGAGACGATGACCACGACGATGCCCTGGCCCAGGCCGAAGTACAGGAAAGCTTTCTCATAGCCCGAGGTCTTGATCATGCTCGAGATCGGAATGATGGTCAGCGCCGAACCGGCGCCGAAGCCTGCCGCCGTCAGGCCGGCGGCGAGGCCACGCCGATCGGGAAAGAGCTTCACCGCGTTGCCGACACAGGTGCCGTACACCGCGCCGGCGCCGGTGCCGCCGATCGCCGCGGCGATGTAAAGCACGGCGAGCGAATCGGCCGCCGAGTTCATCGCCCACGCGATTGCACACAATATGCCGCCGATCAGCACCACCGGCCGCGGGCCGAAGCGATCGACCAGGTAGCCCTCGATCGGCACGAGCCAGGTCTCGGTCAGCACGAAGATGGTGAACGCCACCTGGATCGCGGCGCGCCCCCAATGGAATTTCGCGTCGATCGGGTTGACGAAGAGCGTCCACCCGTACTGCAGGTTGGCGATCATCGTCATGCAGATGATGCCGAAGATGAGCTGCCACCAGCGACCGGGCAGCAGGCCCTGCGCGGTCGGCGCGCTTTGTGAAGCCATCGTTACCTCCTCCACCGTTGGTTGCGGTTCTAGGGGAGGCATGGTAAAGGCGGCTGCCTGACGCGAAGCTTACGTGCTTGGCGGTTTCACTCGTGCGCGCAAACGCGCGAGCGCCCAGGCGAGGAGCGGCCAGATGAGCAGCGCCAGCGCAAGCGCGGTCATCGTGCCGACCAGGCCGTTGGCAAAGAACACGGTTAGATCGCCCTGCGATACGAGCATGGCCTGGCGGAACGAGGCCTCGGCGCGGTCGCCGAGCACGATCGCGAGCACCATTGGCGCGAGCGGATAGCTCAGCTTCTTGAGCAGGTAACCGGCCACGCCGAACACCACCATCATCCAGACGTCGAAGATCGCGTTGTGTACCGTGTACGAGCCGATCGCGCAAATCACGATGATCACGGGCGCAATCACCGAGAAGGGGATGCGCAGAATCGCGGCGAACGCCGGCACGCAGGTGAGAACGACGATCAGCCCGGCGATGTTGCCGAGGTACATGCTGGCGATCAGCCCCCAGACGAAATCCTTCTGCTCGACGAAGAGCAGCGGCCCCGGCTGCAGGCCCCAGATGAGCAGGCCGCCGAGCAGCACCGCCGCCGTCGGCGAGCCCGGCACTCCGAGCGTCAGCATCGGCAGCAGCGCCGAGGTGCCGGCGGCGTGCGCGGCGGTCTCCGGCGCGACCACCCCTTCCAGCTGTCCCGTGCCGAACTTGTCGCCGTTCGGCGAGAAGCGCCGCGCGACCCCGTAGCTCATGAAGGAAGCGGGCGTGGCGCCGCCGGGCACGATGCCCATGAAGCAACCGACTGCCGCCGCGCGCAGCGACGTCATCCAGTAGCGCGGCAGCTCCTTCCAGGTATCGAGTACCACGCGCAGGTCGAGCTTCGCACGCGCGCCCTTGAACTCGAGGCCCTCTTCCAACGTGAGCAGGATCTCGCCGATGCCGAACAGGCCGATCACCGCCACCAGGAAATCAAAACCGTTCAGCAGCTTCTCCGTGCCGAACGTGAGGCGCAGCGCGCCGGTCACGGGGTCGGTGCCGACCGCAGCGAGCGCAAAGCCGATCATCATCGAGGCGATGGTCTTGAACGGCGGCTCCTTCGACATGCCGACGAAAGCGCAGAACGTCAGCAGATAGACGGCGAAAAATTCCGGCGGCCCGAACTCCAGCGCGAAGTTCGCGACGACCGGCGAGAGAAACGTAATGACGATGACCGCGACCAGCGCGCCGACGAACGAGGAAGTGAATGCGGCGGTGAGCGCGTTGCCCGCGCGGCCCTGCTGCGCGAGCGGATAGCCGTCGAACGTGGTGGCCACCGACCACGGCTCGCCCGGGATGTTGAACAGCACCGAGGTGATGGCGCCGCCGAACAGCGCGCCCCAGTAGATGCACGAGAGCAGGATGATCGCCGTGGTGGTGCCGCCGGGCGTCTGCGCCATGGAGAAGGTGAGCGGCAGCAGGATGGCGACGCCGTTCGCTCCACCCAGCCCCGGCAGCACGCCGATGATCACCCCGAGGATGATGCCGACGAACATGAACGCCACGTTCTTGAAGCTGAGCGCGACGACGAAGCCGTGCAGCAGCGCTTCGATTTCCGCCATCGCGCGCTAACCCAGGCCCAGCGCCGCCTCGAGCGGCCCTTTGGGCAGCGGCACCAGGAACCAGACTTCGAAGATCAGGAAGAACACCACGCTCGTGCCGACGCCCACGGCGAGGACTTTCCACCACGGGTATTTTCCGAGCCAGCGCATGAAAAAGCCGATGTAGATGGCCGAGGTGACATAGACGCCGAGCCAGCCGATCAGCGCCACATAGATCGCCGCCGGCACGAGCACGACCAGCACCAGCGCGAGCTGGTGCGTCTCGACGAAGATGCGGTTCTTCTCGCCACGCAGCGAAAACGCGCTCACCATGTTCGCCAGCGAAGCGATACAGATGAAAAGCCCGATGTAGAAAGGGAAGTAGCCCGCCTGCGGGCCGTCTTCGGCCCAGCGTGCGCCCAGGCGCACGCTGTCCCAGATGACGAGCCCGCCGAGCGCGAAAAAGAGCGCCGCAACCGCGAGCTCCGCGCTCTTGTGGCGAAACGCCGGCCGGCTCACTTCTGGTGCAGGAAGCCGGCCGCCTTCATCAGCTGGACGTGCCGCTGCTCCTCTTTCGCAACCCAGTCGGCGTACTGCTTGCCCTCGAGTGAGGTGGTGTTGTAGGCGCCCTTGTTCATGTAATCCCTCCATTCCGGGAGCGCCTGCACTTTTTTCAGCAGGTCAACGTAGTACTGCACCTGATCCTTCGACGCGCCCCCGGGCATGAAGATGCCGCGCAGCATCAGGTACTCGACATCGAGGCCCTGCTCCTTGCAGGTCGGAATATCGCCCCAGGACATCGTCTCGGTGACCTTTTCCTGGTAGGGCATGCGCTTGCTGTCGAACACGCAAAGCGGGCGCAGTTTTCCGCCACGCCAGTGCGCCACTGCTTCGATCGGGTTGTTCACCGTGGAATCGACGTGCTTGCCGACGAGCTGCACGGCGACGTCGCCGCCGCCCTTGAACGGCACGTAAGTGAACTTGTCGCCGGTTTTCTGCTCGATCGCCACGGTGATGATCTGATCCTCCTGGCGCGAGCCGGTGCCGGCCATCTTGAACTTGCCGGGGCCGGCCTTCTTGGCGGCGTCGATGTACTCCTTGGCGCTCTTGTACGGCGTCTCGGCATTCACCCAGAGGACGAACTCGTCGAGCGCCATCATCTTCACCGGCGTCAGGTCCTTCCAGCTGAAGGGCACGCCGGTGGCAAGCGGCGTGGTGAAGAGATTCGAGAGCGTGATGATGATCTTGTGCGGGTCGCCCTTCGCGTTCTTCACGTCGAGGAAGCCTTCGGCGCCCGCGCCGCCGGACTTGTTGATCACCACCATCGATTGCTTCATCAGGCCATGCTTCGCCACCATGCCCTGGACGAAGCGCGCCATCTGGTCGGCGCCGCCGCCGGTGCCGGCGGGCACGATGAATTCCACCGTCTTGCTCGGCTCCCAAGCGCAGGCGCCGAAAGGCACTGCCACTGCAAAGGCGGCAAGCGCCGCCGTGCAGCCGTAAAGCAGGTTGCACTTCATTTCTATCCTCCTCCAGTTCGCG
>DASREB010000344.1:0-10365 GCA_035652275.1 Burkholderiales bacterium
TTCGCGGGCGAGGTGTCGCGCGTCGCGAAGGAGGTGGGCAGCGAGGGCAAGCTCGGCGGCCAGGCGCAGGTGAAAGGCGTCGGCGGCGTCTGGAAGGACCTCACCGACAACGTGAATTCGATGGCGGCCAACCTTACCGGCCAGGTGAGGAACATCGCCGATGTCACCACCGCGGTCGCCAAGGGCGACCTGTCGAAGAAAATCACCGCCGAGGCGAAAGGCGAGATCCTGGAGCTGAAGAACACCTTCAACACCCTGGTCGACCAGCTCAATTCCTTTTCATCGGAAGTCTCGCGCGTGGCGCGCGAGGTGGGCACCGACGGCAAGCTCGGCGGGCAGGCGCAGGTGGCCGGCGTCGCCGGCGTGTGGAAAGACCTCACCGACAACGTGAACCAGCTCGCGGCGAACCTCACCGGCCAGGTGCGGAACATCGCCGAGGTGACCACCGCGGTGGCGAAAGGCGACCTTTCGAAGAAGATCACCGTCGATGTGAAGGGCGAGGTGCTCGAGCTGAAGAGCACCATCAACACGATGGTCGATCAGCTCAATGCGTTCGCCTCCGAAGTGTCGCGCGTAGCGCGCGAGGTGGGCACCGATGGCAAGCTCGGCGGGCAGGCGCAGGTGCCCGGCGTTGCGGGCGTCTGGAAGGACCTCACCGACAACGTGAACTCGATGGCGGCGAACCTCACCGGCCAGGTTCGCAACATCGCCGACGTCACCACCGCGGTCGCCAAGGGTGACCTGTCGAAGAAAATCACCGTCGATGTGAAGGGCGAGATTCTCGAGCTGAAGAGCACCATCAACACGATGGTGGATCAGCTCAATGCCTTCGCCGCCGAGGTGACGCGTGTAGCGCGCGAGGTGGGCTCGGAGGGCAAGCTCGGCGGCCAGGCGCACGTGCGCGGCGTCGGCGGCGTGTGGAAGGACCTCACCGACAACGTGAACTCGATGGCGGCGAACCTCACGGGCCAGGTGCGCAACATCGCCGACGTCACGACGGCAGTGGCGAGGGGCGACCTCTCGAAGAAGATCACCGCCGAGGCGAAAGGCGAGATCCTGGCGCTCAAGCTCACCATCAACACGATGGTGGACCAGCTCAACGCCTTCGCCTCGGAAGTCTCGCGCGTGGCGCGCGAGGTCGGCACCGACGGCAAGCTCGGCGGGCAGGCGCAGGTGAAGGGTGTCGCGGGCGTCTGGAAGGACCTCACCGACAACGTGAACTCGATGGCGGCGAACCTCACCGGCCAGGTGAGAAACATCGCCGATGTGACGACCGCGGTGGCGAAGGGCGATCTCTCGAAGAAGATCACGGTCGATGTGCGCGGCGAGATCCTCGAGCTCAAGTCGACCATCAACACCATGGTCGACCAGCTCAACGCTTTCGCCTCCGAGGTGTCGCGCGTGGCCAAGGAAGTGGGCAGCGAAGGCAAGCTCGGCGGCCAGGCCCAGGTGGTCGGCGTCGCCGGCGTCTGGAAGGACCTCACCGACAACGTGAACTCGATGGCGGCGAACCTCACCGGCCAGGTGAGGAACATCGCCGAGGTGACCACTGCCGTCGCGCGGGGCGACCTGTCGAAGAAGATCACGGTCGACGTGCGCGGTGAGATCCTCGAGCTCAAGAACACCGTCAACACGATGGTGGATCAGCTGAACGGCTTCGCCTCCGAGGTGTCGCGCGTGGCGCGCGAGGTCGGTTCGGAAGGCAAGCTCGGCGGGCAGGCGCGCGTGCAGGGGGTCGGCGGCACCTGGAAAGACCTGACCGACAACGTGAACTCCATGGCCGCGAACCTCACGAGCCAGGTGCGCGGCATCGCGAACGTGGTCAACGCGGTGGCAAGCGGCGATCTCACGAGGAAGCTCACGGTCGAGGCGAAAGGCGAGGTGGCCGCGCTTGCCGACACCATCAACAACATGATCGACACGCTCGCCATCTTCGCCGAGCAGGTGACCAACGTCGCGCGCGAAGTCGGCTCGGAGGGCAAGCTCGGCGGGCAGGCGCGCGTGCCCGGCGCCGCAGGCACCTGGCGCGATCTGATCGAGAACGTGAACCGCCTCGCCGCCAACCTCACCACCCAGGTACGCGCAATTGCGGAGGTGGCGACCGCAGTCACCAAAGGAGACCTGACGCGGTCCATCACGGTGGACACGCAGGGCGAAGTCGCCTCGTTGAAAGACAACATCAACGAGATGATTCGCAACCTCAAGGACACGACGCGCAAGAACACCGAGCAGGACTGGCTGAAAACCCACCTCGCGCGCTTCACGCGCATGCTGCAGGGGCATCGCGACCTGGTGACGGTCTCGCGGCTGATTCTCTCCGAGCTGACGCCCCTGGTGAATGCCCAGCAGGCCGCGTTCTACGTCGCTGACCATCGCAGCGGCGATTCGACCCTCGAGCTCCTCGCCGGCTACGCCCAGCGGCACTCGAAGAGCCTGCCGCGCAAGATTGCCTTCGGCGAGGGCCTGGTCGGACAGTGCGCCTTCGAGAAAAAGCGCATCGTGCTGACGAGCGCACCGTCGGACTACATCCGCATCAGCTCGGCGCTCGGCTCCGGCGCGCCGGTGAACATCGTGATCCTGCCGGTGCTGTTCGAGGGGCAGGTGAAGGCGGTGATCGAGCTCGCCTCGTTCTCGAAGTTCAGCGAGACCCACCAGACCTTCCTCGACCAGCTCACCGAGTCGATCGGCGTGGTGCTGCACACGATCGCGGCCAACATGCAGACCGAGTACCTGCTGCACCAGTCGCAGTCGCTCACCGCCGAGCTGCAGGCGCAGCAGGAGGAGCTGAAGCAGACCAACGATCGCCTGGAGCAGCAGGCGCTGAACCTGCAGAAGTCCGAAGCGCTGCTGAAATCCAAGCAGGACGAGCTGCGCGCGGCGAACGAGCAGCTGCAGGAAAAGGCGCGCCAGCTCTCCGAGCAGATGCACCAGGTGGAGTTCAAGAACCGCGAGATCGAGCAGGCGCGCGCGGCGCTGGAAGAGAAGGCCGAGCAGCTGTCGCTCTCTTCCCGGTACAAGAGCGAGTTCCTCGCCAATATGTCGCACGAGCTGCGCACACCGCTCAACAGCCTGCTGATCCTGGCGCGGCTGCTCGCCGACAACGTCGGCGGAAATTTGACGCCGAAGCAGGTGGAGTTCGCGCGCACCATCCATTCGTCGGGCGCCGAGCTGCTGGCGCTGATCAACGACATCCTCGACCTCGCGAAGATCGAGTCGGGCACGGTGACGCTCAACATCGCCACCGAGCGCTTCGCCGATGTCTGCGATTACGTCGAGCGCACCTTCCGCCAGATGGCCGCCGACAAGGGGCTAGAGTTCAGCGTGGCGGTGGACGAAGAGCTGTCGGCAATGGAGACCGATGGCAAGCGCCTGCAGCAGATCATTACCAACCTCCTCTCCAACGCCTTCAAGTTCACGAGCCGCGGCAAGGTCTCGCTGCACATCGCCGAGGCGACCAGCGGCTGGACGCCGGGGCATCCGATCCTCGAGCACGCCACGCACGTGGTGTCGTTCGCGGTCGCCGACACGGGCATCGGCATCCCGACGAACAAGCAGCGCCTCATCTTCGAGGCGTTCCAGCAGGCCGACGGCACCACCAGCCGTGAATACGGCGGCACCGGCCTGGGGCTCTCGATTTCGCGCGAGCTCGCGCGCCTCTTGGGCGGCGAGATTCGCGTCGCCAGCACGCCGGGCCAGGGCAGCACCTTCACGCTCTACCTGCCGCTCAGCTACGAGGCGACGCCCGACCTGCCGCGCGAGCCGCTCGGCGAGCCCGAGCCGGTCGCGGCACGCCGCACGGAACAGCCGGCGCCCGCCCCGGTCGGCGAGGAAGTGGCGCAGGCCGTGGCGCCGCGCGCAGCGCAGGAGCTCGCCGGCCGCAAGGTGCTGGTGGTGGACGACGACATCCGCAATGTTTTTGCGCTGACGAGCGCGCTCGAAACGCACGGCATGAACGTGCTGCACGCCGAGAGCGGCAAGGAGGGCATCGAGCTCCTCAAGCGCACCGCCGACATCGATCTCGTGCTGATGGACGTAATGATGCCGGGCCTCGACGGCCTCGACACGATGCGCATCATCCGCCAGCTCGACGGCTATCAGAGCCTGCCGATCATCGCCGTCACCGCCAAGGCGATGATGGGCGATCGCGACAAGTGCCTGGAGGCGGGGGCGACCGATTACGTCGCGAAGCCGGTCAACATGGACGTGCTGCTCGCGACGCTATGGCGCACGCTGCCGCAGGAGGCGCGACTCAATGGATGAACCGCTGCCGACGCTGGTCGAGACGCTGGCCGGCCTTGCCGCCGCGCAGATGGTAATGATCGAGACGCTGCACGAGCAGCGCGTGCTCGACAAGACGCACTTCGCGCACGCCTTCGGGCGCGCGCTCGACGGGCTCGCGCCCGAGCACCGCGGCGGCATGGTCGAGCACGTGCTGCGCAATCTGCGCGATCGCTGCATGAACCTGCGCGGCGAGCCTTCCGACGCGCAGGAGTGGCTGCGCAAGCTGCTCGCGCGCACCTAAACCGCTTTCAGCCAGCTCGGCCGGCGGAACTCGCCCACCAGCGTGCCCGCGGCCGCCTCGCGTCCTTCCTGGTCAAACAGAATCTCGCGATTGCCCAGGGGCAGCGTGTGTCCCGCGATGACGAGCCGCAGACGGCCGTCGTCGCACTCGAACTGCAGCGTGAGGCCGCTCGCTGCGTCCTCGATGATCTGCTCGCGTACCTGGCATAAAGCGCCATTCGGTTTCAGCGGCATGGTTGACTCGCTTTCTTCCGCATTCTTGGATGCCGCTATTTCTGCAACCGCCATGCCTGTCGCCGCACTGCGGTAAGCGACTGAAAACGTTTTTCGTTTTTGCGCTGTCGAAACGGTTCGACATGTACGCGCCACGGGCGGCGACAACCGAACTGCCGGGCGTAAAATTTCCGCGGAGTGGAGGAGAGCATGTCGATCACCAGCGCTAGCGTTCCATTCACGGAGTCCCTCATTGCCGCGGCACCGTTCGCGCCTGGCGTATTTGCGCTCTGGCAAGGTGGCGGCATCGTTTACTACGGGCGCACCGCGACCATCCGCATCGCGCTCGACGAGCAGTTGCGCGCGCGCGCGATCAGCGGCGAGCGGGTGAGCGGCTGCAGCTGGGAAGTGGCGGCCGACCCGGCGGCACGGCAACAGGAGTTGATGCGCGACTACCTCGCCGCGCACCGCGCGCTGCCGCTGTGGAACGATCCGCAGCGACTGCCGACCTAGACCGCTTCAGTCAACGACCGAAAGTAATCGTCGCGTTCCGCGCGACGCCGCTGGTGTCTATCGCGCCGGCAGCCGGACCACGCGCGCGCCATACGCGGGCTTGCGCGCGTGCACGATGCGGTGCCAGCCCCAGCGTCCGCCGAGCAGAGCGAGCGCCTTGCGCGGCAGCGCCCGCCCGAGCGGACCCCAATGCTCGTGGTTGAAAAAGAACACTTGCTGGCGCTTGATCTGGAAGCCGGCGAACAGCGCGGCGGCTTGCGCCTCGTCGTAGACCCGCGAGTAAGGGTTGTCCGGCCCGTCGGTGTTGCGGCTGAGCCACTCATCCTCCCTCATGCGCCAGCCCGCGCGCGCCAGCTCGCGATGGCGCTCGAGCTTCGCCCGCGGCAGGCCGAGCTTCGCGAGCGCCGCCACGGCTCCCGGCATGCGCAGGACCTGCACGCCGAACCGGCGCAGGACCTTGATCTCGAGCGCGTAGTTGATGGAAGGGCGGTTGTAGAGCATGGCCAGGACTTCGCCGCCGGGCTTCAGCACGCGCGTGATCTGGCCCAAAGCAGCCGCCGCGTCCGGGATGTGGTGCAGCACGCCGAAGGTGTAGACGACATCAAAGCTCTCGTCGGCGAACTGCATGCGCGTGGCATCGCACTGCAACACCGTGCCGGGCAGGCCGAAGACTTCGAGCGCGGTTGCGGTGGCGTGCGTCGATCCGGCGTCGACGTTGATTCCGGTATAGATGCCGCCACGCGCGATGATGCTGCGGGCGTCGGTGCCGACCCCGGTACCGATCTCCAGCACGCGCTTGCCTGCCCAGTCGATCGTGTCGAGCAGCGCAGGGATATGGGTCTGCAGGCGATAACGCTCGAATTCCACTTCACGGAAGAACTCGGCGGAGAGTTCGCTTCTCGGGCTGAACTCGGAATCGCAAGGCTTGCGGTTCCAGTACGCCTCGACCTGACCTTGCACGTGGGCGCTCATGCGCCGGGTCACGCAATCGTCGGACCCATGCCGCGCGGCATAGTCCGAACGACCCGCGCTTTGGCCAATCGCTTGAATTTTCCGCGTCGTCCGCCGTCTCAACGGGCTCCATCCGGGACGCGGCGCGCCATACCGATCGGCGCGTGGCGCCAGCAACCAACAACCCGCTCGCGCGGCAAGACTTGCTACGCCATCTGCGGATGAGCGCGGCGCGCGCTGACGGCCGGCCCGGACGCCGGACTGCCGCGCTTGCTGATGAACGGATGTTCTATATGCCGGTACGTGCGCGCCGACAACACGACTGTGAACATGGCGGCAATGGCGACAATCGCCAGGTACATGCCGGTGCTCAACTCGCGGATGGGAACGTACGCGTTCACCAGCGCCACGACGCAGTACAGCACGATGCAGTGCACAAGGTAGATGCTGTAGCTCACCGTGCCGAGAAGCTTGGCCCCGCGCGTCGCAAGCACGCCGAAGAGGCTGTTGTCCTTCACCACGAAGAGGAAAAAGATCGACAAGAGCGCGATCGACGTGGGTGCATAGGCGTGGGCGCCGCCGAAGGCAAGAAGCAATGCGGCTAATGGCAACGGCGTCAGCCAGTGCGATGCAAGCGAGAACGGGATGAGGCGGCGTTCGACGATCGTTGCTACCACTACGCCGCAAACGAAGCAAAGCGTCACTGGAGCGGACGCGCAGTAGAGCACCGCGACGGCCAGCATCAGGGCGAAGAGCGCGCCGCGCATGAAGAGCGCGAGCAGCGGCAGCAGCAAATAGAACGCCCACTCGTAAGCGAGCGTCCAGTACACCGCATCGATGTAGTGCGCGTCCTTGATGCCGTTGATCTCCCCCTGGTAGAGGAAGCCGAAGGAAAACCAGGCGCGCAATTCTTTGGCTAGCGTGAGCGCGCTGACGTGCAGCTCGAAACGGCTCAGCACGGCGACGACGGCGAGCACCATGAGCACCGAAGCGAGGTACATCGGGACAATGCGGCGCACGCGGGATCGATAGAACTCCCGGATGGCAAGTTGCCCGTCCGCGCGCACGACGCGGCCCCAGAAGAGGTACGCCGTCACCATGAAGAAGAGACACACGCCGACGGCGCCGGCGTCGCCGTAGAGCTGCCAGGCGCCGAAGTCCCAGACGCCGCGGGTGAAGTAGCTGTGCATGTACGCGGCATGGTGAAAAAAGACGCCCAGGGCGAGCCAGCCTCGCAGGCCGTCGATCATCTCCACGCGCTTCGCGCCCCCGGCCAGGGGCAGCTCGAGATGAGCGCGGTAAAAGGCGCTACGGACGGCGATCATCCGCGCCACGCAAAAGCACGCGAGATTGATCGCAAGAAAGGCGAGCAGCGCTTGCAGCGGCACGCGGCCATTACCGCTGATACCGGGCGCCGGCGTAAATCGCGATGCCCCGCCGCGGCAGGGTCAGAACGGGCTACAGGGGACGGTTACTCGAAGGCAGTGATGGGTCGTACTGGGAGTGCGTGCTGCGAGGGGCCGCGGACGGTGGCGCAAAATCGATACCAGCGCCGCATCACCTCGAGGCGTTGCGCTCGCTACAACCGGGCTTCGGCCTGCCTGCGTGGTAAGCGAGCGCTGAACACCGTGCCGTTCTCCTCCGAAGACTCGGCGATCATCGTGCCGCCGTGCCGGGTCACGATTTCCTGCGCGATGTAGAGGCCCAGGCCGAGGTGGGTGGACGGGTCGTCGTCCTCCGTCACATGGGCCGGCGGGATTTGCACCAGTGGGTTGAAAATAACCTGCAGCTGGTCCGGCGGAATCGTGGCGCCGTAGTTCCTCACCTGTAGCGTGATCAGGTCGCGTTCGCCACGGGCGGAAAGCGTGATCGGCTGGTTCCCGGCGCTATGCTGAACCGCGTTATTCAGGAGATTCGACAGCACCTGCTGCACCCGCTGCGAGTCGAACTCGCCCTCGAGCTCCCCAGCAGTGTCGAGCTTGAAAGTCCGCTCCGGGTGCGCGGCGCGAATCTCGTCGAACGCGATGGCGCAGATCTGGCCCATGCTCGCCGGCTCCGGCGAGATGGGGATGGCGCGGCCCAGCCGCGTCCTCGTGTATTCCAGCAGGTCGCGGATCATCGCGCTCATCTTCCCGGCGCTGCGCTGGATGCGCCACGCCGCTTCGAGCGCAGGGCCCGGAGGCAGCAGACCGGGGCTTCCGAGGTACAGGCCTGAATTGGCGATCGCCGAGAGCGGGCTGCGCAGGTCGTGACCGAGGATCGCGAGGAACGTGTCGCGCGAGCGTGCGACTTCGTTGGAGTAATTGGAGATGGATTCGGCGAGCGCCTGGTCGATGGCTTCGTTGAAGCGCGTCACCTGGTAGAGCGCCTGGTCGTCGCCGAACGCGGCGCTCTTCAGCCACAGCCGCAGTACGCTTGCCCGCAGCGCGCGGAATTCCGCGGCGAGCTGGCGCAGATCGAAGCCGGCGAGGTAGCGCATCGCACCGTGCGTCATCGCGGCGGTCCTGGTGGCTTCGGCGATGCGTACGTAGCCCTTCGACTTGTACGCTTGCTCGAGATCGCTCTGCGCTTCTTCGATGTCCAGCGCGATCGCCTGCAGGATTTGCCACGCGTGATCGCGCAGAGCGAGCGAAGTCATCTGCTGTCCGGAATCGAGCAGCGACTTGGCGAACGCCTCCCACTCGACGAGGATTTGTTCCCGGTTCTCGGTGATGAACTGTGCCAGCCTCATGAGCCGGCAGGTTGGCTGCTTAGGGCGACCGCGTCTGTCCGATACCACACATATCGAGTTTCCAATGGTTCGGCGTTCACCCGAGAGGCAGCAGTTGCATGGGCTCTCCGCGGAGCCGTCAATTCGGGGCAACGAAGCCGCGCGGTATGGGCCCGCTTCCCTCCGCAGGTGGCGCGACGGTCAGGCAGCAGCGTCGCTAGGCTCTGGTTTTCCGAAAAGCGCGAGCAGCTCTTTGGGGTCCGCGGGTTTCATCAGGAAATGATCAAAGCCGACTGTCTTCGCCAGTAGCTGGTCCATCTTGGCAGTCCACTTTCCAGAGATGGCGATGAGTACTGGACGAGCAGCGCCATGCTCTTCGCTGATGTCGCGCGCAAGCCCATAGCCGTTTTTTCCAGGCATTTCTATATCCAGTATGCACACTTCGGGCTTGAAGCGACGCACGGCCTCCGTAACAAGTGCGCCATGCGCAACCGTGTGCACCACGTGCCCTTCGTCGCTGAGAATCGCTTCGAGCGTCATCACGGTATCGCGGTCGTCGTCGGCGACCAAAATACTTAGCGATCGCTGTGAAGCCAGTTTGTTCTTCTTGGCGGTATTCATCGCCCTTTGAGGATACCGGGCAAAACCCGTGATCATCTATCCTGGCCACGCATAATTTTTCGCGTCGGTGTAGGGATATTCCCGACGACGCACGCACTCGGTCTCAAGAGCGGGCTACGCGAGGATGATCGTCTTCGGCCGGAGCCGGCAGAGGACTTTGTCGCTCACACTGCCAGGCAGGCTCAGGTAGCCTTCAGGACCAAAAAAGATGTCACTAAGCGACAAAACGCAGCTTCAGAACCAACGGCGCCTCCTGCATGGGGCGACCGACTTATTCGGCCGCGAAGCGATAGCTGACGGCCTGAAGATCAGCAGTGCAACGTTAGACGGTTGGATGAACGGCAACTCCGACATGCCGGAATCGATGCTGAGCGCGTTAGCAGCTCTCCTAGTAAAGCTGGCCGGGAAAGAGCGCAAATAGATTAGCCAGGAGGCGCGCTAATCGTCGCCGAGCTCGCGGCAGCTCATTATTGGTGGGTCGTACTGGGATCGAACCAGTGGCCCCTGCTGTGTGAGAGCAGTGCTCTACCGCTGAGCTAACGACCCGGGAGCGCCGATTCTAGCAAACGTTACAGCGCGTACTGCACGCCTATCACGATGCCGGTCGAGGCCGGCTGCAGCGAGCCATTGACCGGATAGTCCTCGCGCTTCAGGTCGTAGAACTGGTACTCGACGCTGAGCGAGAGATTGCGCGTGAAGGCGCCTTTGGCGCCGACGCCCCAGACCCAGCCGGTGTGGGTCTTGGATGAATCCGGATCGAGGAAATTGCCGGTGAGCTCGGCGCGCGCATAGCCAAGGCGGGCAAAGGCGAGCGCCGTGTTGCCGAATTTGTAGCC
>DASREB010000345.1:0-5115 GCA_035652275.1 Burkholderiales bacterium
GTTCGACCGCGCGCTGCGCGCAGTGGCGGGTGTAGCCAACGCCGCGCGGCCATCACCAGCGGAACAAAAGCCGGAAAGCGACCTCGACGCCAAGGCGCGCGCCCACGCGGCCGCGCTGATGCGGGTAAACCACGTCGGCGAGATCTGCGCCCAGGCGCTGTACCAGGGGCAGGCGCTCACTGCGCGCAATGACCGCATCAAGGAGGCGCTCGCGCAGGCGGCCCGCGAAGAGGAAGACCACCTCGCATGGAGCATCGAGCGCATTCGCGAGCTTGGCGGACGGCCAAGCCTGCTCAATCCCTTGTGGTACGCAGGCTCCTTCGCCATCGGCGCGCTGGCCGGCGCCATGGGCGACCGCTGGAACCTGGCATTTCTTGCCGAGACCGAGCGTCAGGTCGAAGAGCACCTGACCGGCCATCTCGATGCGTTGCCCAGCGGCGATCAGCGCACCCGCGCTGTCGTCGCGGCGATGCGCGCTGACGAGGCGAAGCACGGCGGCACGGCGCGCACCTTGGGCGCGACGGAGATGCCGGAACCGCTGAAGCTTGCCATGCGGCTCGCGTCTAAGGTGATGACGACCGTTGCCTATCGCGTCTAGCCTGTCAGCACAGGAATTGGCGGCTTGGCGCCGGCAAGCGGCCGCCAGCGCTACTGATTTGAACGAAGGCGTCGGGCGCCTGGCCGGGCAGGCAAAGGCGGGAAACGCCGAGGCGGCGTATCTGCTTGCAGTGTTCACGGCGGCCGGTATCGGCGTCGCGCAGGATTTGAAGGCGGCGCTCGCCCACCTGCAGCAAGCCGCGGATGGCGGGCACCGCCGGGCTCAACTGGAGCTTGCGGCCTTGGTGGGCAACTGGCGGCTCGCGCGCGACATCGAGGCCGGCAAGGTCAACCGCCCGCAAACCTGGTCCCAGTTGCGCGCTGCAGTCGATGTGGCGCGATGGCTGCGCATACCGGACGGGCGGATTTTTTCCGAAGAGCCGCGCATCGCGACCATAAAGGGCTACCTATCCGCGCCGGCCTGCGACTGGCTGATCGCGCTTGGCCGCAACAACCTCAAGGCTGCACAGGTCTACGATGCCGAGACGGGCGACCTGCGCACCGACAGTAATCGCAATAACAGCGCCGCGCAGCTTGATCTCGAGCGCATCGATGCGTTCACGGCTTTTGTGCGGGCGCGCATCTCGGCGCTCGCGAATGTGTCGATCGCGGGGCTGGAGACCAGCCAGATCCTCCATTACCGCGTCGGCGAAGAATTCACCGAGCATTGCGATTTTCTCGATCCGAGCAACCCGGGGCACGCGCGAGACATCGCCATGCACGGTCAGCGGGCGCTCACCGTGCTGATTTATCTAAATGACGAATACGAGGGCGGCGACACCGCGTTTCCGGCGCTTGGGCGCGGGTTCAAGGGACGCAAAGGCGATGCGCTCGTCTTCTGGAACCTGACGCCGGCGGGCGAGCCCGATTACCGTACCGCCCATATCGGCACGGCGCCTACCCGCGGCGAGAAGTGGCTCTTCTCGCAGTGGATCCGGATTCCGCTCGCCGCCGGAGTGCGCGCCGGCCGCTAGAACGTCTGCTGGTACTGCACGCCGAAGACGTGCACCTTGGCGCTGTAGGTACCGTTCACGGTGCCACGGCCGAGAAGCGTCTGGTTGTTGTTGATGTCGGCGTCCTTGAAGTTCACATACGAATAGCCGAAATCCAGCGCGCCGTTTCTCGACACCGCCCACTTCAGGCCCGCCGATAGCCAGTAGCGGTCGCTGTCAGGCAGTCGCACGGTACGCTCGTCTGCCGAACGCACCGGGGTCTGGTCGTAGGCAACGCCGCCCTTGAGGGTCAGCGCACCGCTCAGCTTGTAATTCACGCCTGCAGACAGCCGCCAGGTGTCCTTCAGATGCAGCACCAGCGTGTCGAGGGTGGTTCCGGACAGCGGGCCGCTGGTCCTTTCGAGCGGTAGCCGGTCCACCTTGCTCCACTGCCACCATGTGATGTCGCCGAGCAGCTCGAGCTGGTCGTTCAGACGGTGCGCGGCGCTGACGGCGAGATTGGCCGGCGTTTTCACGTCGAGCTTCACGTTGCTGTTGAGGATGGCAGGCGCCGGCGCGGTGAAGTTCGTATCGCCGTCCAGCTTGAAATCCACCGACGAGCGGTAGTGCGCGCCGAGGCGCGTCTGCGGTCCGACCTTGGCGAGCACGCCAAGGTTGAATCCCCAGCCGTCGCCATCGACGTTGGTGTGGTTCTGCGCTTCGGCAAGGCCGAGATTGACGGCGGAAACGAGATCGATTTCCCCGCGCATGTAGCTGACGCCGCCGGCCACGCTCAAGGCATCGTTGACGCGATAGGCGACTGACGGGTTGAAATTGACCGTCTTTACTTCCGCCTTGATGCCTTGGAAGCGGCCGATCCACGTCGAGTCGTATTCGGTCTTTAACCCGAACGGCACGTTGATGACCATGCCGACATTCCACTTCGGCCCGATATTCGTGGCGAAAAACAAGCTCGGCAGGACGACAGAGCTGCCGGCATCCCCGCCCTCGTCGCCAAGCGGGCGAGGAGGAGCGGGCGGAATGACCGCAGGCGTGCTTGCGCGATTGGAGAACTTGGTCGACGGGTCGATCAGCGCCGCCGCGCCGCTGAGGTGCATGCCTGCGGGCAACCACGACATGCCCGCCGGATTCCACCACGCCGTGGTGGCATCTTCGGCCACGGCCGCGGCGCCGGCATACGCGTTGCCGAGTCCGCTGGCGCCTTGCTCGTAGAGTGCGAATGCAGCCGAGTCGGCATTGCGTGCGCCAAGCATCATTGCGAACGCGGACGCCACCGCTAGAACGGAAGCTTTTTTGTGCACCATTGGTATCCCCTCCCCAGTAGGACGCGAAGCGTAGCAGTTTTTGCTAGTCGTCGATTATCTCGAAGTCCGTGGTGATGTCGGCGGTCTTGCCGAGCATGATGGAAGCGGAGCAGTACTTTTCGTGTGACAGCCGGATCGCGTGCTCGACCAGGTTGCGTTTCAAACTGCGGCCACGCACGGTGAAGTGCATGTGGATCTTGGTGAAAACCTTCGGGTCGGTCGGCGCGCGCTCGGACGTCACCTTGACCTCGCAGCCGCGCACGTCCTGGCCGCTTTTCGTCAGGATCACGACGACGTCGTAGGCGGTGCAGCCGCCGGTGCCGACGAGCACGATTTCCATCGGCCGTGGAGCGAGGTTGCGGCCGCCGCCATCCGGCGCGCCGTCCATCGTCACCAGGTGATTGCTTCCCGTTTCGGCGACGAAGCTCATGCCATCGCCCGTCCAGCGTACCGTGCAGTCCATCGCCGCTCCTCGATAGTCGGATATTGCTTCGCAGCAGCGGGATTTTTGTGTAAAATCCGCGGCTTTTCGCAATTCTGCGCATGAAAACGTATACCGCCAAGACAGGCGAAGTCGAGCAGGGCTGGTTCGTGGTCGACGCCCAGGGCAAGGTGCTCGGCCGGCTCGCCGTGCAAATCGCGGCGCGGCTGCGCGGCAAGCACAAGCCGCAATACACGCCGCACGTCGATACCGGGGATTACATCGTGGTCGTCAACGCGTCGAAGCTGCGCGTCACGGGACGCAAGGCCGAGCGCAAGACGTACTACCGGCATAGCGGCTATCCCGGCGGCCTCAAGGAAACCAGCTTCGCCAAGCTGCACGCGGCACATCCGGAGCGCGTGCTGGAAAAGGCGGTGAAGGGCATGCTGCCGAAGGGGCCGCTTGGCTACGCGATGCTGAGGAAGCTCAAGGTGTATGCGGGGGACAAGCATCCGCATTCCGCGCAGCAGCCGAAGAACCTGGAGATCTGATGGTCGGCGATTACTACTACGGTACCGGGCGGCGCAAAAGCGCGGTGGCCCGCGTGTTCCTGAAGCCGGGCAAGGGCGAGTTCGTCGTGAACGGCAAGCCGGTGGACCAGTTTTTCGCGCGCGAGACCGGCCGCATGGTGGTGCGCCAGCCGCTGGAAGTGACGAAGAATCTCAGCGGCTTCGACATTCTCGTCAACGTCTACGGCGGCGGCGAGAGCGGGCAGGCGGGCGCGGTGCGCCACGGCATTGCGCGCGCGTTGATCGAGTATGATGCCGGGCTTAAAGCCCAGCTCAGCGCGGCGGGCCTCGTGACGCGCGACGCGCGAGAAGTCGAGCGAAAGAAAGTGGGGCTGCACAAGGCGAGGCGGCGCAAGCAGTACTCGAAACGTTGAAATCAGGAATCACCGGAAATCGAAAGCCGCCTGCTTGGCGGCTTTTTCGTTTTATGGGCGGCTTTCTTGTTTTTAGGACGGGCGCATGATCAAGGCAGGCATTGTCGGCGGGACGGGCTATACGGGCGTCGAGCTCCTGCGCCTGCTCGTGCAGCACCCGCAGGTAGAGCTGCGCGCGATTACGTCGCGCAAGGAAGCGGGTACGCCGGTCAGCGCGATGTTCCCGGGGCTGCGTCGGCACCTCGATCTTTCCTTCACGGAGCCGGACGCCAAGAAGCTCGGCGCCTGCGACGTCGTGTTCTTCGCCACGCCGAACGGCGTCGCCATGAACGAGGCGCGCGCCGTGCTCGACGCGGGCGCGCGGATCGTCGACTTGTCGGCGGACTTTCGCATCCGCGAGCTCGCCGAATGGGAGCGCTGGTACAAGACGAAGCACGGCGCGCCCGAGCTCGTGCGCGAGGCGGTCTATGGGTTGTGCGAAGTGAACCGCGAGCAGATTCGCGGCGCGCGCCTGGTGGCAAATCCCGGCTGCTATCCGACCGCGGTGCAGCTCGGCTTCCTGCCGCTGGTGGAGAGCGGCGCGGTGGATCTCGATCATCTGATCGCCGACGCCAAGTCGGGCGTGAGCGGGGCAGGCCGCAAGGCGGAGCTGCATCTCAGCTACGCCGAAGCTGCGGACAATTTCCTCGCCTACAACGTTCCGGGGCATCGCCACTGGCCGGAGATCCGGCAAGGCCTCGCGCAAGCCGCCCGGCGGGAGGTGGGACTGACGTTCGTCCCCCATCTGCTGCCGATCATCCGCGGCATTCACGCCACGCTCTACGCGCGTGTGACACGTGAACTTGATTTTCAGGCGCTCTACGAGGAGCGTTACGAGCGTGAACCCTTCGTCGATGT
>DASREB010000346.1:0-47964 GCA_035652275.1 Burkholderiales bacterium
TTTTTCTGCACCAGCACGTTGGTTTCAATGATCTGGTGCCGGTGAATCGGATGGTGCCGGAGCTGCTGAGCCTGATCCCCGGCGTGCAGGTGCTCGAGGCGACGTACACCGCGCCGGGCTACATGTGCGCTTCTTTCGCCGCCATTCCAAAGGCGTTGGAAGACATCAACAACAACACGCTTGCTGCGGCAAGGGCTGCCGGGGCCGAGGCGGTAGTCACCGTGTTTCATCAGTGTTATCGCGAGCTCGTCGGCCTGGACGCCGCGGGCGCGATTGCGGTTTACAACTACATCCAGCTCATCGCGCGCGCGATGGGCCTGCCGTACGAGGACGAATACAAGGCGTGGAAGCGAGCGGGCGAGGGCGCCGGCGAGCTGATCGGCGCTGAGCGCATCGCCAAGGTCGGCATCCAGTTCTACGAGCGCGCCATCCTGCCCGAACTCAAAAAGCGACCGAAGCTTCGCAATTCGGGAAGCGGTACGTAATCATTCTGAAAGCGGCGCCGCATATTGCCCGGTCGCCTGGGCGCGCGCCTTGATGAGGCCGAAGAGCATCTCCGTATAGGGCGCCGGAACGCCGGCCTTGCGCGCGATTTCGAGCGTGCCGGCGAGGAGCCCGTCGATCTCGAGCGGCTTGCCGGCCTCCAGATCCTGCAGCATCGAGGTCTTGAACTTGCCGAGCGCGCGAGCCATGTCGATGCGCGCCTCAGGATCGATGTCGGCGTCGACCCCGACGGTGCGGCCGATCGCCAGGACTTCGCGCATGATCTTGACCATGTAGTCCTTGACCCCTGGCATGGCGATCAGCCGGTCCGCGGTCGAGACGGTGAGGGCCGATACCGGATTGAAGCTCACGTTGCCGAGCAGCTTCACCCAGAAATCCTTCTCGATCGTCGGCGTCACGATCACCTCGAAGCCCGCGGCCTGCAGCGCGTTGGCGATGCGCGTGGTCCGCCCGGTGTTCTTACCGCCAGGCTCGCCAACGATCAGCTTCCTTCCCATGTTGTGGCTGATGAGGCCCGGCTCCGGAGTGGATGCGGCGAGATGGATTACGCAGCCGACGATGCGCTCGGTGGGCATCGCGCGCGCCAGCCTGCCGCCCGGGTCGAGCGATTCGAGGCGTTCGCGCCGCTCCTGGTTATACGGCAGCCGCTCGAAGAACCACCATGGCACGCCGTTCATCGCGGTGACGATGGATGTGTCCGCGCCCAGTAATCCGTCGATCGACTGGGCGACCTCAGTAAGGCTTTGCGCTTTTACCGTGACTAATACGTAGTCCTGCGGGCCGAGCTCGCGCGGATCGCGAGCCGCCTTGATCTGGAAGCTCTCGACCCCATTTTGGCTGCGTACCCGCAGTCCCGAACGCCGGATGGCTTCCAGATGCGCGCCGCGCGCGACGACCGAAACGTCGTGCCCGTCGCGCGCGAGCCATGCGGCCATCAGGCCGCCCACCGCGCCGGCGCCGTAAACGCAGAGTTTCATGGTGCTATTCTAGAAAACAAGGAGTCCGACCATGTTTTCCTTCATGAAGAAAGCGAGCAAGCTGATTCCATCCCAGAGCACGCTGCCCGGCCGCGACCAGCCGATGAGCGTTCCGCCGCAGCATTTCGTGAACGGCCATCCGTTGAAGCCGCCGTTTCCCGCCGGTCTCGAGCAGGCGGTGTTCGGCATGGGCTGCTTCTGGGGCGCCGAACGCCTTTTCTGGCAACGCCCGGGCGTCTACAGCACAGCGGTCGGTTACGCGGGCGGTGATACCAAGAATCCGACCTACGAGGAAGTGTGCAGCGGTCTCACCAACCATGCCGAGGTAGTGCTCGTCGTCTTCGATCCGAAAGTGGTGAGCTACGAAGAACTGCTCAAAGTCTTCTGGGAAGGTCACGATCCGACGCAGGGGATGCGCCAGGGGAACGACGCCGGCACGCAGTACCGCTCGACCATTTATGCCTACGGCGACGGGCAGCTCAAGGCGGCGCAGAGGTCGAAGGATGCCTTCCAGCAGGCGCTTAACCAGAAAGGCTACGGTGCTATCACGACCGAGATCCGTGCGGCGCCGCCGTTCTATTACGCCGAGGACTATCACCAGCAATACCTCGGCAAGAATCCAGGCGGCTACTGCGGGCTCGGCGGTACCGGTGTTTCCTGCCCCGTCGGAGTCGTGACGAGCGCCTGATGCGGTTCGACAAGTGGCTGTGGGCGGCGCGCTTCTACAAGACGCGCAGCCTTGCGCAGCAGGCGGTCGTCGCCGGCCGGGTGCAGCTGAACGCTGAGCGAACGAAGCCCGCGCATGAGGTAAAGATTGCCGACATGATCATCGTGCGCGTCGGCGATTGGCAATGGGAGGTGCGCGTCAGGGCGCTTTCCGAGCGGCGCGGCCCCGCGGCGCAGGCGCGCAAGCTCTACGACGAGACCGAGGCGAGCCGCGCCGAGCGCGAGCGGCGCGCCGATCTGCGTCGCTGGGGCACCGAGCCGGCGGCAACGCTAAAGGGCCGGCCGACCAAGCGTGACCGGCGCCGGCTCGACGACTTCACTTCGCCCGAGAGCGACTAAAAAAGCGAAGCAGTGTAGTGGGCCAGGTCTTCGATGTCCTGATCGGACAGCGTGCGCGCGACGCTTGTCATGTTGCCGGCATCGTTGGTACGAACGCGCGCCTTGAAGTCGCGTAGCTGCTTCACGGTGTAGTCGTATTGCTGGCCTGCGACGCGCGGGATTTCGTTTTGCCCGGCGAAGCCGCCGAGGTGGCACATGGTGCAGAGCGTCTCGTCCGCCTTTGCTTTGCCCCGCGCAGCGCGCTGCGGGTCCGCCTGGAAGCCGTTCGGCTGCGGCTTCTGCGCGGCGAAAAATGCCGCGATGTCGAGCATATCGTCGCGCGCGAGCGGCTTCGCGAGCGGTTGCATCACCGGGTCGCGGCGCCGGTCTTCCTGGTAGTCACGTAGCTGAAGATAGATGTAGCGCGCGGTCTGGCCGGCGAGGTTCGGAAACTGGGGCACTACCGAATTGCCTTTCGGGCCATGGCAGGCGAAGCAGGGCTGGGCTTTGCTCGCGCCGGCGGCAGCGTCCTGGGCGGCACCGAATGCTGGCGTCGCCAGGAGACAAAAGAAAAAGGCCGCCCGCAGGCGGCCCGCGTACCACGGCATCGGCTCAGTCCGCGAGGCTGAAGACGAACACGCTGTTGCCGCGCTTGAAATCGATCTGCGTGTTGCCGCCGCAGGCCATCGCGATGTACTGCTTGCCGCGCACCTGGTACGAGACCGGCTGGGCATTCGCGCCCGCGCTGCAGTTGAAGCTCCACAGCTTCTTCCCGGTCTTCGAGTCGAGCGCATTGAAGTTGCCGTTGCCTTCACCGAAGAAAAAGAGACCGCCTGCCGTGGCGAGGCCGCCGCCGATCAACGGCTGCTCGGTGTCGTGCTTCCATACCACCTTGCCCGTGTCGACATTTACGGCTGCGACGCGGCCCCATTGCTTCTCACTCGGGATCACCTTGAACGCACCGCCGAGCCAGAGCTTGCCGCCCGGATAGTTCACTTGCTCGACGTGATAAGTCATCGGCTGATGCAGGTTGAGCGCGATCGCGAGGCGGTTCTTGGAGTCGAAAGCCATGGGCGACCATTCCACGCCGCCGTTCGCGCCAGGCAACATGCGTGCGCCGTCCGGCGTTGGCAGCACCCACATGTTCTCCTGCGGGATCATCGCTTCGGAATAGCGCACCAGCGAGCAGTCGCGCCGGTCATGGATGTAGACGTGCCCGGTCTTGCCACCGTGCATGGCGACCGGGATCATCTTGCCGTCCTTGCCTTTCGCGGTCGCGAGGATGACCGGGCTGACGGCATCGAGGTCCCACACGTCGTGTGCGATGTACTGGAAGTGGCACTTGTAGGTGCCGGTGTCGAGGTTCACCGCCACAATCGAGTCCGTGTAGAGGTTGTCGCCCGGACGGATGTCGCCATAGAGGTCGGGCGAAGGATTGCCGACCACGAACCACGCGGTGCGCTCCTTGAGGTCGATCGCCGGGTTCATCCACACGCCGCCGCCCAGCTTGTCGTAGAACGCGCCTTTTGACTCGGTAAGCGCCGCTTTTTCCTTGGCGATGTCGCGATGCATGTCGCGGCCGGTGGCATCCTTCTCGGCCCATACGCCCTCATGTCCCTTCTCCGGGATGGTGTAGAAGGTCCACAGCAGCTTGCCGGAACTCGCGTCATACGCCTTGAGGAAGCCGCGGATGCCGTACTCGCCGCCGTTGGTGCCGATCAGCACCTTGTCCTCCACCACGGTCGGCGACATCGTCTCGCTGTAGCCCTTCTCGGGATCGGCGATCTGCGTCTCCCAGATGCTCTTGCCGGTGTGCGCGTCGAGCGCGACCAGCTTCGCGTCCAGCGTGCCCATGAAGAGCTTGCCGCCCGAGATCGCCACGCCGCGGTTGTTCGGGCCGCAGCAGAAGGTCGTCACCGGCCCCATCTTGTGCTTGTAGTGCCAGTACTCCTTCCCGGTGGCAGCGTCCAGTGCGTACACATGGTTGTACGAAGTGGTGATGTACATCACGCCCTCAACCACGATCGGCGCGGTCTCCATCGACTCGACCACCTCGGTCTGGAAGACAAACGCCGGGCGCAGCTTGGCGACGTTGGTCGTGTTGATCTGCGCGCCGGGGTAGTAACGTGTCTGCGCATAGTTGCCCTGCGTATGCAGCCAGTTGCGCGCATCACCGCCGGCTTTGACGAGCTGCTCCTGCGAGACGTTCAGCTGCTTTGGGACCGCGCTGCCAGTGGTCGCTGGCTTGGCGCCCGGGGTTTCTTGCGCAGAGAGCGGAAATGCAGCGAATACCAGCAGCATGGAGCTCGCCATCGCGAGCGCATTCTTGTTCATACGCTCCTCCACGTTGATGATGAATGCGCAATTAGTCTAGGCTTCGCCACCGGGGGTGGCAATGGGCGCTACGTGGCTTCGCGTTTTGCTGATCGGCGGCGGATTGGCCGCCACTGCAGCCGTGCACGCGCAGCCAGCCATCAACATTAACGCCGAGCTGCTCGCTGCGGCGCGCCGCGGCAACACCGAGCTCGTGCGCTCGCTGCTCGACCAGGGTGCAGCCATCAACTCGCGCAACCGGCTGGGCGACACGGTGCTGCTCATCGGGATAAAGAGCGGCGAGCGGCCGCTGGCGATGCTCGCCCTCGAGCGCGGGGCGGACGTAAACCAGCGCAACCTGGCCGGCATCTCGCCGCTCATGGCGGCCGCTTTCAACGGCGATGTCGACCTTGCGCGAGCCTTGCTTGAGCGCGGCGCCGATATCACGCCGTCCGATCGCGTGCGAAAGACTGCGGCCGTCTACGCCGCCGGCAACGGTCACACGGAGGTGCTGCGCCTGCTGCTCGACCGCGGCGTGCCGGTGAATCAGCGCTACGACAATGATCTGACGGCGCTCATGTGGGCGGCGGCCTACGGGCACGATGCGACCGTGCAGCTGCTACTTGACCGGGGCGCCGATGCGACGCTGCGCGACAACCGCGGCAAGAGCGCTCGCGACATGGCGGCGGAGACCGGCCACGCGCGCACCGCGGAACTGCTGCGCAACTGAGGCTTTTGGTCTAGGCTTGGCCGATCAGGCAACGAGACGGGGGAGCATGCGGGAGCGCTACGATCGTGTAGCGATGGTGCTGCACTGGACGATCGCGGTGCTCGCGCTTTTCCAGATCGGCCTCGGCTGGTGGATGCTCGATCTGCCGAAGAGCCCGCCCGGCCTGCGCGCCGGCTGGTTCAACGTCCACAAGTCGATCGGCATGAGCATCGGGCTTCTGATGCTCGCGCGGCTCGGCTGGCGACTTTCCCATGTGCCGCCGGCGCTGCCCGCGTCCTTGCCGCGCTGGCAGGCGCGCGCCGCGCGGCTGAGTCATGGCCTGCTTTATGCCGCGCTGATCGCACAGCCGCTCGTCGGCTATCTCGGCTCGTCGTTCACGCGCTATCCGATCAAGTATTTCGGCGTCACGCTGCCGCATTGGGGCTGGGAAGCGCCCGCTTTGAAGCAGCTTTGCAGCAACGTGCATTTCGCGCTCGCGTGCCTAATCACCGCGCTGGTGGCGCTCCATATCGCGGCCGCGCTCAGGCATCTCTTCGCGCACGACGGTGTGTTCCAGCGCATGTGGCCGCGCCGCAGGCGCCGCGACGTGCTCACGCCTGCGCACAGCACACTGCGCGGCGCATGATCCGTGTCCTGCTCGCCCTGCTCGGCTGGACCGTGAGCGCGGCCGCCGGCCCGATGGCGTACGTGGCGAATGAGAAGTCCGGCACGCTGAGCGTCATCGACACGGCGCGTGACGAGATAGTGGCCGAAATCAAGGCGGGCGGCGCGCCGCGCGGCATGGCGTTCAGCGCCGATGGCAAGCGCCTTTTCGTGAGCGACCAGCCGGCGAGCGCGCTGCTGATCGTGGACCTGGTGCAGCGCGCAGTGGCCGGCAAGATCGATCTCGGCGAATCGCCCGAAGGCGTGAGCAGCTCGCCGGACGGCCGCTGGGTGGTGGCGGCGGTGGAACTCTCGAACAGCGTGGCGTTCGTGGACACGGCGCGCGGCGCGCTCGCTTTCTCCGTGAAGACGCGCGGCAAAAACCCCGAGCACGCAGTCTTCAGCCCTGATGGCCGCTGGCTCTTCGTAAGCGCTGAGGAGGCCGACAGCGTCGATGTCGTCGACGTGGCGGCGCGCAGCCAGATCGATTCGATCAAGGTCGGCAGGCGCCCGCGCGGCATCGCGTTCACGCCCGATGGCAAGCGTGCTTATGTCGCCTGCGAGCTCGACAGTACGGTTTTCGCCATCGATGTCGGCAGCCGCCAGGTCGTGGCGTCTATTCCGGCGAGCGAATTCTCCAATGGCGTGACGATGCATCCGGACGGCAAGCACGTGTTCATCTCCAATGGACGCGCGGCTACGGTATCGGTGATCGATACGCAGACCCACCAGATCGTCGCCAACGTCGAGGTCGGCCGGCGGCCCTGGAACATGGCGATTACGCCCGACGGCGCAAAGCTCTACGTCGCCAACGGGCGCTCGAACAGCGTTTCGGTGATCGACGCGCAGAACTACCGCAAGCTGCGTGACATCCCGGTGGGCGAGGTGCCCTGGGGCGTTGTGATCCGTTGAGGACGGCGCTCGCCGCCGTCGCGCTCTGCGCCGCCCTCCCCGCGCAGGGGCAAAGTCCCGCCAACCCCGCTACCGCGATCGAAGCGCCCGCGGTGCACGTGATCGGCATCCGGCCGGTGCCCGGTCTCGGCACGCCGCTGCGCGACATCCCGAGCGCAGTGCAGAGCGCCACCGCGCGCGACGTCGAGGAGAGCCAGCCGCTCGACGCCGCCGATTATCTAGGCCGTTTCTTCGCCGGCGTGCATCTCGGCGATTCGCAAGGCAATCGGTCGCAGCAGACCCTGACGTACCGCGGCTTCACGGCATCGCCGCTGCTCGGGCTGCCGCAAGGCGTCTCGGTGTTCGTCGATGGCGTGCGTGTGAACGAGGCGTTCGGTGACATGGTGAACTGGGACCTGATCGCGCCGAACAGCATCGCCAACCTGCATTTGCTCTCCGGTACGAACCCGGTGTTCGGCCTCAACACTCTCGGCGGCGTGCTCTCCATCCACACCAAATCCGGCTTCGCCTTTCCCGGTACGACGGCGAGCGTCGGCGGCGGGTCGTTCGGCCGCCGCGCGCTCGAGGCCGAGACCGGCGGCCACGGCGAGCGCGCCGATTATTTCGCCGCCGCGCGCGCCTACGATGACGCGGGATGGCGCGAGCATTCAGCGAGCCGGCTGCGCCAGGCGTTCGTCAAGTCCGGCTGGCAGGACGCGCGCACCGACCTGGACGTGTCTTTCGCGGCTGCGGATAACAGCTTGCAAGGCACCCAGGCGCTTCCCGTGTCGATGCTCGGCAATCCGCGTCAGGCCTATACATGGCCCGACACGACCGAAAACCAGCTCTCATTCCTCACCGTTCGGGCGAGCCGCTCGCTCGATAACGATGTCCTCGTCTCGGGCAACTTGTATGTGCGCGCGCTGCGGCAGAGTTCGGTCGCGAGCAACGTCAACGAGGATCTCACGCCGGCCGGCTTCAACGATCGCAGCCGGCTGGAGCAGACCAGCACGGGCCTCATCCTGCAGGCCGTGCGCAGCGGGCGATTCGCCGATCTGCGTCATGACTTGACCGTCGGCGCGGCGCTGCATGGTGCGAACGCCGACTTCCGACAGGGCCGCCAGGATGCGCTCTTCACGTCCGAGCGCGGTACGGTCGGCACCGGCCCCTTCGTACCGCGCGTCGATGTCGCCGCTCGGCACACATACCGCAGCGTTTACCTAATGGAGCAGGTCTCGCCGTCCGAGCAATGGACCTTCACCTTGTCCGGCCGCTACAACGTCGCCTCGGTGCAGCTGCGCGACCGCTCGGGCACGCAGCCCGACCTCGCTGGCGACCACGATTTCCGCCGCTTTACGCCGTCGCTCGGCGCGACCTGGAATCCCAACGCGGCGAGCACCTGGTTCGCATCGGCGAGCGAGGGGATGCGCGCGCCGTCTCCGGTCGAGCTCAGCTGCGCGGATCCGGCGGCACCGTGTTCGCTGCCGAACCAGTTCCTCGCCGACCCGGCGCTGCATCCGGTCATCGCGCGCACCGTCGAAGGCGGCGTGCGGCTGCGACCGGCCGCCGTGCTCGCCGTATCGGTGAGCGCGTATCGCACGCTCCTCTCGGATGACATTCAGTTCGTGTCCTCCGGCGCCGCCGTCAATTCGGGCTTCTTCCAGAACACCGGCAAAACGCTGCGCCAGGGGCTCGACATCTCGATCGCCCGAAAAACCGCCGCGCTGTCGTTCACCGCGCTCTATAGCTACGTGCGCGCCGAGTTCCGCACGCCCTTTCGCATGCTGAGCCCGAACAACTCATCCAGCGACGGCGCGGGCGTTATCCAGGTGGAGCGGGGCGAGCGCATCCCCGGTATTCCGCGCAGCCAGCTGAAGCTCTTCGGCGAATGGACCTTCGCATCGCGTGCTTCCGCCGGGCTCGGCTGGACCTGGTTCGATCGGCAATACTTGCGCGGCGACGAGAACAACCAGGATGTGCGCGGACCTCTGCCATCCTATGGCGTGGCGCAAGCGTTCGGGCGCTATCGCCCGTCGCGCGACTGGCAGCTGTCGGTCAAGGTCGACAACCTCTTCGACCGACGCTATTCCAGCTTCGGCCTGCTCGGCAGCAACTTCTTTACCGGTCCTGGGAATACCTATGACCCGGCCGGCGCGGCGCCGGAGCAGTTCGTCGCGCCCGGCGCACCGCGTTCGATCTGGCTCGCGTTGCAGTACGAATCGCGCTAGCCTCCGCGCATGGGGAGGCTTTCGGGAGGGATGGCGGCGCTCGTGCCGCTGCTCGCGCTAGCGCAGGCGCCACCGGAGTCAGTGGTAGTGACGGCGACACGCACGCCGGAGCCGTCGCTCGAGGTCCCGGCGTCGATCGACCGCATCGACGGCGACCGCATACGCGACCTTCATCAGCAGGTGAATCTCTCGGAGAGCCTCGGCGCGGTGCCGGGCATCGTGGTGCAGAACCGGCAGAACTACGCGCAAGACCTGCAGATCCAGTCGCGCGGCTTCGGCGCACGCTCGACGTTCGGCGTGCGCGGCATCCGGCTGATCGCCGACGGCATCCCGGCCACCATGCCTGATGGCCAGGGGCAGGCATCGACCTTCGCGCTCGGCTCGGCTGATCACATCGAGGTGCTGCGCGGGCCGTTCTCGGTGCTCTACGGCAACTCGTCGGGCGGCGTCATTACGGTGGAAACGATGGACGGCCCTGAGGTGCCCTCCGCAGAAGCCGATCTCCTGCTCGGCAGCTATGGCACCTGGCGCAGCGCGCTCAAGTTCGGCGGCCAGTGGGACGGCTTGAACGCGATCGGCGATGTGTCGCGCTTCGAGAGCGACGGCTATCGCGAGCACAGCGCGGTGCGGCGCGACCACGTGAACGCCAAGCTGAAATACGGCCCGGTCACCGTGGTGGCAAACAGCTTGCGGCAGCCCGACACGCAGGACCCTCTCGGACTGACCCGCGCCCAGCTCGAGCAGGACCCGCGCCAGGCGACACCGCAGGCGCTGCAATTCAATACGAAGAAGAGCATCTCGCAGGACCAGGTCGGCGGGACGCTGCGCGAGCCGGTGGGCGCCGGACGCGTCGAGGCGCTGCTCTACGTCGGCCAGCGCGCGGTGCAGCAGTTCCTCGCCATCCCGGTCGCGACGCAGAACGCGCCGACACACGCGGGTGGCATCGTCGACCTCGATCGCAACTATGGCGGCGGGGCGCTGCGCTGGTTCGGCAAGCTCGGTGCCGTTGGCCTGGCTGTGGGCGCCGAATACGACGCCATGTACGAGCGACGCCGGGGGTTCATCAACAACAATGGCGTGATCGGCGCGCTGAAGCGCGACGAAGACAATACCGTCGCCAACACCGACTTCTTCGCGCAGGCCGAGTGGAAATTCGCCGAGCGCTGGGCGCTTCTCGGCGGCGCGCGGCACAGCCGCGTCGGCTTCCGCTCGAACGATTACTACATCGCTGCGGGAAATCCGAACGACAGCGGCACGCGCGGCTACAGCGCCACGACGCCGGTAGCGGGCCTGCTATTTCGCCCGTCGGCCAACCTGAGTCTCTATGGCAACGTCGGCCGCGGCTTCGAAACGCCCACGTTCCTCGAGCTTGCCTATCGCAATACCGGCAGCGGGCTCAACTTCGACCTCAACGCGAGCGCGAGCCGGCACGCCGAGATCGGCGCCAAGGCGCGCGTCCCGGGCTGGGGGCGGCTAAATGCGGCGCTCTTCGATGTCGTGACGCAGAACGAGATCGTGGTCGATCGCAATACCGGCGGCCGCGCCACCTTCAAGAACGTCGGCCATACCGATCGTAAAGGCGTCGAGCTCGGCGCCGAGAGCGCGCCGCTCGGTCCGTTCGAGCTGCGTTTCGCCTACACCTACTTGGAAGCCACCTTCCGCGAGGGCTTCAACACCGTCATCACTACTACCAACACGACGGTGCCGGTGCCGGCCGGTGCGACGCTCCCGGGCGTGCCGAAGAACCAGGCGTATGGGGAGTTGCGCTACCGGCGCGCCTCGTTCCGTGCCGCGCTCGAAGTGCTGCACCGCTCGAGCGTCCCGGTCAACGACCCGAACACGGATTTCGCCGATCCTTTTACTGTATGGAACCTGGCCGGCGGCCTGGTGCAGGAGCGCGGGCGCCTGCGGCTGAGCGAGTTCGTGCGGCTCGACAACGTCGGCAACCGCAACTACGTCGGCTCGGTGATCGTCAACGAGACGAATTTTCGTTATTTCGAGCCGGCGCCGCGGCGCAACATGAGCGCTGGAATCCAGGCAAGCCTTCAGTTCTAATAGCGCCGCACACCCAGAGGAGAGAACCATGAGAGCCGCACTCGCCGCCGCCGTTCTCGGCGCATTCACCATCGCGCAGGCCCAGGACAAACCCGCCGCTTCGCCGCCGCCTTCGTGGCAGCAAGGCAAGCCCGCGGCGATGCAGGAATCGACGCTGCACCCGTTTGCCATCGAGATGACCGGCAAGGCGGCGAAGGATTTGCCGGTCGACAAGCTGAAAGTGCCGGCGGGCTTCAAGGTGGAGGTGTGGGCGGAGGGCATGCCCGGCGCGCGCTCGATGGCGCAAGGCGATAAGGGCACGCTGTTTGTCGGCACGCGCCAGCTGAGCGACGTCTATGCCGTCACCGAAAAGGGCGGCAAGCGCGAGGCCAAAGTGGTGCTCAAGGATCTGGACGCGCCGAACGGCCTGGTGTTCAACAAAGGCACGCTGTTCGTGGCCGAGCGCGGCCGCATCACCCGCTATGACGGCATCGAGAACAATCTCGACAATCCGCCGCAGCCCAAGGTGATCGTCGACAACCTCGACCCGAACAAGCAGCCGGGGCACTTCTGGAAGTTCCTGACGCTCGGGCCGGACGGCAAGCTCTACTTCAACATCGGCGCGCCCGGCAACATCGTGATGCCGACATACATGGAAGCTTCCGTGATGCGCGTCGACATGAAGGGCACGCTCGAGACGGTGGCGCTCGGGGTGCGCAACTCGGTCGGCATGGATTTCAATCCGAAGACCAAGGAGCTCTGGTTCACCAACCACGCGCGTGACTGGCTCGGCGACGACTCGCCGAACGACACGCTGCACCGCGTGTCGCGCAAGGGCATGCATTTCGGCTATCCGTACTGCCATCAGGGCGACACGCCCGACCCCGAGTTCGGCAAGCATCGCTCGTGCAAGGAGTTCGACAAGCCGGCGCTCAAACTCGGCGCACACATCGCGCCGATCGGCATGCGCTTCTACAACGGCAAGATGTTCCCGGCCGAGTACCAGAACAACATCTTCATCGCGATGCGCGGCTCGTGGAACCGCACCGTCAAGCAGGGCTATAACGTGATGCGCGTGGTGCTCGACGACAGCGGCAAGGTAACGAAGTACGAGCCGTTCCTCACCGGCTTTCTGCTCGATGCCAAGTCCGATCCGCCGATGTGGGGCCGGCCGAACGATGTGATGGTGATGAAGGACGGCTCGCTGCTGGTATCCGACGACCAGAACGGGATCATCTACCGCGTCAGCTACGGCAAGTGAGGCTTGGGGTATGCGCGGCGGCGCTGGCGCTTGCCGGCGCCGTGGCGGCGGCTGATCCGCAGGCGGGGAAGAGCAAGGCTGCGGCCTGCGTCGCGTGCCACGGCGAAGCCGGCAACTCGACCAATCCGGCGGTGCCGTCGCTCGCCGGCCAGCCGGAGAAGTTCATTGCCACCGCGCTCTTCATGTTTCGCGCGGGCAGCCGCCAGGATGCGCAGATGACGCCGATGGCGAAGCCGCTCTCCAACACCGAGATGAACGATCTCGCGGCGTATTTCGCCGCGCAAAAGACCGCAGCGCCGCGGCACCAGACCAAGCCGGAGAACGCCGCCGCCGGCCCCGAGGCGGCGAAGAAGTTCAACTGCACGCAGTGCCATGGCCCGCGGCTCCTCGGACAGCAGCAAATGCCGCGACTCGCCGGCCAGCACTACGAGTATTTACGTGCCCAGCTCGCTGCCTTCAAAGCCGGCAAGCGCGCCGATCTCGACGGCAACATGACCGCCGCGGCGCAGGCGCTCTCCGACAAGGATATCGAAATCCTCGCCGACTACCTCGCCGGCCTCGGCGGCGAGTAAAAACGCCTAATCGGCTTTCGGCTGCGCCGCAGGGCCGTACGAGCCCGGCTGGCCGTCGGCGCGGCCGCCCGGTGCGGAGCTGCCGGCGCCCGCCCGGTCGGCCTTGTCCTTTGCCACCGAGTCGTCGCGGCTCGCCGTCTGGGCACACGAGGCGACGGCTAATGACAAGGCCAGCGCAACAAGCGCTTTCATCGTGCGCCGCGGGCGAGGGACTGCTCGAGCTGGCGTGTGTTGAGCCACGAAAGATCCTTGGGCAGCTCCTCGGCGACAAGCTTCTGCACTTCCTTGCCGAGCTCCTTGCGCAGCTGTCCCAGGAACTTCGGCGGCGCAATCAGGTGCAGCCGGTCGTAACGGTGCGCAGTGCGCGCCTTGTCGAGGAATTCGCCGAGCTCGCGCACAAAGACTTCCGTCTCGTAGTCCGCCCTGCGTTTCGCCTCGCGATCGCTGCGCGGACCGCCGGTGCGGTCGCTGCCTGGCTTGCCGACGCCGCCGTGGCCGTTAAAGCGCGGCTCGACGTCCGTCGTCAGGTCCCGTTCGTGCAGGCGGGCGCTCGGATTGACGAAATCCTGCACGTCCTCGAGGTGCCCTTCGCGGTCCGTTACTTGCAAGATTCTCGCGCGGCTCGCATCCGCCGCAATGATCCATGTCGTCGTCATACCGGACGACTAGCAGGTTTCTTGCCGAGGAGGGTTGAATGAACCGCATGCTTTACAGCGCCGCCGCCGGTGCCCTGGCGATGTATTTCCTGGACCCGCAAGGCGGCCGGCGCCGCCGGGCCCGCACGCGCGACAAGCTAGCGCACGCGCAGCGGCGGCTGCGCAACGCCTACGACGTGACGGCGCGCGATGCGCGCCATCGCATGAACGGACTACAGGCAATGAGCCGGCGCTTTCTGCGCCGCGAGAGCGCCCCGCCCGATGAAAAGCTGGTCGGCCGGGTGCGCGCGATCCTCGGGCGCTATGTTTCGCACCCGCATGCGATCGAGGTATGCGCAACTGACGGGCGTGTCACGCTATCCGGTCCGATCCTCGAGGCGGAAGTGCAGTGTCTTCTCGGCGTGGTGAAGCACGTGCCTGGCGCACGCGGCGTCGAGAACCGGCTCTCGGTTCACCAGGAAGCGGGCAACGTCTCGTCACTGCAGGGCGGCGTGCAGCGGCGCGGACAGCGCTTCGAGCTGCTGCAGGCGAACTGGTCGCCGTCGGCGCGCCTCGTCGTCGGCACGGCAGGCCTCGCGCTGCTGCTGCGCGGCGGGCTGATCGGACGCCTCGCCGGCGCGGCGCTGCTCGCGCGCGCCATCACCAACGTCGAGTTCGCGACGCTCGTCGGCATGGGCAGCGCCGAGGACGGCATCGAGGTCAACAAGACCATCTGCGTGCGCGCTCCCGTGGCGCAGGTATTCGACTTCTGGTCGCACTTCGAGAATTTCCCGCACTTCATGTCGAAGGTGCGCGACGTGCATCTTGCCGGCAACCGCTCGCACTGGGTAGTGCGCGGGCCGGCGGGGGTCGACGTCGAGTGGACCTCCGAGGTGGTGAAGAGCGAGCCGAACGCGCTCATCGAGTGGCGCTCAACGCCCGATTCGGAGGTGAAACACGCCGGCGAAGTGCGCTTTGCGCCGACCGAGGACGGCGGCACACGCATCAGCGTCCGCATGTGCTACCAGCCGCCCGCGGGCGCGCTCGGCCATGCGCTTGCGGCCGTCCTCGGCGCCGATCCGAAGACCGAGATGGACGCCGACCTGATGCGCATGAAGAGCATGATCGAGACCGGCCGCGCGCCGCACGACGCCGCACAACGCCGGGAACGCTCGACCGCCTAGGAATCGGGGCGCGGCACCGAACTCCCCGGGAGATCGGTGCCTGCCGCCGGGATTACGCGGCCTTCGCCTTGGCGGCGCCGGCGCGCGCCATCAGCTCGCGCAGCACGAACGGCAGGATGCCGCCGTGGTTGTAGTAGTCGACCTCGATCGGCGTATCGATGCGCGATTTCACCGGTATCTCGGCGACGCGGCCGTCGGCGTAAGTAATGCGGAGCTTCAGCTCCTGCTGCGGCCGGATTTCGTCGAAGCCGATGACGTCGATCGTCTCATCGCCTTTGAGGCCGAGCGAGTGCGCCGAGTCGCTGCCGCCGAACTGCAGTGGCAGCACGCCCATGCCGACCAGATTGGAGCGGTGGATGCGCTCGAAGCTGCGCGCAATCACCGCCTTGACGCCGAGGAGCTGCGTGCCCTTCGCCGCCCAGTCGCGCGATGAGCCGGTTCCATACTCTTCTCCGCCGAATACCACGGTCGGCGTGCCGTCGGCGATGTAGCGCATCGCCGCGTCATAGATCGGTATCTCCTCGCCTTTGTAGCGCGTGAAGCCGCCTTCCTTGCCGCCGAGCAGCAGGTTCTTGATACGCACGTTGGCAAAGGTGCCGCGCATCATCACCTCGTGGTTGCCGCGGCGCGCGCCGTAGCTGTTGAAGTCGGCGACCGCGACGTCGTTTTCCTGCAGATAAATCCCGGCAGGCGAGGTCGGCTTGATCGAGCCGGCAGGCGAAATATGGTCGGTGGTGACCGAGTCGCCGAAAACGCCGAGGATTTTCGCGCCGCTGATGCTCGCCGGCCGCTCGGCGTGCATGGTGAAGCCCTTGAAGAACGGCGGCTCGGCGATATAGGTGGAAGGCGGCCAGCTGTACACCTGTCCGCTTGGCGCCGACACCTTCTTCCACAGCGGATTCGCTTCCGCGAGATTCGAGTAAAGCCTGCGGAAGGTTGCCGGATCCATCGCCAGGCTCATCAGCGCCTGGATCTCCTCGTGGCTTGGCCAGATATGGCCTATGTAGATCTCGCGGCCATCCTTGGTCCTGCCGAGCGGCTCGGTGCGGAAGTCTTTCAGCACGCTGCCTGCGATCGCGTACGCCACCACCAGCGGCGGCGAGGCGAGGAAGTTCGCGCGGATGTTGGGATGGATGCGCGCCTCGAAGTTGCGGTTGCCGGAGAGCACCGCGGCGCAGACCAGGTCGTTCTTCGCAATCGCCTCGTCAATCGCCGGCGCGAGCGGGCCGGCGTTGCCGATGCAGGTGGTGCAGCCATAAGCGGCAAGCGCGAAGCCGAGCTTCTCGAGGTAGGGCAGCAGCCCGGCCTTGCGCAGATATTCGGTCACCACCCGCGATCCGGGTGCGAGCGAGGTCTTGACGTGCGGCTTCACTGTCAGCCCGAGCTCCACCGCCTTCTTGGCGAGCAGCCCGGCCGCGAGTAGCACGCCCGGGTTGCTCGTGTTGGTGCACGAGGTGATCGCGGCGATCAGCACATCGCCGTTCTTGATCTCGACGCCGTCGTAGGTCTTGTACGGCCGGCGCAGATCCTCGGCGTTCTTGCCGAAGCCGTTTTCCTTCACCGCGGCAGTAAAGAGTTTCTGGAAGGTGGCCGACACCTTGTCCAGATCGATGCGGTCCTGCGGCCGCTTCGGCCCGGCGAGCGAGGGCTTGATGCTGGAGAGATCGAGCTCGAGGTCCTGCGAGTAATCGATGTCGCCCTTTTGCGGCATGCCAAGCAGGCCCTGGGCCTTGTAATACTCGGCGAAGCGCTCTACGGCGTCGGCGGAGCGTCCGGTGCCACGGAAGTATTCGACCGTCTTCTGATCGATCGGGAAGAACCCCATGGTCGCGCCGTACTCGGGTGCCATGTTGGCGAGGGTGGCGCGATCGGTTACCGAGAGCGAGGCAGTGCCCTCGCCATAGAACTCGACGAACTTGCCGACGACCTTCGCCTTGCGCAGCATCTCGGTTACCGTCAGCACCACATCCGTTGCCGTCAGCGCCGGATGCAACTTGCCCTTCAGGTGCACGCCGACGACGTCGGGCGTGAGGAAGTACACCGGCTGCCCGAGCATGCCGGCCTCGGCCTCGATGCCGCCCACGCCCCAGCCGACAACACCGATGCCGTTGATCATGGTCGTGTGGCTGTCTGTGCCGACCAGGGTGTCGGGGTAGCAGACGCCATCCCTGGACTTGTGAACGCCCGGGGCGAGGTATTCGAGATTCACCTGGTGGCAGATGCCGATCCCCGGCGGTACGACCTTGAACGTGTCGAATGCCTGCATGCCCCATTTCATGAACTGGTAGCGCTCCTCATTGCGCTTGAATTCCAGCTTCATGTTGAGATCCAGCGCGTTCTTCGTGCCGTAGTGGTCGATCTGCACCGAGTGGTCGACGACGAGGTCGACCGGCACCAGCGGCTCGATCACCTTCGGATCCTTGCCGACCTTGGCCGCGACGCCGCGCATCGCCGCGAGATCGCAGAGCAGTGGCACGCCGGTGAAGTCCTGGAGCAGGATGCGCGCCACCACAAATGGAATCTCGTCAGTGCGCGGTGCGACCGGCTTCCAGCCGGCGAGCTCGCGCACATGCTGCTCGGTGACCTTCTTGCCGTCGCAGTTGCGCAGCACCGACTCGAGCACGATGCGGATCGACACGGGCAGGCGCTCGATCGGCACGCTGAGCGCTTTGCCGAGCGCCGGCAGCGAGTAGAGCTGGCCGTGCTTGAACTTTTGCAGGGTGTTGAACGTGTTGTGCGGCATGCTCATTCCTTTTCGTCGATTCGCCCGCCATCGTGCCCCCAGCGCGCCGGCGGCGGGCAGCTCTCGCGATCCTGGAGAGCCTGCAGCTTCGCCACCAGCCGCGCGCGCTCCTCGAGCAGCGCCGGCAGGTGCTCATCGCAGCGCGCGATCGGGCCGGGGTAGTGGCGAATCTCTTCGTTCAGCTCGGCAAGCCGTTTTTCGAGGTAGGGGCTCCTCATTTTCCTAGAGCACCATCAGGTCGATGAATTCATTCACTGGCGTCTCCTCGAGGCGCCGCTGGTCCATGCAGAGATCGCGAATCGCCCTCTGCTGCTGGGGCGGAAAGCGGCGCGCCAGGTTGCGCTCGAACTTCTCGACGAGGTGCGGAATGCCTTCCTTGCGGCGACGCTTGTGGCCGATCGGATACTCGACCACCACCTCGGGGAGCGAGCTGCCGTCGTTGAATTCCACGCTGAGCGCGTTCGGGATGGAACGCTTTTGCGGATCGAGATAATCCTTGCTGAACTGTTGGTCTTCGACGGTGCTCATCTTGTCCCGAAGCCGGTCGATGCGCGGGTCGCTCGCCACATCGTCCTCGTAGTCGGCGGCGGTGAGTCGGCCGTAGATGAGTGGCACGGCGATCATGTACTGGATGCAGTGGTCGCGGTCCGCCGGATTGTTGAGCGGTCCTTTCTTGTCGATTATGCGGATCGCCGCTTCATGCGTCCTTATGCGGATTTTCTTAATGTCTTCAGCCGTTTTGCCGCGCGATTTCATCTGCTGAAAGACCGCGAGCGCGGCTTCGGCCGCCGTCTGGGCATGAAACTCGGCCGGGAAGGAGATCTTGAAGAGCACGTGCTCCATCACGTAGCTGCCATAAGGCCGCTGGAATTTGAACGCCTGGCCTTTGAACAGCACGTCGTAGAAGCCCCAGGTCTTCGCCGTCAGCACGGACGGATAGCCCATCTCGCCGGTCTTCGAGATGAGCGCCAGGCGAACGGCCCGGGCGGTGGCATCGCCGGCTGCCCAGCTCTTGCGCGAGCCGGTGTTCGGCGCGTGGCGATAGGTGCGCAGGCTCTGCCCGTCGACCCAGGCCTGCGAGATGGCGTTCACCACCTCGTCGTAGGTGCAGCCGATCATGTGCGCCACGACCGCCGTAGAGGCGACCTTGACCAGCACCACATGGTCGAGGCCAACGCGGTTGAAGCTGTTCTCCAGGGCGAGCACGCCCTGAATCTCGTGCGCCTTGATCATCGCGCTGAGCACATCGCGCACGAGGAGCGGCTTGGTATGGCGCGACAACCAGTCGGCGCTCATCAGGATGCCGCCGAGGTTGTCCGACGGATGTCCCCATTCGGCGGCAAGCCAGGTGTCGTTGAAGTCGAGCCAGCGGATCATCGCGCCGAGGTTGAACGCCGCCTGCACCGGATCGAGCTGGAAATTGGTTCCCGGCACCTTGGCACCATTCGGCACCACGGTGCCGGGCACGATCGGACCGAGGAGCTTGGTGCAGGCGGGATACTCGAGCGCCTCGAAGCCGCAGCCGAGCGTGTCCATCAGGCAGAAACGCGCCGTCTGGTACGCCTCGGGGCTCGCGATCCGATACTGGGTGACGTAGTCGGCGATGTCGGTCAGCACCTTGTCCGGCGCCGGCCGCACGTTGGAGATCGGCGCCGACATCAGGGCGCCTTCAGCACATCGTCATAGGCTGCAGCCGGCGCGTTGTCATCGGGCGCGAATGTGTATTCGGCGCCGCCGCCCTGCGGAATCGGGGCGAAGACGTGCTCGTTGCCGCCGGCCTTCGGCGCATGGCGCATCGACGGCGCCGGCGCGCGCTCCTCGGGTGTCTTGTCCCACCAGATGGCCCGGCCGTGCTTCTGCGATTCGAGCTCTTCGGGATGCTGCGCCAGGAATTCGCGCATGAACTTGGTGAGCTCGGATTCGTACATGGTGCTAGCGCTTCTCGAGCGGAACCCACGCGAGGTCCTCCGGCCCGACGTAGTTGGCGCCCGGGCGGATGATCTTGCCGTCGGCGCGCTGCTCGATGACGTGCGCCGACCAGCCGCTCGTGCGCGACATGACGAAGATCGGCGTGAAGTGCAGCGTCGGCACGCCCATCTGGCTGTAGGACACGGCGCTGTACCAGTCGAGGTTGGCGAACATTTTCTTTTCCGCCCACATCACCGCTTCAATGCGCTCGGCGACGCGGTACTGCACCATGTTCTCCTGCTCTTTCGACAGCCGCTCGGCGACGGCCTTGATCACCTTGTTGCGCGGATCGCCGGTGGTGTAGACGGGATGGCCAAAGCCGATGACGATCTCCTTGCGCGCGATCCGCGCGCGAATGTCGGCTTCCGCTTCGTCGGCGTTGCGGTAGCGCTTCTGGATCTCGTCGGAAACCTCGTTGGCGCCGCCGTGCTTCGGTCCGCGCAGGGCGCCGATGCCGCCGGTGATGGCGCTGAACATGTCGGAGCCCGTGCCGGCGATGACGCGGCAGGTGAAGGTACTGGCGTTGAACTCGTGCTCGGCGTACAGGATGAGCGAAGTGTGCATGGCGCGCACCCAGGACGCGCGCGGCTTCCGGCCATGCAGCAGATGCAGATAGTGCCCGCCGATGGAATCATCGTCGGTGACCGTCTCGATGCGCGTGCCGCTGTTCGCGTAGTGATGCCAGTAGAGCAGGATCGAGCCGAAGCACGCCAGCAGTCGGTCGGCGATATCGCGCGCGCCCTCGGCGGGATGCTTCTCGTCTTCGGGCTCGAGCGCGCCGAGCACCGAGCAGCCGGTACGCATGACGTCCATCGGGTGCGCGCTTTTCGGCAGTTGCTCCAGGGCTCTCTTCAGCGGCTCGGGCAGGGCGCGCAGGCCCTGCAGCTTGCGCTTGTATTTCCTCAGCTCGTCGCGGGTCGGCAGCTTTTCGTGCACCAACAGGTACGCCACTTCCTCGAATTCCGCCTGATCGGCGAAATCGAGGATGTCATAGCCGCGGTAGTGCAGATCGTTGCCGGTGCGCCCGACCGTGCAGAGCGCGGTGTTCCCGGCCGGCACGCCGGAGAGCGCGACCGACTTCTTCGGTTTAGGAGCGCCCGCGGGCAAAGAGCTCATCGAGCTTCTTCTCGTAGTCGTGGTAGCCAATCATGTCGTAGAGCTCCTCGCGGGTCTGCATTTCCGCGAGCAGCGACTTCTGCGTGCCCGTCTTGCGCACCGTCTCATAGGCACGAAGCGCCGCCTTGTTCATGGCCCGGAAAGCGGTGAGCGGGTAGAGCACCATGGCGACGTCCGCCGAGCGCAGCTCGTCGAGCGTGAATAGCGGCGTTTTGCCGAATTCGGTGATGTTGGCGAGGATCGGCACCTTCACGGCCGCAGCGAATTTTCTGTACATCGCGAGCTCGGTGATCGCTTCCGGGAAGATCATGTCAGCGCCCGCTGCGACATACGCGCTGGCGCGCTCAATGGCGCGGTCCACGCCTTCCGACGCCAGCGCATCGGTGCGCGCCATGACCACGAAGCCGGAGTCGCTGCGCGCATCGACCGCCGACTTGATGCGGTCGCACATTTCCTCCTTGCTGACCAGCTCCTTGCCCGGGCGATGGCCACAGCGCTTGGCGCCGACCTGGTCTTCGATGTGCATCGCGCCGGCGCCAAACTTGACGAGCGAGCGCGTGGTGCGCGCGACGTTGAAGGCGCTCGCGCCGAAACCGGTGTCGACGTCGACCAGAAGCGGCAGGTCGCAGACATCGGTGATGCGACGGATATCGGTCAGCACATCGTCGAGGTTCGAGATGCCGAGGTCCGGCATGCCGAGCGAGCCGGCGGCGACGCCGCCGCCCGAAAGGTAAATCGCCTGGTAGCCCACGCGCTTCGCCATCAGCGCATGGTGGGCGCAGATGGTGCCGGGGATCTGCAGCGGCCGCTCCGCCTGCAGTGCTTTGCGAAACCTGGTGCCGGCACTCATGCCGTGATTATTTGCCGAGGAGGTGGCGCACGCTGTCGCGCTCCTCGTGCAGCTCCTTGAGCGTTGCGTCCATGCGCTTGCGGCTGAATTCGCTGATCTCGACACCTTTCACCAGCTGGTAGCTGCCGTTGCGGCAGGTGACGGGGTAGCCGTAGATCACGCCCTCCGGAACGCCGTAGCTGCCGTCGGAGGGAACGCCCATCGTGATCCAGTCGCCGTCGCGCGAGCCCGAGATCCAGTCGCGCACATGGTCGATCGCGGCGTTCGCCGCACTCGCTGCCGACGAGAGACCGCGCGCGTCAATGATGGCAGCGCCGCGCTTCTGCACCGTCGGAATGAACGTGTTCTCGAGCCAGCCCTGGTCGTTGATCTGCGGCCAGAGCTTCTTGCCGTCCATTTCGGCCTGGAAGAGGTCCGGATATTGCGTCGCCGAGTGGTTGCCCCACACGGTCACTTTGCGGATCGCGGGAACCGGTTGCTTCACCTTCTGCGCGAGCTGCGAGACGGCGCGGTTGTGGTCGAGCCGCATCATGCCGGTGAACTGCGAAGGCTTGAGGCTCGGCGCGTTCTTCATCGCGATGAGGCAGTTGGTGTTCGCGGGGTTGCCGACCACCAGCACTTTGACGTTGCGGTCGGCGACGCGATCGAGCGCCTGACCCTGCGGCGCGAAGATCTTGCCGTTTGCCTCGAGCAGGTCTTTGCGCTCCATCCCGGGACCGCGCGGCCGCGCACCGACCAGCAGCGCCACTTGCACGTCCTTGAACGCGACCATCGGATCGGAGGCGCTCGTCATGCCGGCGAGCAGCGGAAAGGCGCAGTCGTCGAGCTCCATCATCACGCCCCTCAACGCCTTCTGCGCTTTCTCGTCGGCAATCTCGAGAAGCTGCAGGATCACCGGCTGGTCGCGCCCGAGCAGATCGCCATTCGCGATGCGAAAAAGCAGCGAATAACCGATCTGGCCGGCGGCGCCAGTCACGGCGACGCGAATGGGGGCTTTGGGCATCGAGCGCTCCGCGGGAGAGTGGATTTCGATTTTACAGCAGCGAGTTGCTGCGCTGCGACGCTATAATCGAATCGCGCGGCTTGGGGACCGCCGCACACCAAATGTCCAGCGCCGCCGCGAAGCGACCTCGTCCGAAATACCTCACTCTGCCGGCGATCCTGTTCGAGATCCGGCTGCCCATGCCGGGCTTCGTCTCGATCCTGCATCGCATTTCAGGCGCGCTGCTCTTCTTCCCGTTCGCGGCCTGGCTGCTTTACCTGCTCGATACGAGCCTCGCATCCGAGCAGGGCTTTGCGCGCGTGAAAGACCACTACCTGCAACTGCCCATTGTGAAGCTGGCGCTCATCGTGTTCGTCTGGGCGTTTGCGCATCACTTCTGCGCCGGTATTCGCTTTCTGCTGCTCGATATCAACCATGGCATCGAGCTCGGGCCGGCGCGCCGCAGCGCCGGCGTGGTGCTGGTCGTGAGCTTGCTCCTGACGGCCTTTTTTGCGTGGCGCATATGGTGACGCCACGTCGCATCGTGGTCGGCGCGCATTACGGCCTGGGCAGCTGGCTCGCGCAACGCATTACAGCCGTAATCATGGCGCTCTACACGCTGGTATTGCTGGTGGCGTTGATGCGGGGCCGCCCGACCGACTACGGCGCCTGGAAGGAGCTCTTCCAGAACGGCTGGATGCGTGTCGCGACGCTGCTCTTCGCGGTCAGTCTGGCCTGGCACGCCTGGGTCGGCGTGCGCGATATCGTGATGGACTACATCAAGCCCGATGGGCTGCGCCTCGGACTGCAGGTGGTCACCATCCTGCTGCTCGCCGGCTATGTCGGCTGGACGGTGCAGGTACTGTGGCGCTGACAAAATGGCAATAGCGACGCGTCGCTACGACGCCATCGTGGTCGGCGCCGGTGGTTCGGGCATGCGCGCGGCGCTTGAGCTCGCGCGCGCCGGGCTGAAAACAGCAGTACTGAGCAAGGTGTTTCCGACACGTTCGCACACGGTCGCCGCGCAAGGCGGCATCGCCGCGCCGCTCGCCAATTCGACCGAGGACAACTGGCACTGGCACATGTACGACACGGTCAAGGGCTCGGATTACCTCGGCGACCAGGACGCGATCGAGTACATGTGCCGCCGCGCGATCGAAGTCGTGGTGGAGCTCGAGCACATGGGCATGCCGTTCGACCGGCTGGAGAACGGCAAGATCTACCAGCGGCCTTTCGGCGGCCATACGCAGGACTATGGCAGCGCCAAGATGGCGATGCGGGCCTGCGCTGCGGCCGATCGCACCGGTCACGCGATGCTGCATACGCTTTACCAGCAGAACGTGCGCTCCAACACGCAGTTCCTGGTCGAGTGGATGGCGCTCGATCTCATCCGTGATCCGCAGGACGGCGCGATCGTCGGCATCACCGCGCTCGAGATGGAGACGGGTGAGCTGTTCATCCTGCAGGGCAAGGCGGTGCTGCTTGCAACCGGCGGCGCCGGCCGCATCTACTGGGCAACGACCAACGCATTCATCAACACGGGCGACGGCCTCGGCATGGTGGCGCGCGCCGGCCTGCCGCTCGAAGACATGGAGTTCTGGCAATTCCACCCGACCGGGGTAGCGGGGGCGGGCGTGCTGATCACCGAGGGCGTGCGGGGCGAAGGCGGCTACCTGCTGAATAAGAACGGCGAGCGCTTCATGGAGCGCTACGCGCCGAACGCCAAGGACCTCGCGAGCCGCGATGTCGTCTCGCGCGCCATGACCACCGAGATCAAGGAAGGGCGCGGCTGCGGGCCGCACGCCGACCATGTGCTGCTCAAGCTCGATCACCTCGGGCCGGACGTGATCAAGCATCGGCTGCCCGGCATCCGCGAGATCGCGCTCAAGTTCGCGAACGTCGATCCGATCCGCGACCCGATCCCGGTGGTGCCCACGGTGCACTACCAGATGGGCGGCATCCCGACCAATTACATGGGTCAGGTGATCGCGCCCGAGGCTGCGAGCAAGGAAGCCATCGTCCCGGGCCTCTACGCTGCGGGTGAATGCGCCTGCGTCTCGGTGCACGGCGCGAACCGGCTGGGCACCAATTCGCTCCTCGACCTCCTGGTGTTTGGCAAGTCCTCGGGCGAGCAGGTGATCAAGGACCTGCGCGGCCAGCCGACGCCGCATCGCAACCTGCCGAAGGACGCGGGCGAAGCGACGCGCGCGCGCCTCGCGCGCCTTGACGGCGCAAAGAGCGGCGAGCGTGTGCCGGACCTGCTGAACGACCTGCGGCGCACGATGCAGGCGCATTGCGGTGTGTTTCGCTTCGGCGACGACCTGAAAAAAGGCGTGCAGCTGGTCGAGGAGATCGCGGCACGTGCCGCGCGCATCTTCATCTCCGATAAATCGAAGGTCTACAACACCGCTCGGGTCGAGGCGCTCGAGCTCGAGAACCTGGTCGAGACTGCGGTGTCGACCATGATCAGCGCCGAGGCGCGCAAGGAAAGCCGCGGCGCGCAGTCGCGTGACGATTTTCCGGACCGCGATGACAAGAACTGGATGAAGCACACGCTGTGGTACAAGGAGGGGAACCGCCTGGACTACAAGCCGGTGCACCTGCGGCCGCTGACGGTACAGACCATGGAGCCGAAGGTTCGCACCTACTAGAGATGAAGCTCACCATTTACCGCTACGACCCGGACAAGGACGCCAAACCCTATTACCAGGACTATGACGTGCCGATCGACGCGCACGATCGCATGCTGCTCGATGCGCTGGTAAAGGCGAAGGCGATCGACGATTCGCTTTCGTTCCGCCGCTCCTGCCGCGAAGGCGTGTGCGGCTCGGACGCGATGAACATCAACGGCAAGAACGGCCTCGCGTGCATCACCAAGATCGCCGAGCTGCCGCAGCACGTGACGCTGCGGCCGCTACCCGGTTTGCCGGTGATCCGCGACCTGATCGTCGACATGACGCAGTTCTTCAAGCAGTACCACTCGGTCCAGCCTTACGTCATCAACCATGACCCGCCACCGGAGCGCGAGCGGCTGCAGTCTCCCGAGGAGCGCGAGCACCTCGACGGGCTCTACGAGTGCATCCTCTGCGCCTGCTGCTCGACCTCGTGTCCCTCGTGGTGGTGGAACCCGGACAAGTTCGTCGGCCCGGCAGGTCTCCTGCAGGCCTACCGCTTCATCGCCGATACGCGCGACCAGGCCACCAGCGAGCGCCTGGACAACCTCGAAGATCCCTACCGTCTGTTCCGCTGCCACACCATCATGAACTGCGTCGACGTCTGCCCCAAGGGGCTCAACCCGACGAAGGCCATCAACCACATCAAGGAGCTGCTGGTAAAGCGAGCCGTTTGATGAACCGTATCGAGCGCGAGAGGCTGAAATGGATGTGCCGCCGCGGCTTGCTCGAGCTCGACCTGGTGCTCGCGCGCTATCTCGATCGCCATCCGGAAGACGCCGAGCTCAAGCCCCTGCTCGAGCTGCCCGACAATGATCTCTGGGACATCGTTATTGGCCGCAGCGAAAACTACGCGCCACAGCTGAAGGACGTGGTGGCGCGCTTGCGTGCCGCCTGAGGAGCCCCCCATGGCCGACAAGAACGCGATTCTGAAACTACCCGACGGCAACTCGCTCGAGTTCCCGGTGCTTTCCGGCACCATCGGGCCCGACGTGGTCGATATCCGGACGCTCTACGGCAAGTCCGGCATGTTCACCTACGACCCGGGCTACCTCTCGACCGCAAGCTGCAGCTCCTCGATCACCTACATCGACGGCGACCAGGGCATCCTGCTCTATCGCGGCTACCCGATCGAGCAGCTGGCGCACCACTGCGACTTCCTGGAAGTCTGCTACCTGCTGCAATACGGCGAGCTGCCCAATCGCAAGCAGAAGGACGAGTTCGTCGACATCGTCATGCACCACACCATGATCCACGAGCAGCTCGCGCGCCTGTTCCAGGGGTTCCGGCGCGACGCGCACCCGATGGCCGTCATGGTGGGCGTGGTGGGCGCGCTTTCCGCCTTCTATCACGATGCGCTCGACATCAATAACCCGCAGCACCGCGTGATCTCGGCGTTCCGCCTGATCGCCAAGATGCCCACCATCGTCGCGATGTCCTACAAGTATTCGATCGGCCAGCCGTTCATGTACCCGAAGAACGATCTTTCGTACACGGCGAACTTCATGCGCATGATGTTCGGCGTGCCGACCGAGGAGTACAAGGTGAACGACGTGCTGGTGCGCGCGATGGATCGCATCTTCATCCTGCATGCGGACCACGAGCAGAACGCCTCGACTTCCACAGTGCGCCTTTGCGGCTCCTCGGGCGCCAACCCTTACGCCTGTATCGCCGCCGGCATCGCCTCGCTGTGGGGCCCGGCGCACGGCGGCGCGAACGAGGCCGCGCTCGAGATGCTGGAGGAGATCGGCGACGCCTCCAAGGTGGGCGAGTTCATCAAGAAGGTGAAGGAGAAGCACGCCGGTGTGCGTCTTATGGGCTTTGGCCACCGCGTGTACAAGAACTACGATCCGCGCGCGAAGCTGATGCGCGAGACCTGCCATGAGGTGCTCGAGGAGCTCGGGCTGCACAACGACCGCATCTTCAAGCTGGCGCTTGCGCTCGAGAAGATCGCGCTCGAGGACGACTACTTCGTGAGCCGCAAGCTCTACCCGAACGTCGACTTCTATTCGGGCATCGTGCAGCGCGCCCTCGGCATCCCGGTGGCGATGTTCACCTGCATCTTCTCGCTCGCGCGCACCATCGGCTGGATCGCGCAATGGCAGGAGATGATTTCAGACCCGGAGTACAAGATCGGCCGGCCGCGCCAGCTCTATAAGGGCGCGACCAAGCGCGACGTCAAGCCCATCGACAAGCGCTGAAAATCGAGGGCTCGGCCCTATTTCAAAATAGGTCACTGATCCCCATCTAGAGATGAGGTAAGTCCATGGCCAGCGTGATGCGCCAGTTCCTCGACAACTCGTACCTCTTCGGCGGCAACGCCGCGTTCATCGAGGATCTGTACGAGAAGTATCTCGTCAATCCGCAGTCGGTGGCCGAGGAGTGGCGCGAGTACTTCGACCGGCTGCAGGTGCTGCCGGGCAATACGGTCAAGGACATCGCGCGCGCGCCGGTCGAGGAATCCTTCGTGCAGCGCGCGAAGCGCGGCGAGCTCGGTGGCGCGGCGGCACGCACCTTCCCGACGGAGCCGGTCGCGCCGGAGCGGCTGCAGGTCGCGGCGCTGCTGCTGGTTACCGCGTACCGCATCTCCGGCGCGCGTTGGGCGACGGTCGATCCGCTGAAGCGCATGGCGCGGCCGCCGCAGCCCGAGCTCGAGCCCGGGTTCTACGATCTCACCGAGGCGGACCTCGACCAGGTCGTGAACTCCGGCTCCTACGTCGGACTCGACCGCGTATCGCTGCGCACGCTGCTCCAGGCGCTGCGCGACACGTACTGCCGCGACATCGGCTTCGAGTACATGTTCATCTCGGACCGCGTGCAGCGGCAGTGGATCCAGGAGCGTATCGAGCCGGTGCGCGCCGTCCCGCAGCTGCGCAAGGAGCAGAAGCTGCACCTGCTGCAGAAGCTGACCGAGGCGGAGCACCTCGAGCGCTACCTGCACACCAAGTACGTGGGGCAGAAGCGCTTCTCGCTCGAAGGCGGGGAGAGCCTGATTCCGTGCATCGATGAGCTGATCCAGCGCGCGGGCTCGAGCGGCGTGCAGGAGATCGTCGTCGGCATGGCACACCGCGGGCGGCTGAATGTGCTGGTCAATGTGCTGGGCAAGATGCCGAAGGACCTGTTTCTGGAATTCGAGGGCAAGGCGCCGAGCGAGCTGCCCTCCGGCGATGTCAAGTACCACAACGGCTTTTCCTCCGACATCACCACGCCGGGCGGGCCGGTGCATATTTCGCTCGCCTTCAACCCGTCGCACCTGGAAATCGTCAATCCGGTGGTGGAAGGCTCGGTGCGCGCGCGCCAGCGCCGGCGCGATGACAAGACCGGCGACCAGGTGCTGCCGATCCTGATCCACGGCGACGCCGCCTTTGCGGCGCAGGGCGTGGTGATGGAAACGCTGAATCTTTCCGGCACGCGCGGTTATGGCACCGGCGGCACGGTGCACATCATCGTCAACAACCAGATCGGCTTCACCACGTCGGACCCGCGCGATGCGCGCTCCACGCTCTATTGCACGGATGTAGCGAAGATGGTGGAGGCGCCGATCTTCCACGTGAACGGCGACGATCCCGAGGCGGTGCTCTTCGTCACGCAGCTCGCGCTCGACTTCCGCGCCAAGTTCCACAAGGACGTGGTGATCGACATCGTCTGCTTCAGGAAGCTCGGCCACAACGAGCAGGACGAGCCGTTTATCACGCAGCCGCTGATGTACAAGAAGATCTCGCAGCACCCGGGCACGCGCAAGCTCTACGCCGACAAGCTGGTGACGCAGGGCGTGCTGCCGGCCGAAGAGCCCGAGCAAATGATCAAGCGCTACCGCGACACGCTCGATGCCGGGCAGCAGACGGTGAGCCCGGTGCTCTCCAACTTCAAGAGCAAGTTCGCCGTCGACTGGGCGCCGTTCCTCAACTCCAAGTGGACCGACGCCGCCGATACGCACGTGCCGCTCGCAGAGCTGCAGCGCCTCGCCGAGCCCCTTACCACGGTGCCGGAAGGCTTCAAGGTGCACCCGACGGTGCAGCGCGTGATCGAGGCGCGCAAGCAGATGGCTGCCGGCAAGCAGCCGGTCGACTGGGGCATGGCGGAGACCCTCGCGTATGCCACGTTACTCTCCAACGGTTATGACGTCCGTCTATCCGGCCAGGATTCCGCCCGCGGCACTTTCGCGCACCGCCACGCGGTGCTGCACGACCAGGAGCGCGAGCGCTGGGACGAAGGCACCTACGTACCGCTGCAGAACGTCGCCAAGGACCAGGGCGACTTCGTGGTGATCGACTCGGTGCTCTCGGAAGAAGCGGTGGTCGGCTTCGAATACGGCTTCGCCACCGCCGAGCCCAATGCGCTTGTCATCTGGGAGGCGCAATTCGGCGACTTTGCCAACGGCGCGCAGGTGGTGATCGACCAGTTCATCGCCGCCGGGGAGACCAAGTGGGGCCGGGTCTGCGGCCTCACCATGTTCCTGCCGCACGGCTACGAAGGGCAGGGGCCGGAGCATTCCTCGGCGCGGCTCGAGCGCTACCTGCAGCTTTGCGCCGAGCACAACATGCAGGTGTGCGTGCCGACCACGGCGGGGCAGATCTTCCACCTGTTGCGCCGGCAGATGCTGCGTCCGTTCAGGAAGCCGCTGATCGTCATGACACCGAAGTCGCTCCTGCGCAAGAAGGAGGCTTCGTCTCCGATCCAGGACCTCGCGAACGGCGCCTTCCAGACCGTGATCCCGGACAGCACCACGGTGGACGAGAAAGGCGTGAAGCGCATCATCGCCTGCTGCGGCAAGATCTATTACGAACTCGCCACCAAGCGCATCGAGCTGCAAAGGAGCGACGTCGCCATCATTCGCGTCGAGCAGCTCTATCCGTTCCCGCATAAGCAGTTCCAGGCCGAGATGCGGCGCTATGCGAACGCTGCCGAAGTGGTGTGGTGCCAGGAGGAGCCGCAGAACCAGGGCGCGTGGTACCAGACGGCGCACTACTTCCGCGAAAACATGCGCGAGGACCAGAAGCTGTACTATGCCGGCCGCCCGCCCTCCGCCGCACCCGCGGGCGGCTACGTGGCGCGGCACAACGAGCGCCAGAAAGGGCTGGTGGAACAGGCGTTCGGCAGGTTCAAGTAACCCGGAAATCGGGGTCAGGCACCGATTTCCAAGCAAGGTTGTGTTTTTGAATTCGGTGCCTGACCCCGAATTCACACCCCGGCGAGTTACTCGCTGGTTTTTCGTTAACCCGGTGGAGGCTTAGCCGACGCCGGGGAAAAACTGAACGGGAGTCGTACATGGCCATCATCGAAGTCAAAGTGCCGCAGCTTTCCGAGTCCGTCTCGGAAGCGACGCTCCTCGACTGGCATAAGCAGGAAGGCCAGAGCGTTGCGCGCGACGAGAACCTGATCGACATCGAGACCGACAAGGTGGTGCTCGAGCTGCCGGCACCCGCCGACGGCGTGCTGGTCAGGATCATGAAAAAGGCGCGCGAGTCGGTCGGCTCGGGCGACGTCATCGCGCAGATCGACACCGAGGCCAAGGCGATCACCGCCGCCGCGCCCGCGGCGCCGCCGAAGCCCACGGCAGCTGCCGCGCCTGCGCCAAAGGCTGTGCAGCCGCCGGTCATGCCCTCGGCGCAGAAGCTCGCCGCCGAGCGCAACATCGATACCTCGAAGGTGCAGGGCAGCGGGCGCGATGGCCGGGTCACCAAGGGCGATGTGCTGGAGGCGGCGAAGCCGCAACCGGCGGTGCAGCCGCCGCCGCGAGCGGCGCTGCAGCAGCCGGCGCCGCCGATCAACCTCGAGCAGCTGCTGGCCGGGCGCCCCGAGCAGCGCGTGCCGATGTCGCGCCTGCGCCAGCGCGTGGCCGAGCGCCTGGTGCAGTCACAGTCGACCGCCGCGATTCTCACGACGTTCAACGAAGTGAACATGCAGCCGGTGATCGAAATGCGCAAGAAGTATCAGGAGCGCTTCGAGAAAGAGCACGGCATTCGCCTCGGCTTCATGTCGTTCTTCGTCAAGGCGGCGGTGCACGCGCTGAAGCGCTTCCCGGTGGTCAACTCCTCGATCGATGGCAGCGACATCGTCTACCACGGCTACTTCGACATCGGCATCGCGGTCGGCAGCCCGCGCGGACTGGTGGTGCCGATCCTGCGCGACGCCGATCGCATGAGCTTCGCCGAAATCGAAAAGACCATCGGCGAGTTCGGCAAACGGGCGCAGGACGGCAAGCTGACCCTCGAACAGCTGACCGGCGGCACCTTCTCCATTTCGAACGGCGGCGTATTCGGCTCGATGCTCTCCACCCCGATCATCAATCCGCCGCAATCGGCAATCCTCGGCGTGCACGCGACCAAAGACCGCGCGGTGGTCGAGAACGGCCAGGTGGTGGTGCGGCCGATGAATTACCTCGCGCTCTCGTACGACCACCGCATCATCGACGGGCGCGAGGCGGTCCTGTTCCTCGTCGCCATCAAGGAAGCACTCGAAGATCCGGCTCGCCTGATCCTGGAGATCTAGCATGGCGAGCTTCGATGTGGTGGTGATCGGGGGCGGCCCGGGCGGCTACGTTGCCGCGATCCGCGCGGCACAGCTTGGCCTCGCGACCGCCTGCCTCGACGACTGGCGCGGCGCAGATGGCAAGCCGGCGCTCGGCGGCACCTGCACCAATGTCGGCTGCATCCCGTCCAAGGCGCTGCTGCAGTCCTCGGAGTATTACGAGCAGGCCGGCCACCAGTTCGCCCAGCACGGCGTCAAGGTGAAGGGCCTCGAGCTCGACCTCACGCAGATGCACAAGCGCAAGCAAAGCGTGGTGAAGGCGAGCAACGACGGCGTCGCCTTCCTTTTCCGCAAGAACAAGATCCAGTTCTTCCATGGGCGCGGCAGCTTCGCCGGCAAGGGCACCGACGGCTACGAGATCACGGTTGGCAAGGATTCCATCCAGGCAAAGCATGTCATCGTCGCCACCGGTTCGAATCCGCGCCCGCTGCCCGGCGTCGAGTTCGATGAAAAGCTGGTCCTCAGCAACACTGGCGCGCTCGCGCTCTCCGAGGTGCCAAGACGCCTCGGCATCATCGGCGCCGGCGTGATCGGGCTCGAGCTGGGGAGCGTCTGGCGGCGCCTGGGCGCCGAGGTCACCATATTGGAGGCACTGCCCGCGTTCCTTGGCGCAGCGGACGAGGCGATCGCCAAGGAAGCGGCGAGAGTCTTCGCGAAGCAGGGCCTGAAGATCGAGCTGGGTGTGAAAGTCGGCGCAGTTGAGCGCAAGAAAACCGTTAAGGTTCAATATACTGCTGTAGATATCTCATCAAAAACCTTGGAGGTTGACCGGTTGATTGTGTCGATCGGTCGCATGCCCAACACGGACGCTTTGAATGCCGCGGCAGTGGGGCTCAAGCTCGACGAGCGCGGCTTCATCGCGGTGGACGCCGAGTGCCGCACGAACCTGCCCAACGTCTGGGCGATCGGCGACGTCGTGCGCGGGCCGATGCTCGCCCACAAGGCCGAGGAGGAGGGCGCGGCGGTCGCCGAGCGCATTGCCGGACAGAAGCCGCAGGTCGACTTCAACACCGTGCCTTGGGTGATCTACACGACGCCCGAGATCGCCTGGGTCGGCGAGACCGAGCAGCAGCTGAAGGCGCGCAGTGCCGATTACCGGGTAGGAACCTTTCCCTTCAGCGCCAACATGCGCGCCCGCGCGCTTGGCGATGCCGTCGGGCTGGTCAAATTCGTGGCTGACGCGAACACCGACCGCATCCTCGGGGTGCACATCATCGGGCCGTACGCCGGCGAGCTGATCGCGGAGGCGGTCGCGGCGATGGAGTTCGGCGCGGCGGCAGAGGACATCGGCATCATTAGCCACCCGCACCCGTCGCTCTCCGAGGCGATGAAGGACGCGGCGCTCGCCGTCGACAAGCGCGCCATCAACATATGAGGTGGCTCGCCTTGGCGCTGGCGGCGGCCGCCGCGGGCTGCAGCCTGAAGCCGGTGCACTATCCGACGCTGAACGAGCAGGTGCTGTCGCTGCGCAAAGGCGATCTGGAGGCGGCCGGCGTGGCCTTCGTGACTCCCTCGACCATCACCGGGCAGGAGCAGGAGAAGCAGGCCGTCGCGCTGACCTTCACGGACGTGCTCGCCGCCGAACGGCCGAACGTCAAAGTGGTGACTCTCGCCGAGACCTTGAGCGCGGTCAATCGTGCGGGACTGGTGGAGGCGTACCGGCGCATGTACGAGGACTACCGCGACACGGCGCTGCTGCCGGCGGACGTGCTGCGCCGCCTCGGCGCCTCGACCGGCGCGCGCTACATCGCGCAATTGAAACTGCAGGGCTTCACGCAGAACTCGAAAAATCGGCTCGGCATCCTCGGCCTGCGCATCATCGACACGCAGCTCGGCGATGTGCGGGTGTACCTGCAGATCTGGGACAGCCGCGACGGCAGCATCGCCTGGGAGGCGATGGAGGAGCTGCGCATCGCGATGGACACCACGCGGGAGGAGCCGATCATGCTGCGAACGCTCCTCGAGCGCTCGGCGCAGGATCTCATCGCCAAGCTGCCGTGAGCGCCGATGTCGTCGCGCTCTACGAGGAAAGCCTCGCCAAGCGCGGCTTCGTCTCGGATCCGGCGCAGTGGCGCGCCGTCGAGCGGCTGCAGCGCCTGTACGAAGAGTGGAGCGCCTACAAGGCACGCCGCAACACGGCACTGAAGCGCCTGCTGGTGCATCCCGCGCCGCCCAAAGGGGTGTATCTGTGGGGGCCGGTCGGCCGCGGCAAGAGCTTCCTGATGGACGCCTTCTACCGCTGCGTGCCCCTCGTGCGCAAGCGCCGCGTGCACTTCCACCATTTCATGCGCGAGATCCATCGTGAGCTCGACGAGCTGCGCGGCACCGAGGATCCGCTCGCGGCGGTTGCCGAGCGCACCGCGCGGCGCTATCGCTTGATCTGCTTCGACGAGTTTCACGTCGCGGACATCGCCGATGCCATGATCCTCGGCCGGTTTCTCGAGCAGGTCATGAACCGTGGCGTTGAATTCGTCATGACGTCCAACTACCCCCCCGACGGGCTTTATCCGAACGGCCTGCAGCGCGAGCGCTTTCTGCCGGCGATCGAGTTCATCAAGGAGCGGCTCGACGTCGTCGGCGTCGACAACGGCACCGATTACCGGCGCCTGAAGATGGAGCGCATGAAGGTCTACCACGTCGGCGCCGACGCGCCGCTCGCGAAGATCTTCGATGAGCTGCGTGATGTCGAACCGGAACGCCAGCCGCTCGACGTCGAAGGCCGTACCATCCCCTACCGCAAGCGCGCCGGCGGACTCGTCTGGTTCGACTTCGACGTGCTTTGCGGCGGGGCGCGGTCGTACGCCGATTACGTCGACCTCGCGAAGCGCTTCCACACCGTGATGCTCTCGGGCGTACCGCGCATGTCGCCCAAGGACTCCGATGCGGCGCGGCGCTTCACCTGGCTGGTCGACGTGTTTTACGACGACCGCGTGAACCTGATCATCGCCGCTGCCACCGAGCCCGAGGATTTGTTCACGGCGGGCGAGCAGTCAGCCGAGTTCCAGCGCACCGTCAGCCGGCTGCACGAGATGCAGACGGTCGAATATCTGCGTACCGAGCGGCGTAAGTAAAGTGCAAAAATATGGCGATGCGACTCGTACTGGCTCTTATCGTGGCATTCGGCGCCGCTCTGGCGCACGCGCAGTCCCAATATCCGGCGAAGCCGGTCCGTTTGATCATTCCGTTCCCGCCGGGCGGCTCGAACGACGTCGTCGGCCGTGTGGTCGCTGCGCAATTGGGCGAGCGCCTCGGCCAGGGCGTGGTGATCGACAACCGCGGCGGGGGCGGCGGCACGATCGGCATGAACGCGGCGGCGAAATCGCCGGCCGATGGCTACACGCTGCTTTTCGTCTCGGTGGGCTTCCCGGTCAGCATCGCGCTTGGCCAGCTGCCGCTCGAATCGCTGCAGTGGTTCGTGCCGGTGGCGGCGGTCGGCACCGGCCCGAGCCTGCTGGTGGTGCCGCCGGCGTTGCCGGTGAATTCCTTGCAGGAGCTGCTGGCGCTTGCAAAGCGCAAGCCCGGTGAGCTGAACGCGGCGGCTGCGGGGGTCGGCAGCTTCCAGCACCTCGCCACCGAGCTCTTTCGACTGCAGGCAGGAATCAACATCGTCATCGTGCAATACAAGGGCGGTGGGCCGGCGCTGACCGACACCATCGCCGGCCAGGTGCAGATGAATATCGGCAGCGCCGTACAGAACGTGCCGCATGTGCGCAACGGCAAGCTGCGCGCGCTCGGCGTGGGCGGTCCGCACCGGCTCGCGGCGCTGCCGGACGTGCCGACCTTTGCCGAAGCCGGGCTGCCCGGCGCCGAGGCGACCAACTGGTGGGGCATCGTCGCGCCGGCCGGCACGCCGCCTGCGGTGATACAGCGCCTGCAGAGCGAAATCGGTGCGATCGTCGACTCGCCGGAGACGAAAAAGCGCTTCGAGCTGGAGGGTGCCGACGTGCTGCACATGACGAGCGCGGAGTTCGGTGAGCATATTGCGGCGGAGACGGCGAAGTGGACCCGCGTGGTGAAGCAGGCGGGCATCAAGGCGCAATAGAAAGGACCTCATGGAACGCTTCAAGGCTTACAAACTGACGGAGACGCCGGACAAGAAGATCCGCGCGGAATTCGTCGACTACACGCTCGATCAGCTCGATCCGGGCGACGTCGTGGTGCGCGTGGCGTATTCGGACGTCAATTACAAGGATGCGCTCGCGGTGACCGGCAAGGGCAAGATCCTGCGCCGCCCCTCGACCATCGGCGGCATCGACTTCGCGGGCACGGTGCTCTCATCCACCCATCCGCGCTGGAAGAAAGGCGATGCCGTGCTGACCACCGGCGGCGAATACGTCGGCGTGTCGCACGATGGCGGTTACTCGCCCTATGCGCGCGTCAATGGCGACTGGATCAGCAAGGTGCCTCACGGCCTGTCGCTCTGGGAGGCGATGGCGTTCGGCACGGCCGGCTATACCGCGGGCATTGCGCTTCATCGCATGGAGCACCACGGGCTGAAGCCCGAGAGCGGCCCGGTGCTGGTCAACGGCGCGACCGGCGGTGTCGGCTCGATGGCGATCGCGATGCTGGCGAAGCGCGGCTATCACGTGGTCGCCGTCACCGGCAAAGCGAGCGAGAGCGACTGGCTGAAGAAGCTCGGCGCAAAAGAAATCCTGCAGCGCCAGAGCATCAATCTGGAGAAGATTCGGCCGCTCGACAAGTCGACCTGGGCCGGCGCGGTCGACAACCTTGGCGGCGAGATGCTGGCGTGGATCGCGAGCACCATGCAGGAAAACGGCGTCATTGCGGCCGTGGGACTTGCGGCGAGCTTCAACCTCAACACCACGGTGATGCCCTTCATCCTGCGCGGTGTGAGCCTGCTGGGCATCAATTCCGGCGAGAGCTCGCGCGATATCCGCGACACGGTCTGGCAGCGCCTGGCGAGCGATTTGAAGCCGCCGCTCTTGAAAGAGATGTGCCGCACGATCCCGTTGCGCGAGCTGCCGGGCGTGTTCGACGACTTCATCAACGCCAAGGTGAACCGCCGCATCGTGGTCGATCTCGCGGAGTAAGCGCGCTTGGCGCCGGCGACCGAGCAGGCGAAAAGGCGCGTGCTGGTCGTCGACGATTCGAAGTTCGTCCGCAAGACCTTCGCCACGATCCTGCGCGGCTCGTTCGACGTGCGCGAGGAAGCGGACGGCGAAGCCGCGTGGAGCGCGATCGAGGGCGACCGCTCGATCGTCATGGTGTTCACCGACCTCGACATGCCGAAGCTGAACGGCTTCGGCCTGCTGGCCCGCATGCGCGCCTCGACCGACGCGCGCATCCGCGAGCTGCCGGTGGTGGTGATCTCGGGCGTCGAGGAGCAGGCGAACAAGCAGCGCGCGCGCGCGGCCGGCGCGCACGACTTCATCGCCAAGTCCGCCGATGCCGCCGAGGTGCTGGCGCGCCTCGACAACGTGATGCGGTTGGTCTCCACGCGCAAGGAGCTCGAGGCGGCGCGCGAGGTCCGTGGCGTCGCCGCGGCGCGCGACCGTCTGACGGGCACGCTGACCGGTCAATATCTGCTTACTGAGAGCCGCAAGCGCTTCTCGTTCGTGCGGCGCCACGGCGGCGACCTCGCCGTGATGGCGCTGCGCATCGCCAACCTGCGCGAGGTGACGCGTAGCGCCGGCAAAGAGGCCGCCGACCAGGTCCTCAGCCGCATTGCGAAGCTGGTTTCGAGCCAGATCCGCGAGGAAGACTCGATCGCGCGCACCGCCGCCGATACGTTCATGGTGGTGGCCCCGGCGACGAGCGCTGCGCAGATGCAGATGCTCGCCGAGCGGCTGCGCGCGCAGCTCGAGCAGGCGAAGCTCAGCTTCGGCAAGCAGCCGCTCCACATCGTCAGCCGCGTCGGTGTCGCCTCGCTCGGCGCTGACGCGGTGGGCAGCATCGAGGAGCTGATGCGCGCTGCGCTGCAGCGGCTCGATACGCCGCAACCCGTAGCCGTGCCGGCGCCGGCGGCGGCGCAGCTGCCGGCGGAGGTGGAGCAGGCGCTGCAGACGCTGGAGCGCGCCGACATCGGCCGCACCGGCGAGGCGGCGACTGAACTGCTTAAGCGCCTGCACCGCATCGCGAAGTTGATCCACGACAAGCGGCGCTAGTTAAACTAGCTCCATGACGAACTACCGCGACTTCTATCGCCGCTCGCTTGAAGAGCGCGATGCGTTCTGGCGCGAGCAGGCGGCACTGATCGACTGGCATCGGCCGTTGCGCCAGGTGCTCGATTATTCGCGGCCGCCCTTCGCGCGCTGGTTCGTGGGCGGCGAGACCAACCTTTGCCATAACGCGATCGACCGCCATCTCGGCGCGCGCGCCGAGCAGCCGGCGCTGGTATGGATTTCTACCGAGGTGGACGAGACGCGCTCGTTCACCTACCGCGAGCTGCACGCGGAAGTGAACCGAGTCGCGGCGATGATGCAATCGCTCGGCGTGCAGCGCGGCGAGCGCGTGATCATCTACATGCCGATGATCCCGGAGGCGGCGTTCGCCATGCTCGCCTGTGCGCGCCTCGGTGCGATCCATTCGGTTGTGTTCGGCGGCTTCGCCGCATCGAGCCTCGCTGCCCGCATCGATGATGCGAAGCCGGCGCTCATGCTGACGGCCGACGGCGGCAGCCGCATGGGCAAGACCGTGCTCTACAAGTCGCTGGTCGACGAGTCGCTGAAGCTCGCCAAGCATCCGCCGCGCAAGGTGCTGATCTACCGACGCGGGCTCGACGCCAACATGCCGGTGGTGGCCAACCGCGACGTCGACTGGGCCACACTCGCGACGAAATTCAGCAATGCGAGCGTGCCGTGCGCCTGGCTCGAGTCGAACGAGCCGTCCTACATCCTCTATACGTCCGGCACCACCGGCCGCCCGAAAGGCGTGCAGCGCGACGTCGGGGGCTACGCCGTCGCGCTCGCCTCATCGATGAAGCACATCTTCTGCGGCAGCGCCGGCGAGACGATGTTCACCACCTCAGACATCGGCTGGGTGGTTGGGCACTCGTACATCATCTACGCGCCCTTGCTCGCCGGCATGACGACGATCATGTATGAGGGCGTGCCGATCAGGCCCGATGCCGGCATCTGGTGGAAGATCGTGCAGGACTACAAGGTGTCGGTGATGTTCTCGGCGCCGACCGCGATCCGCGTGCTGAAGAAGCACGACGTCGCCTATCTGCGCAAGTACGACCTCGCGTCGCTCAAACACCTGTTTCTCGCCGGCGAGCCGCTGGATGAGCCGACGCACCGGTGGATCAGCGAGTCGCTCGGCCGGCCGGTGATCGACCATTACTGGCAGACGGAGACCGGCTGGCCGCTGCTGTCGGCGCAGCCCGGCGTCGAGGACACGCCGATCAAGATGGGCTCGCCCAGCTTTCCGGTGTTCGGGTACGACGTGCGCCTGTTGCACGAGCAGACCGGCAAGCCGGTCGGCGTCGGCGAGAAGGGCGTGGTCGCCATCGCGCCGCCGCTGCCGCCCGGTTGCATGAGCACCGTGTGGGGCGACGACGAGCGCTTCGTCAACATCTACTTCGGCGATTTCAAGGACCAGCTGATCTATTCCACGTTTGACTGGGGGATTCGCGACAAGGACGGCTATTACTACATCCTCGGGCGCACGGACGACGTGATCAACGTCGCCGGCCACCGCCTCGGCACGCGCGAGATCGAGGAGGCGGTGAACATGCATCCGAACGTCGCCGAGTGCGCGGTGGTCGGTGTTGCGGACGAGCTGAAAGGCCAGATGCCGCTCGCCTTCGCCGTGCTGAAGGACGCCGGCAGGCGCACCAACGCCGAAGAGGTCATGCAGACTGTCGACCGGCAGCTCGGTGCCATCGCCCGCCCGAAAGCAGTGCACTTCGTGACGCTTCTGCCGAAGACCCGCTCGGGCAAGACATTGCGCCGTGCGATCCAGGCTCTTGCCGAAGGCCGCGATCCGGGCGACCTTACGACCATCGAGGATCCGACCGCACTCACCCAGATACGAGAGGCGCTGCGCATATGAAACAACGTCCGATGCTGACGCTCGAGGACTGCAAGCAAATTTCCGCCGCCGCGGAAGCCGAGGCCAAAAAAAACAGCTGGAACGTCTGCATCGCCATCCTCGACGACGGCGGGCACCTCTTGCACCTCGCGCGCATGGACGGCGCAACCCCCGCCAACGCGCGCATCGCGGTGGAGAAGGGGCGCACCGCCGCGGAGACGCGGCGCTCGACTGCCAATTGGCAGGAGCGGGTGGCAAAGCGCATCGAGCTCCTGCGCATGCCGGAAGTGACGCCGGTGCAGGGCGGCGTGCCGATCGTGTTCGACGGCACCTGCGTCGGCGCCGTCGGCGTCTCCGGCGTGCAATCGCACGAGGACGAGCAGATCGCGGCCGCCGGAATTAAAGCGCTCGGCTGACGGTTCAGCCGAGATCGATTTTTTCAACCGTGGAGAGGAGACCATGAACCGTCTGCTTTTTGCCGCAGTTGCCGCAACCCTTGCTTTTGGTGCCGCCGCGCAGCAAGCCAATCCGCGCGATGCCGTGCCCGACAAGATGCCGAACGACATTCCTTACGGCCCGCCGATCAGCCTCGCACGTGCGCAGCAGGCGATCACTGCGGCAGTCGCGGAGTCGCAGAAGCGCGGATGGAAGCTGAACATCGCGGTTTACGACTCCGGCGCGAACCTCGTCGCATTCGCGCGCATGGACGGCGCGCAGCTTGGGTCCGTCCAGATCGCCGAGCACAAGGCACGCGCGGCGGTGAAGTATCGGCGCGAGACGAAAGCGTTCGAGAGCGGCGTGCAGGAAGGCAACAATCACTACCTGCTTACGCTGGACGATGTCATCGCCTCGCGTGGCGGCATTCCGATCGTCGAGAACGGCCAGATGATCGGCGCAGTGGGCTGCTCGGGCGGCACCGGCTCGCAGGACGAAGTCGTCTGCAAGGCCGGCGCCGATGCGCTGATGAAGCGCTAGCGCTCCTCGGCAGTTGCGCTGAGATAGGCGCCGAGCGCGGGATCGACGTTCGGCGCAAAGAGCTCCGCGACGTGCATGCGGCGCCGCGTGAGCTCTTGCTCGTCGAGGTACTGCACCAGCGCCTCCAGCGTCGCGCGGCTGCCCTCGATCGAGTAATCCCAGGGGATCTCGCGGCTGCGCTCCATTTCATCGATCACCCACGGCAGGCTGACCGTCAGCGCATCGGTGTCGTAGAGGTGCCGCAGCGCCACGTCGCGCGCGCGCAGGAACGCCCGGTAGAGATTGACCGCGAGCCAGGGCTGCGCCTCATAGACCGCGCGCCGCAGAACCAGCGTGTGCATGATCGGGAAAATGCGCGTCTTGCGGTAATACGCGAGCTCCACCTCGCGGAAGTTCGGCAGCAGCCGTCGCACTGTCTTGGCGAGCTGCTGCGGCAGCATGACCGACATCAGCGCATCGATCTTCCCCTGCTCGAGCAGTTCTTCAAGGACGGCGGAGCCGCCGAGCGCCTCGATGCGCACGTCCTGCGGCTGGCGGATGGCGCGAATCGGTCGTCCGACGATCCACGTCAGCTCCTGCGGCCGCACGCCGTACTCATGCTGCAGGAAGCCACGCGTCCACACCGCCGCGGTCATCTGGTAGTCGCCGAGGCCGATGCGTTTGCCTTTCAGCTCGCGCGGGTCGCAAAGCGGCGAATCGGCGCGCACGTAAAGCGCGTTCTGGCGGAAGACGCGCGATGGGAACACCGGGATGGCGATAAAGCGCTCATCGCCTTCCGAGCGCAGGATGGTGTAGGAAGAGAGCGACATCTCGGAGACGTCGAACTCCTCGTGGTTCAGCATGCGCCAGAAGGTCTCGCCCGGCCGCAGGGCGAGGTAGGTGAGCTCGTCGATGCCTTCGATCTTCACGCGGCCATCGAGCAGCGCTTGCGTGCGGTCATAGCGGCCGCAGGCGAGGGTCAATCGCATGCACTGAAGTATAGTTGGGCGCCATGCGCGTTCTGATCGCCGGCGGCGGCATCGGCGGCCTTAGCGCCGCGCTAGCGCTCCTCAAGCACGGTATCGACGTCGATGTCTACGAGCAGGCAGCGGAGCTGAAGGAGGTCGGCGCCGGCGTGCAGCTCGCGGCGAACGGCACCCGCGTTCTCTACGCCCTCGGCATCGGCGAGGAGCTCAAGCGCCTCTCGTGCGAGGCGCAGGGCAAGGAGATCCGCCATTGGCAGAGCGGCGAGACGTGGAAGCTGTTCGACCTCGGCCCGGTCTCGATGGAGCGCTATGGCGCGCCGTACTTCACCGTTTACCGGCCCGACTTGCTCGCCGTGCTGGCGGCTGCCCTGCAGCGAGCAAAGCCAGGCGCGCTGCATCTCGATGCGCGCTGCCGCGCCTTCGTGCAGGAGGACGACAGCGTCACGCTCGAGCTCGAGCGCGGGACGACGGTCCGCGGCGATGCGCTGATCGGCGCGGACGGCGTGCACTCGCGCATCCGCCAGACGCTGTTCGGCGCCGACCGGCCGGAATTCACCGGCGTCATTGCCTGGCGCGGCATCGTGCCGATGGCGCGGCTGCCCGCGCACATGGCGCGCAGGGTCGGCTCCAACTGGGTCGGACCCGGCGGCCACGTCGTGCATTACCCGCTGCGGGCGGGCGAGCTGATGAACTTCGTCGGTGCGCTCGAGCGCGCCGACTGGCGCGTGGAGTCGTGGAGCGCCCGCGGCTCGCAGGAGGAGCTGGCCGCCGATTTCCACGGCTGGCACGAGGATATCCAGGCATTTATCGGAGCCATCGAGAGCCCGTATAAATGGGCGCTGATGGTGCGGCCGCCGCTTGAGCGCTGGTCGGTGGGCCGTGTCACGCTGCTCGGAGACGCGGCACATTCCATGCTCCCATTCCTCGCACAAGGCGCGGTGATGGCGATCGAGGACGGCTATGTGCTGGCGCGCTGCCTCGCAGGCGACACGGTGGAGGCGGGACTGCAGCGCTACGAGGCGGCGCGGCGCGAGCGCACGCGCCGTACGGTTGAGGGCTCGGCCGCCAATATCCATCGCTTTCACAACCGCCTGCTTGCCGACCCTGAGGAGGGGCGCCGCTTCATCGACCGCGAGTGGGCGAGCCAGCGTATTGCCGACCGCTACGAATGGCTGTTCCGCTACGACGCCACCACGGTGCCCATTTGACGCTCCGACTGCTGATCAGCATCGTTGCGCTCGCCGCCCAGGCGGTCTTTGCGCAGGGCTATCCCGCGAAGCCGATCCATCTCATCGTGCCGTTCCCGCCCGGCGGACCGACCGACATTGTCGGTCGCCTGGTCGGGCACAAGCTCTCCGAGGGTCTTGGCCAGCCGGTGGTCGTCGAGAACCGTGCCGGTGCCGGCGGCACGGTCGGCTCCAGCGCAGCGGCAAAAGCCCCGCCCGATGGCTACACGCTCCTCTACGGCAGCACGAGCACCCTGGCGATCGCGCCCGCGTTGTATCGGGACCTGACGTATGACCCGCGCAGCGCCTTCGCGCCGATCAGCCTGGTGTCGCGCGGCGCGATCATTGCCGCGATCAACGCACAGGTGCCGGCACGCACGCTGCAGGAGTTCATCGCGCTCGCGAAGAAAACCCCCGGTAAGCTGTCCTACGCATCGGCGGGCAGCGGCACGCCGCCGCATCTCGCCGCTGAGCTCTTCAAGAGCATTGCCGGCGTGGACCTCTTGCACGTGCCGTACAAAGGCGGTGCACCTGCGATCAATGATCTCGTCGGCGGGCAGGTCCAGGCAATCTTCGAAGGCGAGGTCGTGCTGCTGCCGCACATCAAATCCGGGCGGGTTCGCGCCCTCGCCATCACCGGCACCAAGCGCGAGGCGGAGCTGCCCGACGTGCCGACCTTTGCGGAAGCCGGGCTGCCCAAGTACGACGCCTATTTCTGGAGCGGGCTCGTGGCCCCGGCCGGCACGCCGGCGCCAGTGATCGAAAAGCTGAACAGCGTGCTGGTACAGGCGCTCAATGCACCCGATGCACGCGAAGCGCTAAGGCGCCAGGGGCTCGAGCCTGCCGGCACGACGGCGCAGCAGTTCGCCGCGTTCATTTCCGGCGAAGTCGAGCGCTGGGGAGAAGTGGTGAAGGCATCGGGCGCAAAGCTCGACTGACAGCCTTTCCGGCATAATCCGCGGCACACAATGGAGGGGAACATGAACCAGATGGCTGTCGCACCAGGTTCCCGATCGCTCGTGCCGCTCGCCGGACGCATCCTGATCGGTGCAATCTTTCTGAATGCCGGCCTGCGCAAGGTGCTCGGCTTCGCCGGCACGGTCGGCTACATGACGAAGCTCGGTTTCCCCGCGCCGGAGGTCGCCGCGGTGCTCGCGATCATGATCGAAGTGGGCGGCTCGATCCTGCTGATCATCGGCTGGAAGACACGCTGGGTCGCGTGGCTGCTCGCGCTCTTCGTCCTGATCGCGGCGTTCGCAGCCCACCGCTTCTGGCAGTTCGACGCGACGCAGTACGCCAACCAGATGAGCCACTTCATGAAGAACCTGGCGATCATCGGCGGGCTGCTGTTCGTCGCGACGTTCGGTCCGGGCAGCGCCTCGGTCGACAAGGTTTGACGGCAAGGTCCGACGCCTCGCTGATCGCCGCGCTCGAGCGGGCGAATATCCACCCGCTCTGGGATCGCTATAAGCGCATCACCCCGGCCGCGCCGCAGCCAAAGGATGCGCCGCTGCACTGGCGCTGGCGCGATATCGAGCCGTTCACCGCGCGCGCGGCCGAGGAAGTCGCCATCGAGGACGTCGAGCGACGCGCGCTGATCCTCGCCAATCCGGCGTTTGGCGGCGAGACGATCACCACCCACAATCTGATCGGCGCCTTCACCGTCCTCGAGCCCGGCGACAAGGCCGTGCCGCATCGCCACAGCGCCGCAGCGATCCGCTTTTCCACGCGCGCCGAAGGTGCCGTGACCATCGTGAACGGCCGGCGCTGCGAAATGAAGGAAGGCGACCTCGTGCTGACACCGCCGATGTGCTGGCACGGCCATATCAACGAGAGCGCACGGCGCACCGTGTGGTTCGATGCGGCCAACATGCCGGCGATCTGCATGCTCGATGCGAGTTTCTTCGAGCCGGGCACGCGCCAGGCCGAGCGTTTTTGGGAGGTCGGCACCGAAGGCTCGAACGAATACCGCTTCCCGGGCGACGAGGCGCGGCGCTCGCTTGCAGCGGCGCCGCGTGCGGCCGATGGTTCGCGCAGCCACCGCTACACCAAAAACGGCAGCTCGGTCATGCCGACACTGGATCTCTATCTCAAGCGCATCGACGAGCCCACGCGCCGCATGCGCTCCACCTGGAATGCGATCTGCCTCGTGGTCTCCGGCGAGGGCCGCTCGTCGGTCGGCGACAAGGTGTTCGAGTGGTCGCGCCACGACGTCTTCACCGTTCCGCACTGGACCTGGGCGGCGCACGAACCGCGTGGCCACGCGGAGCTCTTCATGGTGACCGACCGCGCGATTTACGAACGTCTGGATTTACTGCGCGAAGAAGTAGCATGAAAGGCCAAGGGACGTGATCGGCAGGCCGGTCCTGCGGGTCGAGGACCAGCGCTTTCTGACCGGCAACGGCAGCTTCATCGAAGATTTGTCGTTTCCCGGGGAGCTGCATTGCGCCATCGTGCGCTCGCCGCATGCGCATGCCCGCATCGTCGCCGTACGAATCCCCGACGGCGTGCTCGCACTGACTGGTGAAGACATGGCGCGCGGCGGGGTCGGCGCGATGCGTTGCGGCTGGGCGCTGCCCGGCATGGTCGAGCCGCCGCGTTATGCGCTCGCGCGCGGCACCGTGCGACATGTGGGCGAGCCGGTGGCGGCGGTCTTTGCCGACTCGCGCAGCGCTGCGGAAGACGCGGCCGAGCGCATCGACGTCGATTACGAGCCGCTGCCACTCATCAGTGGCGAGAAGGCCTTTACTTGGCAGCGCGGCGACCGCGCCGCGGTTGATGCAGCCTTTGCACGTGCGCCGCGCCGCGTGCAGCTCGAGTTGGTGAATAACCGGCTGTGCGGCGCGGCGATCGAAACCCGCGGCGCGCTCGCCACAGGCGACACTCTCTACTGCGGCACCCAGGCGCCGCACCACATCCGCCGCTACGTCTGCGAGGAGCTCGGCATCGACGAAGGCGACCTGCGCGTCGTCTCGCGCGACATGGGGGGCGGCTTCGGTTACAAGGGCAAGCACTATCCGGAGGAGACCCTGCTCGTCTGGGCGTCGCGGCGGCTGCGGCGGCCGGTGCGATGGATCGCACGGCGCACCGAGTCGTTTCTCTCCGACACGCAGGGACGCGACCATCTGACGCGCGCCGAGCTCGCGCTCGACAATGAGGGGCACTGTCTCGCGCTGCGCGTGCATACGCGCGCCGATCTTGGCGCCTATGTCTCGAGCTTCGGCGCTGCTATTCCCGGCCCGATCTACAGCGCGCTACTGGCCGGCGTCTATAAGACGCCCGCGGTCTACGTGGAGGTCACCGGTATTTTCAGCAACACCGTGCCGACCGACGCCTATCGCGGCGCCGGCCGCCCGGAAGCCTGCTATGTGCTCGAGCGCCTGGCGGACCAGGCGGCGCGCGAGCTCGGCATCGATCGCGCCGAAATCCGGCGGCGCAACCTCATCCCGGCGAGCGCCATGCCGTACAAGACGCCGGTCGGCCCGACCTACGACTGCGGCGATTTCCCGAAGCTCCTGGAGCGCGCGCTCGAAATCTCGGGCTATGCGAAGAAGCGAGCGCCGGGACGCGGCATCGGCATCGCCTGCTACGTTGAATCCTCCGGCGTCGCGCCGTCGCGCCTTGCCGGAGCCATGGGCGCACGGGTCGGTTTCTACGAATCCGCGCAACTGCGCGTGGCGCCCGACGGCGGCATTACCGCGTACCTCGGCACGCACAGCCACGGGCAGGGCCATGCGACGACGTATGCGCAGATCATCGCTCGCCAGCTCGGCGTGCCGCTCGAGCGCATCCGCGTGGTCGAAGGCGATACCGCTGCCGTGCCCGTCGGCACCGGGACGTTCGGCTCGCGCTCGATCGCGGTCGGCGGCTCGGCGCTGCAGGCGGCCGGGGCCAAGATAATCGCGAAGGGCAAGCGCATCGCTGCTCATCTGCTGGAGGCGGCCGAGCGCGATCTCGAGTTTTGCGACGGCGCGTTCAGCGTGACGGGCACCGACCGGCGCGTGAGTTTCGAGGCCGTAGCGCGCGCGGCCTACGTGCCGCACAACTACCCGCTCGGCGAGCTCGAGCCGGGCCTCGACGAGAACGCGTTCTACGATCCGCCGAATTTCGCCTTCTCGAATGGCGTGCATATCTGCGAAGTCGAGTTGGATCGCGATACCGGCGCCATCAAGATCCTCGGTTACTGGGCCGTCGACGACATCGGCACGGTGATCAATCCGATGATCGTGCACGGGCAGCTGCACGGCGGGGTGGTGCAGGGGCTGGGACAGGCGCTCAGCGAGCGCACCGCATATGACGATGGCCAGCTCCAATCTGCCTCGTTCATGGACTATGCGCTGCCGCGCGCGGGTGATGTGCCGTTCTTCATCTGCGAGCTGGACGAAAGCCAGCCCTGCACGCACAACCCGCTCGGCGCCAAAGGCTGCGGCGAGTCCGGGGCGATCGCGGCGCCCGCGGCCGTCATCAGCGCGATCCTTGATGCGCTTGCCTCCTACGGCGTGCGCGACCTGGAAATGCCGGCTACGCCCCATCGCATTTGGAAGGCGATGCAGCACGCCGGAACTTCAGGCGCGCCATAATGCGCGCATGATCCAGGGTGCGTTTCGCGCGCAGGAGGTGAACCCAGCGAAGCTGGCGCAGCTCTATCGGCGCGAGTTTCAGCTCTGCCAGGTGCGCCAAGGCGAGACCATCGCCGTGGTGAGCGATCTCGCGACGCGGCGCGAATACATTCAGGCCGCCTTTGCGGCCGCCGATGAGCTCGGCGCGGACATCTATGAGCTTTGCGTCAACTCGCTGCCGTCATGGACCAAGGTCGGTGTCCCGACGATCGGCCAGTGCAAAGGCACGCTCGAGGCGGTGAGCGCGGCCGACATGGTCGTCGTGTTCCACGTCCCGCTATTCACCCAATGGCTTAAGCAGGTCATGGAC
>DASREB010000347.1:0-4876 GCA_035652275.1 Burkholderiales bacterium
GAGCGAACCGTCCGGCAGGCCGGGCCAATAGCGGCGAATCGCGGCGTAGAAGCGCTCGGCGCGGCGCGGATCGACGTCGTAGTTGATGCGCTCGACCCATTCGACGTCCGGCCCGAAGCGCGCCTGCCCGGCAAGATCCAGCGTCACGTGCACGCCGAGGCCGCCGGGCTCTGGCACCGGATAGATGAGGCGCGAGAACGGCGCGCGCCGCGTCAATGAGTAGTAATTGCCCTTCGCGTACAGTTCGCGCGGCGCGAGCTCGGCCGGGTAGCCTTCGATGCGTTTCGCGACCGACGGCGCTCGCAGGCCGGCGCTGTTCACCAGGAGGCTGCACGCAATCGGATCGCTTCCCGCGACCCAGAGCTCAAACCGGCCTGGGCGCACCATGGCGCGCTCGAGCGGGCTCTTCAGCGCGAGCATGGCGCCTGCGGCCTCGGCATCACCCAGGTAGGCGAGCATCAGCGCATGGCTGTCGATGATGCCGGTAGAGGGCGAGTGCAGCGCGCCCATGCAGAAGAGCTCGGGCTCCATGCGCGCGACGTCCTCCTTGGCGATCCAGTCGACGTCGGTCACGCTGTTCGCGTGCGCTTTCTCGCGGATGCCGGCGAGCTCGCCGAGCTGGTGTTCGGTGGTGGCGACGATCAGCTTGCCGCAGCGCCGATGCGGCACGCCATGCGACGCACAATAGTCGTAGAGGAGGTGTTTCCCTGCCACGCAAGTGCGCGCTTTCAGCGAGCCCTTCGGGTAGTAAATGCCGGCATGGATCACCTCGGAATTGCGCGAGCTCGTATGCGTGCCGATAGCGTCTTCCGCTTCCAGCACGATCACTTCGCGGCCGGCGAGCGCGAGCTCGCGCGCGATGGCGAGGCCTACGACGCCTGCGCCGAGCACCACGGCATCTACACGTTCCAAGTTAGGATTGCATTCTAATGACGGCGCGCTGGCAATTCTGGATCGATCGCGGCGGCACGTTTACCGACGTGGTGGCGCGCAAGCCCGACGGCACGATCGTCACGCACAAGCTGCTATCGGAGAATCCGGAGCGTTATGGCGATGCGGCGCTCGCGGCCATCCGTGAGCTCCTGGGGATCGCACCGGGCGCGGCAATTCCCGGCGAGCGCATCGACGCGGTGAAGATGGGAACCACGGTTGCGACCAATGCGCTCCTCGAGCGCAAGGGCGAACCGACGGTGCTTTGCATCACGCGCGGCTTCCGCGATGCGCTGCGCATTGCGTACCAGAACCGGCCGCGCCTTTTCGACCGCCACATCGTCCTGCCGGAAATGCTCTACAGCAAGGTCGTCGAGGTCGATGAGCGCGTCGGCGCACGGGGCGAGCTGGTGCGGCCGCTCGATGCCGAGCAGGCGAAGCGGGATCTGCAGGCGGCGTACGCCGAAGGCTTCCGCTCGATCGCGATCGCGTTCATGCACGGCTACCGCTACACCGAGCACGAGCGGCGCGTCGCGGAGCTCGCAGCGCAGGTCGGCTTCCTGCAGATCTCCGTGTCGCACCGGGTGAGCCCGCTCATGAAGCTCGTCGGTCGCGGCGATACCACCGTGGTAGATGCGTACCTCTCGCCGATCCTCGGCCGCTATGTGCGCCAGGTGGCCTCCGAGCTCGAAGGCGTGCGCCTTTTCTTCATGCAGTCGAACGGCGGCCTGGCGGATGCGCACCGCTTCCAGGGCAAGGACGCGATCCTCTCCGGGCCCGCCGGCGGCATTGTCGGTGCCGCGCGCACCGCGCAGGCGGCGGGCTTCGCGCGCATCATCGGCTTCGACATGGGCGGCACGTCCACCGACGTGTCGCACTACGCCGGCACGTTTGAGCGCGAGTTCGAGACCAAGGTCGCCGGCGTACGCATGCGGGCGCCGATGATGTCCATCCATACGGTGGCTGCCGGCGGTGGCTCGATCCTGCACTTCGACGGCTCGCGCTATCGCGTCGGTCCCGACTCCGCCGGCGCCAATCCAGGCCCGGCCTGCTATCGGCGGGGCGGGCCGCTGACCGTCACCGATGCGAACGTCATGCTGGGCAAGATCCAGCCCGCGTTCTTTCCGCGCGTCTTCGGGCCGAACGGCGACCAGCCGCTGGACGCGGCCGTGGTGGCCGAGGAATTCCAAAAGCTGACCGGTGCGATCGGCGACGGGCGCAGCGCCGAGGCCGTAGCCGAAGGCTATGTGCAGATCGCGGTCGGCAACATGGCGAACGCCATCAAGCATATTTCCGTGCAGCGCGGTCACGACGTGACGCGCTATACGCTGAACTGCTTCGGCGGCGCCGCCGGCCAGCACGCCTGCCTGGTGGCCGACGCGCTCGGCATGACGCGCGTCTTCATCCATCCGCATGCGGGCGTGCTCTCGGCCTATGGCATGGGGCTCGCCGACCAGACCGCGATGCGCGAGCGCGCCGTCGAGACGAGGCTCGACGACTCGCGCGCGCTGGCGGACGCGGCGGAAGAGCTCGCCAAGGCGGCGCGCGATGAGCTCCTGCTGCAGGGCGTGCCGCCCGAGCGCATTCGCGTCGAGCGACGCGCGCATCTCAAGTACGACGGCACCGATACGGCGCTCGTCGTGCCGCTCGCCGCTCGCGAGGCGATGGTGGCCGCCTTCGAGGCGGCGTACCGCAAGCAGTTTTCCTTTCTCATGCCGGGTCGCGCGCTGATCGCGGAAGCCGTATCGGCAGAAGCCATTGCGCCGGGCGAGGCGCCGCGCGAGGTGCCGCCGCCGCGCCGGCGGCCGGCGGCGCCGGCCCAAAGGGTGAAGCTCTTCACCGCCGGCCGCTGGCACGAGGCGCCGCTATACCGGCGCGAGGAGCTCGCCGCCGGACAGCGCATCGAAGGCCCGGCGATCATCGCCGAGGCCAATGCCACCACGGTGATCGAGCCGGAATGGCGCGCCAGCGTCACCGAGCTCGACCACCTGGTCCTCGAGCGCACGCGCCCGCGGACCACCGCTGCCGCCATCGGCACTGAGGTCGATCCCGTGCGGCTCGAGATATTCAATAACCTGTTCATGTCGATCGCCGAACAGATGGGCCTGCGGCTGCAGAACACGGCCTACTCGGTGAACATCAAGGAGCGGCTGGATTTCTCCTGCGCCATCTTCGATGGCAGGGGCAATCTCATCGCCAATGCGCCGCACATGCCGGTGCATCTGGGCTCGATGAGCGAGTCGATCAAGACCGTGATCCGCGAGAACGCGGGGCGCATCAAGCCCGGCAATGTCTATGTGCTCAACGCGCCGTATAACGGCGGCACCCATCTGCCGGATGTCACCGTCATCACGCCGGTGTTTCGCGACGGCAAGATCCTTTTCTACGTCGGCTCGCGCGGGCATCACGCCGACATCGGTGGCATTACGCCGGGATCGATGCCACCGGGCTCGAAGGTGGTGGAAGAGGAAGGCGTTCTGATCGACAACTTCCTGCTGGTGGAAGAGGGCCGCTTCCGCGACCGCGAGACCATCGATCTGCTCAAGTCGGGTCGCCATCCGGTGCGTAACGTCGAGCAAAACATCGCCGATCTGCGCGCGCAGATCGCGGCGAACGAGAAAGGCGTGCAGGAGCTCGGTCGCATGGTCGAGGAGTTCGGGCTGGAGGTGGTGCAGGCCTACATGGGGCACGTGCAGGCCAATGCCGAGGAATCAGTACGCCGGGTGATCGGCGTGCTGAAGGACGGCGAGTTCGAGCTGCCGCTCGACAACGGCGCCGTGATCCGGGTGCGCATCACCATCGGCACCGACCGGCGAAGCGCCACCATCGATTTCACCGGCACGTCGGCGCAGCTGCCGAACAACTTCAACGCCCCCTCGGCGGTGTGCATGGCGGCGGTGCTGTACGTCTTTCGCACGCTGGTCGACGCCGACATCCCGCTCAACTCGGGGTGCCTGAAGCCGCTGAACGTGATTATTCCGGACGGCTGCATGCTGAAGCCGCGCTACCCCGCGGCGGTGGTCGCCGGCAACGTCGAGACCTCACAGTGCCTGACCGAAGCGCTCTATGGCGCCCTGCGGGTGATGGCCTCGGCGCAGGGCACGATGAACAATTTCACATACGGCAACGACCGCTACCAGTACTACGAGACAGTCGGCGGCGGATCGGGCGCCGGCCCGGGCTTCGACGGCGCGGACGTCGTGCAGACGCACATGACGAATTCACGCCTCACCGACCCGGAAGTGCTCGAATGGCGCTTCCCGGTACGCCTCGAGAGCTTCGAGATCCGCCACCGATCAGGCGGACGCGGCCGCTGGTGCGGCGGCAGCGGTGCGATCCGGCGAGTACGGTTCCTCGAGCCGATGACCGCGGCCATCCTCTCCGGCCACCGCCGGGTCGCGCCGCACGGCATGGCGGGCGGCGAGCCGGGCGAGCGTGGAAGAAATTACGTGCTGCGCGCCGACGGCACGCGTGTCGAGCTCGGGCCGTTCGACCAGACCGAGATGGCCGCGGGCGACATATTCGTCATTGAGAGTCCCGGCGGCGGCGGGTACGGCTCGCCTCACTAATATAATGGCGGCCAAGAAATGAATCCGACCGCCATCTACTCGAAGTCGGGTAAGGGAGTGCAGGAGGCCTCAGGCAAGACGAGCCTGCTGCAGCGTGGCGACCGAGCCGTGCTCGCCGCCATCGACGGCCGCGCCACGCTCGCCGACGTGGCGCAGAAAGTCGGCAAGACCTACGACGCGTCGTTCCAGAAAATCATCGCGCAGCTCGACAAGGACGGCTTCATCCGCGAGGTGACCGCCGGGACGCCGGCCGCCTCGCCGGTGAAGCCGGCGGCAGCGGCGCCGGTATCGCGGCCCGCGCCCAAGCCCGCCGCCAAGGCGCAGGAGGGAGGCCTCGGCGATCTCGATTTCAGCTCCCTCGGCGCGAGCAAGCCGCC
>DASREB010000348.1:0-6849 GCA_035652275.1 Burkholderiales bacterium
CGTGGCGGCGCTCGAATTCCGCCGCATGTTCTCCAATCCGCTCGACCCCAACAATTGCTTCATCGACATCCAGTCGGGCTCCGGCGGCACCGAGGCGCAGGACTGGGCGGCGATGCTCGAGCGCATGTACCTCAAGTACTGCGACCGCAAGGGCTACGGCGCCGAGGTGCTCGAGCACACGGCAGGCGAGGTCGCCGGCATCAAGAGCGCAACCATCAAGGTCACCGGCGAGTACGCCTACGGCCACCTGCGCACCGAGACCGGCGTGCATCGCCTAGTGCGCAAAAGCCCGTTCGATGCCAACGCGCGCCGGCATACGTCGTTTGCGAGCGTGTTCGTCTACCCGGAGGTCGATGAATCGATCGAGGTGGACATCAACCCCGCGGATCTGCGCATCGACGTCTATCGCGCCTCCGGCGCGGGCGGCCAGCACGTCAACAAGACCGAGTCGGCGGTGCGCATCACGCACCTGCCGAGCGGCATCGTGGTGCAGAGCCAGAACGATCGCTCGCAGCACCGCAACCGCGCGGAATGCATGGCGATGCTCAAGTCGCGCCTGTATGAACTGGAACTGCGCAAGCGCACGGCCGAGCAGGACAAGCTCGCGGCGCAGAAGACCGACATCGAGTGGGGACACCAGATCCGCTCCTACGTGCTCGACCAGTCGCGCATCAAGGACCTGCGCACCGGCGTGGAGAAGGGCGACACGCAGCGCGTTCTCGACGGCGATCTCGACGACTTCATCGAAGCCAGCCTGAAGCAGGGGATCTAAAGGAGGACTGCGACCTGGAGCACGAAGACAACAAGCTGATCGACGAACGCCGCGACAAGCTGAAGGCACTGCGCGCGGCCGGCCAGGCTTATCCGAACGATTTCCGGCGCAAGGACTTCGCGGCCGCGCTGCACGAACGCTTTGCGGCGCTAAGCAAGGAGGAGCTGGAAGCGCAAAAGCCGGCGGCCAGCGTTGCCGGCCGCATGATGCTGAAGCGGGTCATGGGCAAGGCGAGCTTCGCCACGCTGCAGGACGGCAGCGGCCGCATCCAGGTGTACATCACGCAAGATACGCCCGGCTACGAGGCGTTCAAGCACTGGGATCTCGGCGACATCGTCGGCGCCGAAGGCAACGTCTTTAAAACTATGAAAGGCGAGCTCACGGTCAACGCCAAAGGCATCCGCCTGCTCGCCAAGGCGTTGCGCCCCTTGCCCGAGAAGTTCCACGGCCTCGCCGACCAGGAGCTGCGCTACCGCCAGCGCTACGTCGACCTGGTGGTGAATCCCGAGGTGCGGCAGATCTTCGCCGAGCGCTCGCGAGTCATCCAGACGATCCGCGACGTGCTGCGCGCGGAGGGCTATCTCGAGGTCGAGACACCGATGATGCAGCCGATCCCGGGCGGCGCGGCGGCGCGCCCGTTCAAGACGCATCACAACGCGCTCGACATGGATCTCTACCTGCGCATCGCACCCGAGCTCTATCTCAAGCGCCTGGTGGTCGGCGGCATGGAGCGGGTCTTCGAGATCAACCGCAATTTCAGGAACGAAGGCATCTCCACGCGCCATAACCCCGAGTTCACGATGCTCGAGTGCTACTGCGCCTACGAGGATTGGCAGTACATGATGGAGCTCACCGAGCGCCTGGTGCGCAAGGCTGCCGCTCGCACGTCGATTACCTACCAGGGGCGCACGCTCGAGTTCGGCAAGCCGTTCGCGCGCCTGCCGATCGCCGAAGCGCTGCGCGCGCAGGGTGTGCAGGGTGACCTGCGCGACCGAACGCTGCTGTCGCGCCGCCTGAAAGCGCTGAACGTCGAGCACGAGGAACATCAGGGCTGGGGCGCGCTGCAGCTGATGCTCTTCGAGACGCTGGCGGAGAAGCACCTGGTGCAGCCCACCTTCGTCACCGAGTTCCCGGCCGAGGTGTCGCCGCTTTCGCGCCGGCGCGACGCCGACCCGGATATCGCCGATCGCTTCGAACTGTTCATCGACGCAAAAGAGATCGCCAATGGCTTCTCCGAGCTGAACGACCCGCAGGACCAGGCGGCGCGCTTTCTCGAGCAGGCGAAGATGAAGGAAGCCGGCGACCAGGAGGCGATGTACTACGACGCCGACTACATCCGCGCGCTGGAGTACGGCATGCCGCCGGCGGGGGGCATGGGCCTGGGAATCGATCGCCTGGTCATGCTGCTGACGGATAGTCCGAGCATCCGCGACGTGATCCTCTTCCCCCACATGCGGCCCGAAGCTTAACGCTCGTTACAACTGGTAACGAACGCTCACTGCAGCGCGTCATCTGCGCCCTTAACCTGAGCGTGCTCGCTATACGAAAGGAGAACCAAGCGATGGAAGCGAATGCCAATACCCGGAGGCTGCACCCGCTGGTCGCAGCTGCCGCGGTTTCCGTGATGGTGTTTTCGGCCGTGGGAGTGGCCGCGATCACCGGTCTCATCCCCCACTCGAAAGGCGACGAGCAACCTGCCGTGACGGCCGCCGCGACGCCGCCCGCCCCGGTGCCCGCGCCGAGCAGCGAAGCGATGCCCGCGGCCGCTCCGGCCGCGACGCCGCCCGCGCCGGTGAAGAAGCACGTCGCCAAGGTACATAAGCCGGCCACCCCGCCGGCGCAAGTCGCGTATGCCGAGACGCCTGCTTACGCGCCGCCTCCTCCGCCGGTCGCGCAGGCGCCCCAGTACACCGAGGTGAAGCCGGCGATGAAGCCTGGCGTCTACGGCATGGTCGAGTCGGTGCGCCAAGTCGAGGACAAGGGGCAGGCGAACGGCGTCGGTGCGGTGGGCGGTGGCGTCGCGGGCGCGGTGCTCGGCCACCAGCTCGACCACGGCAACAAGCTCGTCACCGTGCTCGGCGCCGCGGGCGGCGCGCTGCTCGGCAACCAGATAGAGAAGACGGCGCGCGCCACCAAGCACTGGGAGCTGACGGTGCGCTATGACGACGGCTCGACGCAGGTGTTCAACAGCCCGGACCAGCCCTTCTGGCACCAGGGTGACCGCGTGCGCTACTACGAAGGGAAGCTGCAGCCCGTCTAGAGCTTCAGCGCAACCAGTCCCAGCATCACCGCGCCGGTGGCCGCAAGCCGCCGGCGCGTCAGTTTTTCATGCAGCACAAAGTAGGCGATAAAGGCGCCGAAGATCACCGCGGTCTCGCGCAGCACCGCCACCACCGCGATCGGCGCACGGGTCATCGCCCACAGCGCAATGCCGTAGGCGGCCACCGCGCAGGCGCCGCCGACGAGCGCGCGCGGCCAGTGCGCCCGCCAATACGCGCCGACGGCGCGACCTCGGCGCGCAAGGCCGTAGCCGAAGATGACCACACCGTTCGCGGCAAAGAACCACATCGTGTAGCTCGCCGGCGCGCCGGAAGCGCGCGCGCCCTGGCCGTCGATCAGCGTGTAGGCCGCAATCACCACGGCGTTCGCAAGCGCGAACGCGGTCGCGCGCCGATCGTGCCGACCCGAAGCGAAAGCCAAGATTCCGGTGCAGATCAGCAGCACGCCGAGGGTCTCATGCGCAGGCAGCACCTCGCCAAGGACCAGCGCGCCGGCGAGCGCCACGATCATCGGCCCCCCGCCGCGCATCACGGGATAGGTGTACGACAGCTCACCCCAGCGATACGCGCCGGCGAGAAAGATGAAGTACAGGATATGGACCACTGCCGACGCGGCGACCCATGGCCACGAGGCGCGTGCCGGCGCCGGCAGTAAAAGCGCCGCGATCAGCGCGAGCAGGCCGGAGCCCACCGCGATGTTGATGGTCTCGAGCTCCTTGTCAGCACCCGCCTTCACCAGCACGTTCCAGGTCGCGTGCAGGAGCGCCGCTCCCAGCACGGCGAGCGTCACCGGCAGGCTGATGTCCATCCGCTAGAGGATGACCTGCTCGATGAGCGGCATCATCCGCTCCACCGCGGCACGGCCCTCGGCGATCGCGTCTCTCGCGCGGTGGTATTCCATCGTGCCGAAATTCGGCAGGAGCGGCGTGATCAGCACGTCGGCCGGCTCGCCGGCGAGGCGGCTCCGCGCGACGCGCTGCTCGACGATATCGAGCGATGTGTTGAATACCTCGAAGATCGATGGAACCTGCGGATCGGCGCCTTTCTTCTGGATGCCGCCGAGCCAGACGCTCGTCAGCCGGCCGATCCAGCTTGGCTCCTCGAGCGCGGCCGGCAAGTCACGGCCCATATTGCGGTAGCGGCCAAGCTTGCCCCAGCTGAGATCGATCGCGATCACCAGCTCCGCGCCGAACGCGCGGCACATCGATACCGGCACCGGATTCACCAGGCCGCCGTCGACCAGCACCGTGCCGTTATGCACCACCGGCGTGAAGAGGCCGGGCATCGCGATCGAGGCGCGCACCACGTCGAGCACCTTGCCCTGGCGCAGCCAGATCTCGCGGCCCGAACTGAGCTCGGTCGCGACCGCGCCGAACGGCGTCGCGAGCTCCGAGATGTCGAGGTCCTGGAAGGTGGCGCGGAACAGATTGAACAGCGTGCGGCCGCGGATCAGGCCGCCTTTGAAGCTGATATCCATGAGACGCCACACCTTCGCCCAGGTGAGGCTCGTCACCCACTGCTCGAGCTGCTCGAGCTGCCCCGAGGCGTAGACCGCGCCGACCAGCGCGCCGATCGAGGTGCCGCAGATGAGGTCGAACTTGATGCCGCGCTCTTCCAGCGCGCGGATTGCGCCGATGTGCGCCCAGCCGCGCGCGCTGCCCGAGCCGAGCGCGAGTCCGATGCGCGGTTTGCGAGTCATCGGGGTCAGATCTTAGACCTGACCCCGGCTTCTAGACGCGTTCGAAAATCGCGGCGATGCCCTGCCCGCCGCCGATGCACATGGTGACGAGCGCGTAGCGCTTGCCGGTGCGCGCGAGCTCGTAGAGTGCCTTGACCGTGAGGATGCAACCGGTGGCGCCGATCGGATGGCCGAGCGCCACCGCACCGCCGTTGGCATTGACCTTCGCCGGGTCGAGCCCGAGGTCCTTGGTCACCGCCATCGCTTGCACCGCGAAGGCCTCGTTCGACTCGATCACGTCCATGTCGGCGGGCTTCAACCCCGCTTTCTCGAACACGCGCTTCACCGCCGGAATCGGCCCCAAGCCCATCACCTGCGGCTCGACGCCGGCATGCGCGTAGGCGACGAGGCGCGCCATCGGCTTATAGTTCTTCGCGGCCTTCGCATCCATCAGCACCACCGCAGCGCCGGCATCGTTGATCCCGGAAGCGTTCGCCGCAGTCACCGTGCCGTCTTTCTTGAACACCGCCTTGAGCTTCGCCAGGTTCTCCATGCTGGCATCGGCACGCACGTGCTCGTCGGTGGTGAACTGCTCGACGCCTTTCTTGCTTTTCAGCTCGACCGGCACGATCTGCGATTTGAAGTAGCCCGCTTCGATGGCGCGCGCGGCGCGCTTGTGCGACTCGACCGAATACTGGTCCTGCTGCTCGCGCGTGAAGCCGTACTTCGCGGCGATGTTCTCGGCGGTGACGCCCATGTGCCCGTGGCCGAACGGGTCGTGCAGCGCCGCCGTCATCGCGTCGATCACCGGCGCATCACCCATGCGCTGGCCCCAGCGTCCGCTCGGCAGCATGTACGCCGCGCGGCTCATGCTCTCGGCGCCGCCCGCCACCGCGATATTGGTGTCGCCGAGCATGATGTGCTGCGCGGCGGACACGATCGCCTGCAGACCCGAGCCGCAGAGGCGATTCACCGTCAGCGCCGGCGTGCCGACCGGGATGCCCGCATCGACGGCCGCGACGCGCGCGAGATACATGTCGCGTGCCTCGCCGTGGATCACGCTGCCCATCACCACGTGGCCGACGCTTGCCGGATCCGCTTTTGCTCTCGCCAGCGCTTCGCGGATCGCGATCGCGCCGAGCCGGGTCGCCGGCACCTCCTTGAACGCGCCGCCGTAGTCGCCGATCGCTGTGCGTGTACCTGCTACCACCATCACGTCCGTCATTGCAGTCTCCCGAATAAGTCGTGCTCGTCGGCGCGCTCGATCAACACATCGGCGAAATCGCCGCTGTTGCCGCCTTTCAAATGCACCACGCCGTCGATCTCCGGCGCGTCACCCATGGTGCGTCCGACACCGGGCTCGTCGATCAGCACGCGCAGCCTCCGGCCGACCTTGGCCTTGAGCTTCGCCGCGCTGATGCGCGCCTGCGTCTGCATGAAGCGCCGGCGCCGCTCCTCCTTCACCGGCGCGGGCACCGGATCGGGCAGCGCATTGGCCGCTGCGCCGTCCACCGGCGAATAGGCGAAGCAGCCGACGCGATCGAGCTGCGCTTGCTCGAGGAAGGCGAGCAATTCGCCGAACTCGGCTTCAGTCTCGCCCGGAAAGCCGGCGATGAAAGTCGAGCGGATGGTGATGTCGGGGCATGCCTCGCGCCACTGGCGGATGCGCTCCAGGACCCCCTCGCTTGATGCCGGACGCTTCATCAGCCGCAGGATGCGCGGGCTCGCGTGCTGGAAAGGAATGTCGAGATACGGAAGGATCCTGCCCGCCGCCATGAGCGGAACGACTTCGTCCACATGCGGGTACGGATACACGTAGTGCAGCCGCACCCATATCGGGCCGCCACCCGTGGCGGGGCCGAGCTCGCCGAGCGCCTGGCAGAGCTCGGTCATGCGTGTCTTCAGCGGGCGGCCGCGCCAGAAGCCGGTGCGGTACTTGAGGTCCACGCCGTAGGCGCTCGTATCCTGCGAGATGACCAATAGTTCTTTCACGCCCGCCTTGACCAGGTTCTCGGCTTCCTGCATCACCTGGGCGAGCGGCCGCGACACCAGATCGCCGCGCATCGTCGGGATGATGCAGAAGGCGCAGCGGTGGTTGCACCCCTCGGAGATCTTGAGAT
>DASREB010000349.1:0-2102 GCA_035652275.1 Burkholderiales bacterium
CAGGCTCGCGTGGCAGGTGTCCTTGATGTTCTCGAGGATCAGCTTCCAGTTCGCCGCGAGGCGCTGGCGCGAGTAGCCGAGGAGGCGCAGCTCGCGGCCGTCGAATACCCGATCGTAGAAAGCGAGCATCTTCTCGCCGAAGTAGTCCTCGAGCCCCGGCGTCTCGGCGCTGAGCGAGCCGAACACGGCGCCGCGGCGCGCGGCGATGCGGATCGGCGTCAAGCCGTGCTGGGCGAATTCGAACTCGGCCGGCATGCCGCCGACGCCCTTTACGCCATGGCGGAACGGCATGCCCATGAGGCGTCCGTCCAGGTCGTAGGTCCACTGGTGATACGGGCAGCGGAACTGGCGCACTTGGCCGCTCATCTCCTCGCAGAGCTGCACGCCGCGGTGCGCGCAGCGATTGAGGAAGCCGCGGATAACGCCATCTTCGCCGCGCACCACCAGCACCGATTTCTCGCCGATCCAGCTCCGCTTCCAGTCGCCGGGCTTCGGCAGCTCGCACTCGAGGGCGACGTAGCTCCACGTCGGCCCCTCGAAGATGCGCTCGATCTCCCGGCGGTAGATCGCCTCGTCGGTATAGATCCAGTACGGGACGCGCGCATCGCCTTCCGCCGGCCAGGCGCGAGCGTTCAATGCCTGCTCCGCTCGGCGAAGCGCGTCTGCTCGACGAGCGCATAGGCGCTGCGCGCTTCCGGCGCCAGGCGGCGCACGGCGCCGAAATAGCGCTTGCTCGTCTTCAGGACCTCGGCGCTGCGCGAGCGCAGCTCGTGCAGCAGATTTTCAGTCTCGCCCGCGAGGTCGTCGACGACGCGCGAGACGAGCCCGATCTCCCTTGCCTCGGCGGCGCCGAACGCGCGGCTCGAAAGCACGAGGTCGAGCGCCGCTTTCGGCGCGAGGTGCTCGGAGATCTCGGCCATGATGAACATCGGGGGAATGCCGAGCTTCACCTCGTCGAGCATGAAGCGCGCATCAGTCGCAGCGAGCGCGATGTCGCTGCGCATGATCATGCCGAGCGCGAAGCCGAAGGCGCGCCCCTGCACACTGCACACCGAGATGCCCGCGAAGTTCGCGAGCGCGGCGTTGACCTCGGTGATCAGCCTGAAGGCCTCGAACGGCGCGCCGCCCGCCCTCGCGTCCTGCCGGTCGCGGCCGAGCGAGAAATCGGCGCCGGCGGCCGAGATGGCGAGGATGTCGGCCTCGCCCGCCGCCCGCGTGAGGCCGGCGAGCATCTGCGACAGCATCTCGGTCGTGAACGCATTCGCCGCCGCCGGGCGCTGCAGCACGAGGCGGGCGACGCGGTTCGCGATCGCGAGCTCGATCACCGGTTCGTTCCCTGCCAGCCTTTCTTGGAGATGTCGAAGATCACGCCGTCGGGGTCCTTGAACTTGCGCTCGAAGTTGCCGTGGCGCTCGTCGCCGAGGTCGAAGAAGAATTTGCCGCCGGCCGCCTCGATCTTCTTCTGGGTCTCGGCGAGATCGTCGACCTGGATGCCGAAATGGTGGGCGCCGACAAAGGCCTGGCCTTCCTTGATATCGGACGCGGCTTGGCCGCCTTTGCCCTTGAAGTTGAGCAGCGCCATGTTGATGACGCCGTCGCTCATGTAGATCGCCGAGCCGATGTCGAGGTCCTCGCGGCCGATCTTCTTGAACTCGAAAACCTTCTCGTAGAACGCCGCGGCCTTGTCGAGGTCCTTCACGCAGACGGCGATGTGGCGCAAGCGGGCCATGTTATCCTCCTGAATTGTCGATTGCCGTCATCATGCCCTAACATCGCGGCATGACCAAGCGGCACGCTGAGATCGTCGGCGCAGGCTTCGCCGGGCTGACCGCGGCCTGTGCGCTGGCGCAGCGCGGCTGGAGCGTGCGCGTCCACGAGCGCGCCGAGGCGCTGCGCACCACCGGCGCCGGCATCTATATCTACGAAAACGGGCTCCGCGTCCTCGAGGCGGTCGGCGCCTGCGAGGCCGCGGTGAAGGGCGCGCCGTTCGCCCACACCCGCGAGGTCCGCGACGACGGCAACCGCGTCGTCTCGGTGCACAAGTGGCAGGGCACCGGCCGGGTGTTCTCCGTTGTCCGTCAGACCGTGATCAATGCGCTGGC
>DASREB010000350.1:0-9564 GCA_035652275.1 Burkholderiales bacterium
ACCAAGGGCAAGCAGCGCCTGGTCATCACCGACCTCGACAAGCAGGAGCACGAGTACCTGATCGCCAAGGACAAGCACCTGCTGGTGCACGACGGCCAGGTGGTGAACAAGGGCGAGATGATCGTCGACGGGCCGGTGGATCCGCATGATCTCTTGCGCCTGCTCGGTATCGAGGAGCTCGCGCGCTACATCATCGACGAGGTGCAGGACGTGTATCGCCTGCAAGGTGTGAAGATCAACGACAAGCACATCGAGGTGATCGTGCGCCAGATGCTGCGGCGCGTGGAGATCGAGGAGCCTGGCGACACGCCGTTCATCCAGGGCGAGCAGGTCGAGCGCGCGGAAGTGCTCGAGGAAAACGAGAAGGCGCAGAAGGACAACAAGAAGCCCGGGGCCTATCGCAACATGCTGCTTGGCATCACGAAAGCGTCGCTCTCGACCGATTCGTTCATCTCCGCCGCCTCCTTCCAGGAGACAACGCGAGTGCTGACCGAAGCGGCGATCATGGGCAAGCGCGACGAGTTGCGCGGCCTCAAGGAGAACGTGATCGTCGGCCGGCTGATTCCGGCAGGCACCGGACTCGCTTATCACAATATCCGGAAGGCACAGGCTGCAGAACCGGTGCTCGCCGAAGTTGCGGCCGCGACGACGCCCGAGGTGGCGCCGGCCGAGACGACGGCAACCACCGCCGCAGCCGCGGGCGGCGGCAGCTAAGCCGCGCGACGCTCGGATAAAAGAGGGCGCCTTCGGGTGCCCTTTTTTTCGCCGTTGACACCCCTTCAGCGCGGGCGTAGCGTGACTGCGGGCTTTTTCGGGAGGAGGAAGCCTAACGTCTAATAGAGCGCGCGAAGGCACGGCGCATCCCCTATCTACGGGATTTGCGCACGAGAAGGTCAGTGCTAGCGTGCAAATCACAACAGGGAGGATCCACCATGAAGCGAATCTTCGCTTTGGCAGTGGCGCTGCTCTTCAGCAACGCCGCTTCATCTCAGGATGCCAACGCCGGCCCCGCGCAGCGCCTTGCCGGGCTGCAGGACGCCGCGCGAGTGACGATCGACAACGAAGGCATTTCGCACGTCCGCGCTCACAACGACCACGACCTGTATTTCATGCAGGGTTGGGTGCACGCGGGCGATCGTCTTTTTCAGATGGACTACAACCGGCGCCTGGCGAGCGGCACGCTCGGCGAGCTCGTCGGCACGGCGGCGTTGCCGACCGACGTCCAGCTGCGCACGCTCGGCCTGCGCCGCAGCGCCCAGCGCTCGTACGATGCTGCTTCGCCTTTCTTCCGCGCGGCGCTCGACGCGTACGCGCAGGGCGTGAATGCCCGCCTCGCCACGCTCACGGCCACGACGCTGCCGCCGGAGTACGGCGCACTGCAGCTAAGGCAGGTCGCGCCATGGGCGCCGGTGGACAGCATCGTGATCGGCAAGCTGCTCGCGTTCTCGCTCGCGTTCGAGCTCGACATCGACCGCACGGTGGCACTGCAGTCCTACATCGCGGCGTTCGGGCCCGCGCGCGGCACGGCGCTCTACTCCCAGGACCTGTGGCGCTCGGCAGCGTTCGAGCCGAACGCAACGGTGCCGGACGCCATGCTGGCGCCGCCGTCCTCCGCGGGCCTTAGCCATGGACAGCGTGGGATGGAGCGCGCGCAGGAGGGACTGCATGGCGACGACCATATGAGCTTGATGCGCGAATACCTGGAGCACGTGCGCGACCTGCCGGCGTTCCAGGGGGTCTTGAAGCACGAAGCACGCGGCAACTCGAATCTCTGGGCGGTCTCCGGATCGCTCACCCAGGACGGGCGTCCGTTGCTGGCGAACGATCCTCACCTCGCCGTGGCGACTCCGTCGGTGTTCTATCCGATGGGCCTGGAGAACGACGGTGAGCCCGTCTTCGGCAGCAGCGTCGCCGGAACGCCCGGAATCATCCATGGCTACAACCGCTGGATCGCGTGGGGCTCGACCAATAACCTGGTCGACGTTACTGACGTTTTCGCGGAGCAGGTCGTGCCAGTGCCGCTCACGGTATCGCCGAGCGGCTTCGCCACGCTCTACAAGGGCGCGCTCGAGCCAGTGATGGCGATCCCGGAAACGTTCCGCGCCAATGTCGGCGGCAGCATTGTCATTATCGCGCCGACGCCGACCAACGGCATTCCGCCTGCGACGCTGATCGTGCCTCGCCGCGACGGCGGACCGATCATCTCTCTTAATCGCACGACCGGTGCCGCGCTCAGCGTGCAGTACGTCGGCAATGGGCCGACGCAGGAGCTGGAGGCGTTTCTCCTCATGAACCGCGCGCGCAACGTGGACGATTTCAAGGCTGCGCTGCAGCACTTCGACGTCGGCTCGCAGAATTTCGTCTATATCGACGCGCACGGCAATATCGCCTACTTCACTTCGGGTGAAATTCCCGTGCGCGAGGATCTGCAAGCCGGCACGGTGAACGGCGTGCCGCCTTGGTTCGTCCGCAATGGCCAGGGCGGCAACGAGTGGCTGCCGGTATCGAATCGCCAGCCCTATCAGGCCAGCGCCTTCGAAGTGCTGCCATTTAGCGAGCTGCCGCAGATCGTCAATCCGCCGGCGGGCTATTTCGTCAACGCCAACAACGATCCATCGGGTGTGACGCGTGATAACAACCCGCTCAACCAGCTGCGGCCAGGCGGCGGCATCTCATATACGGCCTACTCGTGGAAAGCCGGCTTCCGCGTCGCGCGTATCGAAAAGCGGCTGCGCGAGTACTTCGAAAGCGGCGATCGTCGCGTCTCTTTCAAGGAAATGCAGGCGATCCAGGCCGACGTGGTGGTGCATGACGGGGAAGTCTTTACGCCGTATATCGTCGCCGCGTTCGACCGTGCGCTGGCGTCGGCCGAGCCGCAGCTTCGCGCGCTTGCTGCCGACACCGGCATCGCGGAAGCGGTGGCACGCCTGCGCCGCTGGGACGGCTCGACGCCGACCGGCATCACGCAAGGCTACGATGCGGCCGACGTCGCCGGGGCGCTGCAGCCGCCCTCGGCGAGCGAGGTGCAGGCAAGTGCCGCCGCGGCTATTTATGCTGCATGGCGTTCCCGAATGCTCGGCACGGTGGTCAACGGAACGCTGGGGCCCTTGCCCGCGCCCGACGATTTCGACAGCCTGGCGGCGCTGCGCAACCTGCTCGACAACTTTAAGGTGAACGGCGGCATCGGCGCCTCCGGCGTCAATTTCTTCGCCGTCCCGGGCATCGCGGCCGCAGCCGATCGGCGCGACTTCGTCATCCTGAGCAGCTTGCGGGCAGGTCTCGACATGCTGGCTTCGCCCGCGTTTTTCGCCTCGACGAGTCAGGACGACTATCGCTGGGGACGCCTGCATCGCATCGAGTTCACGCATCCGCTCGGATCGGTGTTTAGCATTCCTCCGGCAGGCGGCGCTTTCCCGGCGCCGCTTCCCGGCGTGCGCGGCATCCCGACCGACGGCGGCTTCCAGACCGTCGATGCCTCCAGCCACAACGCACGTGGCAAGGCGCCGGACGACTTCATGTTCACAGTCATACCTTCGCACCGCATGGTGGCCGAAGCAGGTCGCGATGGCATGCGCGCGGCTGACATCTGGCCGGGCGGCACCAGCGGCGTGCTTGGCAATCCGAACTACGCGCAGTTCCTCACGCGCTGGCTCGCAGACGACAGCATCCCGCTCCATCTTGCTAACGACGAGGTCGTGCGCTCGGCAGCGGCGGTCGAGAAGTACGTCCCCGCCGACTAAAACGAGTTTCCGATGTTTTTGCGGGCGCCTGCGGGCGCCCTTTTTTTTAGTGCATTACCCGCGTCAGCAGCAGCCACAGCATGGCGAGCGCGATTGCCGCCGATGCGATGGCGATGACCCAGCCCGCCTCGCGCGGATGCGCCTGGACGTGCGGCTCGAGCGGCATCAGCATGCGGTCCTCGGCGTCCGCCAGGCGCCGGGTGGAATACCAGCGGTTGAGCCGTCCCTCGAGCGCCGACAGCCCCTGCGGCCAGAACACCATCAGCGCGCCGATGATGAGCGCGAATCCGCCGCCCGCCAGGAACACGGCCTTGGTTGCGTCCAGCACGATCGCGAGACCGAGCGCGCGGCGCGCGTCGACCAGGCGCGCGACCTGCAGCCGCGTCAGCAGGAAGTAAATGGTCAGCGCACCGCCGATGATGAAGAGGATGCCAAGCATCCGCCGGTAGGGGCTTTCGGGAGCCGGCTCGATCTGCCGCGGCATTTCCAGCGGCTGCAGCGCCTCGCGCGTCGACACCCAGCGGTTCATGCGTGCGATGAATTGAAGCGTCGATCCGCTGCGCAGCGCGAGGGCACAGCCGAAGATCAGGCCGCCGACGCCGCCGGCCAGCAGGCACAGCATCACGGTGGGGACCACGATCCGTTCGATGAAGCTCCACCAGGTCATGGGGGCCTCCCTTTTAGTTGTTAGCAGACACTGTAGTGGAAATGGCCCTGTAGTGGAAATCCCCACGCCACGCGGCGAGCCATACGGCACGGCGATTGCTGCCTTCCGCACATCACAGCCTATGGAGGCTCGCATGGAGCAATTGCAACAATGGCGGCGCCGTCAGGAAGGCAAGCTCGGGTACATCCTGTTGTGGCTACTCGGGGTGCCGATCCCGGTGCTGTTTGTCATCTTCCTGCTGCGCGGTTGCTCGTGAGCCGCGGGCCCAGTCATCACTTTTACACGGAGGTGCACATGTTGAAGTCCTTGTTTGCGGTTTGTGCGGTTGTCGGCATGCTTGGCCTTTCCGCGTGCTCCGGCATGGGCCGCGGTGAAACGGTCGGCACGGTCGGCGGCGCGGCGGCGGGCGGCGCGGTGGGTTCTGCCGTGACCGGCGGCAGCACCCTCGGCACGCTGGGCGGTGCGGCGATCGGCGGTTACGCTGGCCACGAAGCCGGCGCCAACTACGACAAGAAGCACCAGTAGTCGACACGAGCAGTCGAAAAAGGCGCCTTCGGGCGCCTTTTTTATTGCCCGCATCCGCGATGCGATAATCGCGGCCCATGGGGAGCGTCACCGAAATCACCGCGACAGCGCTCGAGCGCACGGCGCGCATCGACCTCGCTGCTGCATTCCGGCTTGCGGTGCGCCTGGATCTGCACGAAGGCGTCTGCAACCACTTCAGCGTGATGCTGGCCGACGGGCAGACGTTCCTCCTCAACCGGTATGGCCTGCACTGGAGCGAGGTCAGCGCGTCCAATCTGCTCGCCCTGGATGCGGGCGGTCGCATCATCGCCGGCGAGGGCGAATATGAGAAGACGGCGTTCTGGATCCACTCGCGCATCCATCTCGCTCATCGAGAGGCAGCCTGCGTGCTGCACACCCATATGCCGCACGCAACGGCGCTCACGCTGCTCGAAGATGGCCGGCTGGAGATGATCGAGCAGAACGCGCTGCGCTTTCACGACGACATCGCTTACGACGATTCGTACAACGGCCTGGTGGTCGATGAGACGGAGGGCGATCGGCTCGCACGCGTTCTCGGCGAGAAGCGCGTGCTGTTCCTCGCCAATCACGGCGTGATCGTCGTCGGCCCGACAGTCGCCGAGGCATTCGATTCGCTCTACTACCTCGAGCGTGCCTGTCGGCTGCAGGTGCTCGCGCGCATGATGGGCGGAAAGCGCCGCGCGGTGCGCCGCGAGGTGGTCGAGCGCACCTATGGCCTGATGCGCGCCGACGCGCCGCAATACGCGAGCGCGCACTTCAATGCGCTCAAGCGCATCCTCGATCACGAGGAGCCGGCGTATTCTCGGTGAAGGGATCGAGCTGCGGCCGGCAGCGCCCGAGGACGTGCCGGCCATGCAGGAGATCTACGCTTACCATGTGCTGCACGGCCTCGCGAGCTTCGAGGAGGAGCCGCCGTCGGCGGCCGAAATCCGCCGGCGCTTCGAGGACGTTCGCGGCCGCGGCCTGCCGTGGCTCGCGGCGGACTTCGGCGGCGTACTGGTGGGCTATGGCTACTGCTCCGTTTACCGCACCCGCTCGGCGTACCGCTACAGTCTCGAGGATTCGGTCTATGTGCGCCACGGCTCCGAAGGTCGCGGCGTCGGCAGCGCGATCCTCGGCGAGCTGATCCGCGGCGTCTCCGAGCTCGGCTATCGCCAGCTCATCGCGGTGATTGGCGACAGCAGCCACGCGCCGTCGATCAACCTGCACGCGCGCTTCGGTTTCCTGCGCGTCGGCACGCTGCGCTCGGTCGGCTTCAAATTCGGCCGCTGGGTGGACACGGTGATCATGCAGCGTCCGCTCGGCGCCGGAGACGGCACGCCAGCCAAATAAAGGCTCAGGCCGTTCTAGGTCGTCAGCACGATTTTTCCCTTGGCCGCGCGGCTCGCGAGGAGCGTGAGCGCCTCGGCCGCCTTCTCGAGCGGCAGGGTTTGCGACACGTGCGGGCGCAGCTTCCCTTCGGAGTACCAGCGCGCAAGCTGACGGACGCTGTCGCTAAATGCCTGCGGCTCGCGCCGCGCGAAGTCACCCCAGAAGACGCCCACCGCTGAAGCGCCTTTTAGCAGCGGCAGATTGAGCGGCAGCTTCGGAATCTCGCCCGCCGCGAAGCCGACCACCAGCAGCCGGCCGCGCCACGCGAGCGAGCGGAACGCGGTCTCGGTGTAGGCGCCGCCCACCGGGTCGTAGACCATGTCGACGCCGCGTCCCTCGGTCAACTCCTGCACGCGCTTGCGCAGATCCTCCGTGCCGTAGTTGATCGTCGCGTCTGCGCCATGCTCGCGACAAACCCGCAGTTTCTCTTCGCTCGACGCCGCAGCGATGACGCGTGCGCCGAGCGCCTTGCCGATCTCGATTGCCGCGAGCCCGACGCCGCCGGCGGCGCCAAGCACGAGCAATGATTCACCCGCCTTGAGCGCGCCGCGATCGCGCAGCGCGTGATCCGAAGTTGCATACGTCAGTAGGAACGCTGCGCCGTGCACGAAATCCATTCCCCCCGGCAGCGGCAGCAGCCGCGTCGCTTCGGTCTTCACTTCCTCGGCAAAGGCACCATAGGTCGTGAAAGCGATCGCCCGGTCGCCCGCTTTCCAGCCGCTCACGCCCGCACCGACCTCCTTGACGACGCCGGCGAGCTCGCTGCCGGGCGAAAACGGCAGCGGTGGCTTGAACTGGTACTTGTTCTGGATGATCAGCACGTCGGGGAAGTTGACGCTCGCCGCCTTGACGCTCAACACCACCTCGCCGGACCCCGGCTTGGGCGACGGCAGCTCCTCGATCACCAGCGACTCCGGCGGCCCGTACTGCTTGCAGAGGACGGCTTTCATCGCCATAGAATGCCACATGCCTACCATCACCACTGACGACGGCGTACGCCTGCACTACGAGGAAACGGGCGCCGGGACGCCGCTCGTCTTCGTGCACGAATTCGGCGGCGATCTGCGCAGCTGGGAGCCGCAGGTGCGCTACTTCGCGCGCCTTTATCGCTGCATCCGTTACAACGCCCGAGGCTATCCGCCCTCCGACGTGCCCGAGGACTGGAACCGCTACTCGCAGGAGCGCGCGCGCGACGACATCCGAGCCGTGCTCGACGGCCTGAAGATCGAGCGCGCGCACGTTGTCGGCCTGTCGATGGGCGCCTTTGCCACGCTGCATTTCGGCATGCACTATCCGCAGCGCGCGCTCTCCATCACTGTCGCAGGCGGCGCGTACGGCTCGCACCCCGCACACCACAAGCAGTTCCAGGATGACTCGCGCGCCAACGCCGAGCGCATTCGCCGCGAGGGCATGCAGAAGTTCGTCAGCACCTACGGCGTCGGTCCGCAGCGCGTGCAGCTCGAGCTCAAGGATCCGCGCGCCTTCGCCGAGTACCTGGCGCAGTTCAACGAGCATTCGGCGCTCGGCTCGGCCAACACGCTCCTCGGCGTGCAATGCCGCCGGCCCTCGTTCTACGACCTGCGCGAGCGCCTGCAGAAGATGACAGTGCCGACGCTGCTCATGCAGGGCGATGAAGAAGAGCCGTCGCTCGAGGCGAACATCTTTCTCAAGCGCGCGATCCCGACCGCGGGCCTCGTCGTGTTCCCGAAGAGCGGCCACGCCATCAACCTGGAGGAGCCGGCGCTTTTCAACCAGTCGCTGGAAACATTCCTCCACCAGGTAGAAACCGGCCACTGGCGCCCGCGCGACTCGCGCAGCACGGTGCCTTCGCTCTACGGTCCCGCCGGCCGGCCGTGAGCCTGCTCGTCGAGAAGCGCGGCGCGGTAGGCTGGATCGTCTTCAACCAGCCCGCGAAGAAGAACGCCATCAGCGGCGCCATGTGGCGCGCGATACCGCCGGCGATGGAAGCGTTCGATCGCGATCCGGAAGTGCGCTGCATCGTGTTTCGCGGCGCGGGCAGCGAGGCATTCGCGGCGGGTGCCGACATTTCGGAATTCGAGAGCGTGCGCTCGGACCGCGGCGCGGTCGCCGAGTACGACGATCTGCTCGATCGCGTGCTGCACGCGATCCAGGGCTCGCTAAAACCCTCGGTCGCCATGATCTACGGCTACTGCCTGGGCGGCGGCGTGGAGATCGCGCTCGCCTGCGACCTTCGCTATTGCGGCGCCTCCGCCGAATTCGGCATCCCGGCAGCGAAGCTCGGTCTTGGCTACAACATCGAGGGCCATAAGCGCCTGCTCGAGACCGTGGGCCATGCCTGGGCGCGCGAGATCATGTTCCTCGGACGCCGCTATCAGGCCGAGGAAGCGCGCTCCATGGGGCTCGTGCACCGCGTGCTGCCGGATGCCGAGCTCGAGACGTACGTCGATGGCGTGATCGAGACGCTCTGCCGCAATGCGCCGCTCGCCATGGCCAATACCAAGACGGTTCTCGAGCAGTACGTGAAGTCCGAAGGCGAGCCGGACATGGCGCGCATGCGAGCGGCGATCGAACGATGCGCGAAGAGCGCGGACTACATCGAAGGCCGGCGCGCGTTCATGGAAAAGCGCAAACCTCGCTTCACGGGTAAATGAAAATCACCCAGATCCGTTCGCGTGCAGTTGCGGCACCGATGCGACGGCCGCTCACCACCAGCACCGGCGCGCTGACCGCGGCCGCGCTGCTGCTCATCGATCTGCAGACGGACGCCGGCGTCGTCGGCCGCTCCTATCTCTTCAGCCCCGGGCAGCATGCGCTGCCGGCGATCGCCAAGCTGGTCGAAGCGATGGCCGAGATGCTGAAAGGCGACGAGGTGGCGCCATTCGACATCGAGCGCAAGCTCCGTGCGCGCTACACGCTGCTCGGCGTGCACAACATCGTGCTCTTCGCCATGTCGGGCATCGACATGGCAGCTTGGGACGCCCATGCCCAGGCGCTCGGGCAGCCGCTCGTGCGGCTGCTGGGCGCGACGCCGCGCCCGATTCCGGCGTACAACTCGAAAGGGCTGGGCATCATGCCGCTTGAGCGGCTGGTGAGCGAAGCCAACGAGCTTGTCGCCGAAGGCTTCCGCGCGGTGAAGTTGCGCCTCGGGCGCCGTGAGGCGCGCGAGGACCTTGAGGCGCTGCGCGCGGTGAAGAAGGCGATCGGTCCGGACATCACGCTGATGGTCGACTTCAACCAGGTGCTCACGGTGGCGGAGGC
>DASREB010000351.1:0-5221 GCA_035652275.1 Burkholderiales bacterium
GCGGACGCGGCCGTGCGCATTGGCGATCGCGTCGAGACGGGCACGTGGTTCATGAACCGCTGCGATTACCTCGATCCGGCGCTCGCGTGGACCGGCGTCAAGGATTCCGGCCGCGGCTGCACGCTGTCGCGGCTCGGGCTCGAGGCGTTCACGCGGCCGAAGTCCTTTCATCTGAAGCTCAAGCCGTAGCCGGCCCGAATTCCGTACAACGTACAGAATTAGGAATTAGGGTTGCGGTGCCCTCGCAAGCTGGAGTAGATTCGCCGGGCCCAACGCCACGCGCGGGAGAGACCGGCCAGTCCGGCGCCGAAGGGGTAAGGCCCCGCAAACTCTCAGGCAAAAGGACCGCACGCGGCACGGGCGCTCTGGAGAGAAGGCCCTGGCGGCCTCGCCGACGGAACACGCGGAACGTTTTTGCTCCGCCAATTTCTCAGGCAAACGGACAGAGGGGGCGTGGACCATGCGGTCGGACATGCCTTAGGAGGAACCGTGGACCTGCCAGAGCGCCTGAAATACACGACAACGCACGAATGGATCGCCGATAACGGCGACGGCACCGTCACGGTCGGCATCACCGCCGTGGCCACCGAGCAGCTCGGCGATCTGGTGTATGTCGAGCTGCCGAAGGTCGGCGCGAGCGTCGCCAAGGGCGCGAGTACCGCGGTGGTGGAATCGACCAAGGCGGCCTCCGACGTCTACGCGCCGCTCACCGGTGAAATCGTGGCGACGAACGAGGACCTCGGCGCGAATCCAGGCAATGTGAATCAATCGCCCTACGACAAGGGCTGGCTCTTCAAGCTGAAGGTGAAGGACAGGAAGGAGCTCGGCGATCTCATGGCACGCGAGGAATACGCCAAAGCGGCGGGCGTATGAGCGACTTGCGCACGCTTCTGGGCCGCGACGAGTTCGCCGGGCGCCATCTTGGTTCGGATCAAGCCGAGCAGCGCGAGATGCTCGCCGCGCTCGGCGTCGAGTCCCTCGAGGCGCTCATCGGCGAGGTAGTGCCGGCGCCGATCCGGTTGCGCGAGCCGCTCACGCTCGGCGAGCCGATGACCGAGCTCGAAGCGACCGCGGAGCTGAGCGCGCATGCCATCCAGAATGACCTCTGGCGCAACTTCATCGGCATGGGCTACTACGGCACGCATACGCCGGCGGTGATCCAGCGCAACGTGTTCGAGAATCCCGGCTGGTACACCGCGTATACGCCCTACCAGGCGGAAATCTCGCAGGGCCGGCTCGAGGCGCTGCTCAATTTTCAGCAGATGGTCATCGACCTCACCGGGCTGCCGGTGGCGAATGCTTCGCTCCTCGATGAGGCCACGGCCGCCGCGGAAGCCATGGCGATGATCCGGCGCCTCGCCAAAAGCAAGGCGGGCGCATTCTTCGTCGACGCCGCGGTGCATCCGCAGGTCATCGCGGTGATGCGCACCCGCGCCAGGTGGCTCGGTATCGAGCTCGTCGTCGCGCCCACGGACCAGCTGGATGCGAAGCGCGTCTTCGGCGCGCATTTCCAGTATCCGGACACCTACGGCCGCATCCGCGACTGGAGCGCGCCGATCGCCGCGGTGCACGCCGCCGGCGGCCTGGTCGCGGTCGGGACCGACCTGCTGGCCCTGATGCTGATTCGCTCGCCGGGCGCCCATGGCGCCGACATCGCGATCGGCTCGGCGCAGCGCTTCGGCGTGCCGCTCGGCTACGGCGGGCCGCACGCCGCCTTCATGGCGTGCCGCGACGAGCACAAGCGCGCGATGCCGGGACGCATCATCGGCGTGTCGCGAGATGCCGCCGGGCGAGCGGCGCTGCGCATGGCGCTGCAGACGCGCGAGCAGCACATCCGGCGCGAAAAAGCGACGAGCAACATCTGCACGGCACAGGCGCTGCTCGCCAATATGGCGAGCTTCTACGCCGTGTACCACGGCCCCACGGGCCTCACGCGCATCGCGACGCGCACCAACTTCATGGCGCGGCTGCTCGTCGCCTGCGCGCGCGGCGCGCGGGTTGAAAGCCCGGCGTTTTTCGACACCGTGGTGTTCCAGGTGCCCTCCGCCGTCGCGGTGCGCGTGCGCGCCCAGGCGAAGCGCCTCAACCTGCGCTACATCGACGGCAGCCGCGTCGGCGTGAGCTGCGACGAGACCACCAGCCTCGCCGACGTCGTCGATGTGGCGGAAGCGCTCAGCGGCGAGCGGGCTGCCGATGCCGAGCGCCTCGCGGAAGGCCTGACGCACGACCCGGCCTCCATCCCGGCCGAGCTGCGTCGCAGCGATCCGGTGCTGACGCATCCGGTATTCAACCGCTACCACACCGAGACGGAGATGATGCGCTATCTCAAGCGCCTCGAGAACCGCGACTTCTCGCTGGTGCACGGCATGATCCCGCTCGGCTCGTGCACCATGAAGCTGAACGCGGCCGCGGAGCTGATACCGCTCTCGTGGCCGAAATTCGCCACGCTGCATCCGTTCGTGCCGCCCGAGCAGGCGCGCGGCACGCGCGCGATGCTCGCCGAGCTCGGGCAGATGCTCGCTCACATTACCGGCTTCTCGCGCGTCTCGCTGCAGCCGAACTCGGGCGCGCAGGGCGAATATGCGGGGCTGCTCGCGATCAGGAGCTACTACGAAGCGAAAGGCGAGACGCGCGATGTCTGCCTGATTCCCGCCTCGGCCCACGGCACCAATCCGGCAAGCGCGCAGATGATGGGCCTGCGCATCGTGGTGGTCGGCTGCGACAAGGCGGGCAACGTCGATCTGGCCGATCTCGAGCGAAAGGTGAACGAGCATCGCGCAAAGCTGGCGGTGCTGATGATCACGTATCCCTCGACGCACGGCGTTTTCGAGGAGGGCATCAAGCGCATCTGCGAGCTGGTGCACGCCGCGGGCGGCCAGGTGTACATGGACGGCGCCAACCTGAACGCGCTGGCCGGCCTCGCCAAGCCCGCGCTCTTCGGCGCCGATGTCTGCCACATCAATCTGCACAAGACTTTCTGCATCCCGCACGGCGGCGGCGGGCCGGGCATGGGACCGATCGCGGTGCAGGAGCACCTCGTGCCGCACCTGCCGTGGCATCCGCTCGAGCGAGATCACGCGGTGTCGGCGGCGCCGTATGGCAGCGCCCTGATCCTCCTCATTTCGTGGATGTACATCCGCATGATGGGCGCCAGCGGTATCCGCCGCGCGACCGAGCTCGCTATCCTCAACGCCAACTACATCGCCACGCGGCTCGCGCCCTATTTTCCGGTGCTGTACAAGGGGGCGTCGGGCCGCGTCGCGCATGAATGCATCCTCGACCTGCGCTCGCTCAAGGAAACGCACGGCGTCAGCGCCGAAGACGTGGCGAAGCGGCTGATGGACTACGGCTTCCATGCGCCGACGCTCTCCTTCCCGGTTGCCGACACGCTGATGGTCGAGCCGACCGAGAGCGAGTCGAAGGAGGAGCTCGATCGCTTCTGCCACGCGATGATCGCGATCCACGCCGAGCTGGAAAAGCTCCGCAGCGGCGCGTGGAGCGCAACCGACAATCCGCTCAAGAACGCCCCGCACACCGCACTCGAGCTCGCCGGTGATTGGCAGCATCCGTATAGCCGCGAGGAAGCTGCGTTTGCGGCCCCGTGGCTGAAGCAGGCCAAATACTGGCCGCCCGTAAAGCGTATCGACAACGTCGCCGGCGACCGGCAGCTCGTCTGCACCTGCCCGCCGATCGAGGCCTATGTCTGAGGCGCTGCAGCGCACGCCGCTCTACGCGCTGCATGCCGAGCTCGGTGCGCGCTTTACGCCTTTCGCCGGCTACGACATGCCGGTGCAGTACAAGGACGGCCTGCGTGCCGAGCACCTGCACACCCGCGAGGCGGCGGGGCTCTTCGATGTCTCGCACATGGGCCAGGTGCGCGTCAGCGGGCCGGGACTGCACGAGGCGCTGGAGCGTGCGCTACCCGTGGATTTCGCCGACTGGCCGGTCGGCAAGCAGCGCTACACGCTGCTGCTGAATGAGCGCGGCGGCATCGAAGACGATCTCATGGCCGCGCGCCTGCCGGACGAAGTGCGCCTGGTGGTCAACGCCGCGACCAAGGAAAAGGACATCGCGCTGCTGCGCCGGCTATGCCCGCACCTCAGCTTCGAGCCGCTCGAGCGCGCGCTCATCGCGCTGCAGGGTCCGCTCGCCGAGCGCGCGCTCGCCGGGTTGGCACCCGAGGTCGCCGAGCTCGCTTTCATGAGCGCCGGCACCTTTGCCATCGCCGGCGCCGAGTGCCTGGTCGCGCGCTCGGGTTACACCGGCGAGGATGGCTACGAGATCTCGGCGCCCGCCGAAGATGCCGAACGGCTCGCACGCGCGCTGCTCGCCGCGCGCGAGGTGAAGCCGGTCGGCCTCGGCGCACGCGATACGCTGAGGCTTGAAGCGGGGTTGCATCTCTACGGTCAGGACATGGACGCAAACACCACCGTGCTCGAGGCGAGCCTGCGCTGGGCGATCGCCGCTTCGCGCCGCGCCGGCGGCGCGAAGCAAGGCGGCTTTCCGGGCGCGCACGTCTATTCGCGCGAAGTGCGGGGAGGAGTGAAACGCCGGCTGGTCGGCCTGATTGGCGAGGAAAGCGCGCCGATCCGCCATGGCGCGGAGCTGCTCGCCGATGGAAAGCAGGTCGGTGTCGTGACGAGCGGCACCGTGTCCCCGTCTACCGGCAAGGCGATCATGCTCGGTTACGTGCGCTCGGAAATCGGCAGCGATGCGAAGCTCAGCGCCGTGGTGCGCGGCGCGCAACGGCCCGTGCACATCACCAAGCTGCCGTTCGTGCCGAAGCGCTATAAGGCTGCGCGCTACTGATCGCGGCCGAGCGCCGCCATCTCGAGCCAATCGAGCTCTTCTTCAAGGCGGTGAAACGCGTCGTCGCCGATCTCCTCGTTGTCGCGCATGGACGACCGCCTGCCGCGCGGCCCGCAGCGCGCGCGCCAACGGCGCAACGTCGGTCGAGCGCTCACCCCGCACGCCCGGCGGCGATGCGCCCGGGCGCGCGTGGAACGACTCGCGGATCCGGCCCGCCGCGGGCGAGTGGTCGTCCGCGATGCTCTCCAGCCCGGCGTGGATCGCCCGCTCGCGTGCAGCCGCGATCTCCCGGCCGACATAGTCGTCATCACGCAGATCGAGCAGCCGCAGCAGGGGCTTGAGCGTCAAACCCTGGATCACCAGCGTGCCGAGCACGACCGCGGACGCGGTGAGCAGGATGAGATCGCGATTG
>DASREB010000352.1:0-11977 GCA_035652275.1 Burkholderiales bacterium
AGGGTTTGAAGAGCTTGCGGGCGGGGAAGGGCAGCGCCTTGGCGCCGAGCGCTTCCTCGATGCGCAGTCCTTCGTTCCACTTCGCCATGCGCTCGGAACGCGCGAAGCTGCCGACTTTGAGCTGAGGCACGCCCCAGCCGACGGCCAGGTGTACGATCGAGACGTCCTCGCTCTCGCCCGAGCGGGCCGAGACGATCGGACGGTAGCCCGCGCTGCGCGCGGCTTCCAGGCAGGCGAGCGTCTCGCTCACGGTGCCGACCTGGTTCGGCTTCAGCAGCATGGCGTTACACGCGCCCTGGGCGTCCTTCACCCGCGCGGCGGAGGTGACGAAGAAATCGTCACCGACGATCTGTACGCGCTCGCCGGCCGCCTTGGTGAAGGCGCGCATCGCCGCGGCATCTTGTTCGGCGAAGGGATCCTCGATCGAAACGATCGGGTAGCGCTCGAGCCAGCCGAGCAGCATGTCGTGCAACTCGCCCGCCGTGGCGGAGCGGTTCTCGAGCGCGAGGTGATAGCGCCCGCCGCGCCAGAGCTGCGTGGCGGCGATGTCGAGCGCGATGGCGGCATCGACCCCCGGCTCGAGCCCGGCATCGGCGATGGCGCCGACGAGCTCGGCGAGCGCCTCTTCGTTGGTTTTGAATGCCGGCCAGTAGCCGCCCTCGTCAGCCACTCCAGCGAGCTGCCCACGCTTTGCGAGGCGCGCGCCGGCGGCGGCGTAGATCTGTGCGGTCCATTCAAGCGCCTCGGCGAAGCTGCCAGCGCCGATGCAGATCACCATGTAGTCCTGCAGGTCGATTCGGGCGTGCGCGTGCGCGCCCCCGCCGTAGATCTGGATCTGCGGCACGGGCAGCCCGACGCGGCGGTTGCCGGCGAGATGGCGCCACAGGGGCACTTTCGCCGATGCCGCCGCAGCCTGCGCACAAGCGAGCGAGACGGCGACCATCGCGTTTGCGCCCAGGCGATGCCGGTCGGGCGTGCCGTCGAGCCCGATGAGCCGCGCATCGATCGCCGCCTGGTCGGTGACGCTGAGCGCGCGCAGCGCGTCGCGGATGACGCCGTTCATGTTCTTTACCGCGGAGGGCACATCGAGCGCCCGCGCTTCGGCGCTGCCGGTCGAGGCGCCGGCGGGGGCGATCGCGCGCCCGCTTGCGAGCGGTGTGGCGCCGCGGCCGACGATCACTTCCGCCTCCACGGTCGCGCGGCCGCGCGAATCCCAGACGCGCCGGCCCTTTACGTCGAGGATCTTTGCCATGCCTCGCGCAGCTCGCCGAGCGTGCGCACCGGGGCCGCGAGGAGCGCGCGCGCCGCGCGGCGCACCCGCGCGCGGCCAGCCTCGTCGAGATATTCGACCGGCGACTTGCCGTCGACGCGGCCAAGCAGCAGACCGGGCAGCAGCGTCGCTGTGCGCTCCTCGACCGCTGCGGGGGACTCCCAGGTCACCCCACGCAAATAAGCGGCGCTGAGCGCGTCGTAGCACTGCAGGTACCCTGCGCGGCTGCCGGGGACCCAGACGCACTTCAGAAACAGGTGGTTCAGGCAGAACGCGAGGTCGAACGCCGGGTCGCCATACCACGCGCATTCCGCGTCGATAAAGACCGGCCCCGAGTCGCGGACCAGGATGTTTTTCGGGCTGACGTCGCCGTGCACCAGGGCCAAATGTGTCGTGGCGGTGCGACGCTCGAGGTCGAGCAGCCGCGCGCGCAGATCGACGTGCAGCGCGCTCGTGGCGACTAGATAGGGCTCGAGTCGAATGGCATGGAATATCGCATCGGTGGCGAATCGCTGCGCAATATCGGCGCTGCTGGCGCTGGCCGCATGGATGGCGCCGAGCGCGGCGCCCACTTCCGTGGCGAAAGCAGCGTTTGCCTGACCCTCGCGCAGGAGCGCTTTCCATACCGGAAGCTCGAGGTACTCCATCGCGAAAAGACCGGCGTTGTCGTCCCAGGCAAGGACGCGCGGTGCGCTTGAAGGCACGATGCGAGCGGCGCTCTGCAGCCATTGGCGCTCATAGCGGTTGCGCGTGATCGGCGCCTCCCAGACCTGGGCAACGCGAAGACGCGGGAGCGCGCGTTTTACACAGATGACGCCGCCCGGCAGCTCGACGCGCCAGATATCCGAGGAAACGCCACCCGAGAGCGCTTGCACGCGAAGCGGCACGCCGAGGCCCGCGCGCCCCAGGAATGCCTCGAGCGCTAGGTCAGGGCGCAAGGCGCACGATGCGCCAGTCGCCGCCCTCGCGGGTGTAGAGCAGCCGGTCATGCAGGCGGTCGGCGCGACCCTGCCAGAACTCGATCTCGGTCGGCAGCACACGATAACCGCCCCAGTGCGGCGGGCGGGGCGGCATCTCGCCGTAGCGCTGCCGCGCCGCCGCCATGGCTTTCTCGAGAATGTCACGGGACGCAACGCGCTCGCTCTGCGGCGAGGCCCAGGCAGAAAGCCGCGCGCCCAGAGGACGGCTCGCGTAGTAAGCGTCCGATTCCGCGCCGGAAACGCGCTCGATGCGGCCGTCGATACGCACCTGGCGCTCGAGCTGCGACCACATGAAAACCAGGCACGCGCTCGAGCGTGCCTCGAGCTCGCGCGCCTTGCGGCTGCGGTAGTTGGTATAGAAGCTAAAGCCGCCGCCCTCGATGCCCTTAAGGAGCACGACACGCGCCGACGGCGCGCCGTCCGCGCCTACCGTGGCAAGTGTCATGGCATTGGGCAGGGGCAGCTGCGCGCGCAGGGCATCTTCGAACCAGCGCTCGAATTGGCGGAGCGGATCGCGATCGGCGTCAGCTTCGCCGAGCCCGGCGCGCATGTACTCCTGGCGCAGATCCGCGATCTTCATAGGGCGATTTTACGGTGCGAAACGCAACGCCCGAGGGAAATCCCGGCGATTTCCCTCTGAAAGTCGTTGACACGCTGCCTGCGATTCGGCATCTTCTCGACCACCGCGCTGCACCGGCGGGATTTTCCGGGATCGATCCAGCAACAAATCAGCGAACGTTCAGAGGAGAAACTAGATGGCGAAGAAGAAAGCGAAGGGCAAGAAGCGCAAGCCGAATGCCGCCTTCATGAAGCCGATGACCCCGACCGGCCCGCTCGCGGCGGTAGTGGGCTCGAGCTCGATGCCACGCACGGAGGTGACGAAGAAGATCTGGGGCTACATCAAGCGCAATGGCCTCCAGGACAAGAAGAACAAGCGCATGATCAACTCCGACGAGAAGTTGAAGCCCGTGTTCGGCGGTAAGAGCCAGGTCTCCATGTTTGAGATGACCAAGCTCGTCAGCCGGCACCTGAAATAACCGATTACCGGGGAGGAGAGAACGAGAGAGGCCGGGCTAGCCCCGGCCTTTTTCATTGGTGATACGAGGCGACGCGCTCCACTTCGTGGCGCGAGCCGAGGATCACCGCCACTTTCTGGTGCAGGCCCTGCGGCTGGATGTCGAGGATGCGCTGCCTGCCGTCGGTGGCGGCACCGCCCGCCTGCTCGACGATGAACGCCATCGGGTTCGCCTCGTACATCAGCCGCAGGCGGCCGTCGCGGTTCTTCGTGTCGCGCGGATACATGAAGATGCCGCCGCGCGAGAGCACCCGGAATACGTCGGCCACCATCGATGCCACCCAGCGCATGTTGAAGTCCTTGCCGCGGGGGCCGTCGGCGCCGGCGAGGCACTCGTCGATGTAGCGCTTCACCGGCGCCTCCCAGCGGCGCGCGTTCGAGGTGTTGATGGCGAACTCCTGCGTGTCCGCGGGAATGCGGATCTCCGGATGCGTCAGCACGAAGGTGTAGGTCTCGCGGTCGAGCGTGAAGCCGTGCACGCCGTCGCCGACCGTGAGCACAAAAACGGTGGTCGGCCCATAAACCGCGAAGCCGGCGGCGACCTGCTTGTTGCCCGGCTGCAGGAACGCCGGCTCCTCGGGCTCGCAGTACTTGCCGTCCGCCATCTTCGGACAGCGCAGCACTGAGAAGATGGTGCCCACCGAAATGTTCACATCGATGTTGGATGAGCCATCGAGCGGATCGATCAGCAGGAGATATTCGCCGCGCTTGTAGGGCTCGGTGATCGGAATCGGCTTTTCCGACTCCTCCGAGGCGAAGGCGGCGAGGTTGCCGCCCCAGACATTCGCCTCCAGCAGGATCTCGTTCGAGAGAACGTCCAGCTTCTTCTGTACCTCGCCATGGACGTTGCTCGTCGGCGTGCCGCCCAGTCCCTCGGCAAGCGCGCCCTTGTTGACCCGCGTGCTGATCCCCTTGCAGGCCCGCGCGATCGTTTCCAGCAGCAGCCGCAGGTCCGCGTTGATCAGGTTCGACTGCTGGCGGCCGACCAGGAACTGGGTAAGGGTGATGCGCCGCATCGGCGGCGATTCTACCTATTTCAGACGCGCCGTCTTGCGAACCAGGCGCCGGCGAGCAGCATCGCGGCGATCAGCGTAAAAACGGGCGCCATGCCGAGCGCGCTCGAGATGGCGCCGGAGGCGAGCGGGATAAAGGTCTGACTGCAGTTCAGCATCGTGGTGCGCACCCCGACCGCTTCTCCCTGGCGGCCGGGCGGCGACGCTTCATAGAGGAGCGCCATGATCACCGGCTGCGAGGCGCCCAGTCCGAGGCCGAGGATGAACGACAGGCCCATGAGCAGCGGCACGCTCTGTACCAGCGGAAAGAGAAAGTACGCCGTGCCCGCCACCAGCATGGCGCTCGCGATCAGCAGCCACTGGTGCACGTGCCGCACGAGCTGCGTCAGCACCGCGCGCACCACGAATGTCGCTAAGGCGAAGCACGACATCACCACGCCGATGGTGCCGGGCTCCAGGCCGATGCGCGAACCATAGAGCGGCATCAGAAAGCTGTAGATGTCCCAGCCCATGTTGAGCAGTCCGCTCGCAATGAGCGTGTGGCGCAGCAGCGGCAGGCGCACCAGTTCCGCCAGGCCGCCGTGGCGCCCGCGCGCGACGTGCTGGGGCCGCGGCAGCGGGCGCTTGCGCCGCGCGAGGAGCACCACGCCGATGACCGGCAGCATGGCGAGCGCCAGCATCGCGCCCGCGTGGCCGAACGCCTCGATGGCGTAGCCGGCGATCAGCGGACCGATGGAATTCGAGATCGAGAAGCCGAGCGACAGCCACGAGAACGTCACTGCGCGCTGCTCCGGCGTGCCGTAGGCGCCGAACACGCTGTTCATCGCGATGTGCAGCAGCATGAATGACGTGCCGATCAGCGGGCTGGAAATGTACAGAATCCCAACCGACGGAAATAAAAAGGGCAGCGCCGCGCCGCACGCCAGCACCGCCAGGCCGAGCAGGACGGGGCGGCGCGGTCCGAGGCGATCGATCAGCCGGCCGGCGAGCACCGAAAGCAGCATCGGCAGTACGGCGAAGAGCGCGACCAGCGCGCCGACGGTGAAAGCCGAAGCGCCGAGCTGCAGCGCGAAGAGGCTGGTCGTCATGCGGCTGCCGACGAAGCACAGGTGCCCCAGCGCGTTCAGAAGGATGAAGTAGGCGATTTCCACGCGAATCTACTTTCGCGTCCACACCGTCATCGCCACCCCGGTGCAGGTGACGGCAATGCCGGCAAAGGTGAGCGCGCTCGGTACGACGTGAAAGAGGGCGAGCTCGAGCAGCACCGCGAAGATCGGCGGCAGGTACATCATGCTGGTGACCCGGGTGGCTTCCCCGTGGCGCATGAGCACGTGCAGCGCGCTCACCGCGAGGATCGAGGCAAAGACGACGAGGAAAATGATGGCTGCCAGCAGCTGCCAGCTCCAGCGCACCGCAAAGCCTTCCACCGCGAGCGCGAGCGGCGCGAGCACCAGCGCGGATGCGGCGAATTGCACCACGGCGGCGGCTTTGAGGTCGGCGTGCGGCGCGAAGGTGCGCTGGTAGAGCGTCGCCGCCGTGACGCCGCAGACCGCGATCAGCGTGGCGGCGAGGCTGCCGGCGGTGATCTCGCGGATGTCGATCTTGTGCCAGACGACCAGCGCGACGCCGGCGAGGCCGATGAACACGCCGGCCCATTGCCCGGGCGCGAGGCGCGCGTGCAGCCAGCGCGAGGCGATGATCGCGGTGAGCAGGGGCTGCGACGAGATGATGAGCGCGGTCACGCCCGCCGACATGCCGAGGTATTGCGCGTAATGGCTCGCGCCGAGCTGCACCGCATGCATCAGGAGCCCGGCGAGCACCACGTGGCCGAGCTCAGTGCGCGTTGCCGGCCAGCGCGGCGGCCAGAGCGCCACCACCGGCGCGAGGCACAACAGGCCGAAGCAGAAGCGCAAGGTGAGAAAGGTGAAGGGCGGCGCGTACTGCAGGCCGACCTTGGTGGCGACGTAGCCCGAGCCCCACACCGCGACGAAGTACCAGGCGAGGAGCGCGGAGGTGAGTGGCGTCAGTGGCGCATTTCCCGAGCGGGAAATGCCTGATTCTATCCGGGCTGGTGCACGCCCCTAGCGCAGGTTCGCGCTCAACAGGCCGTAGAGCTCATCGGGCTCGACGGGCTTCTGCAGGAGCCCGCGGATGCCGGCCGATTCGAGCTCGCGCTGCGCGATCGGATCGATGTGGCCCGTGCAGAGGATCACCGGCAGGCCGGGCCGGCAGTTGAGCAGCTCGCGGGCAAGCCCGAGACCGGTAGCGCTCGGCATCGTCTGGTCGGTGATCACGAGGTCGTAGGCCGCGGGCGCGGCGGTGAAATCGGCGAGCGCTTGTCCGGGGTCGGTGGTGGCCACGGCCTCGAGGCCCCAGCTCACCAGGAGCTCACGCATGAAGTCCGCCACCGGCGCCTCGTCGTCCACCACGAGGATGCGGCCGGCGAGCGGCGCACGCTTGCGGGCGCGCGCGCTCTCGGGAGTGGCGGCGGCGAGCGGCGCATCCTCGGCGAGCGCCGGGAAGAACACCCGAAAGCGGCTGCCGCCCTCGGCGCTGCGATCCACCACGATATGCCCGCAGTGCTCGTGCACGATGCCGTGCACCGTCGCGAGGCCCATGCCGCTGCCGCGGCCGGGGCCCTTGGTGCTGAAGAACGGCTCGAAAATGCGCTCGAGCACGTGCGGCGCGATGCCCGGCCCGGAATCGGCCACCGCCAGCTCGACGAAAAGGCCGGCGAAGCGCTGGCGGCAGCTCGAGCAGACGCTGCGCTGCGCGTTCGCCGAACGCACCGCCACCGCCAGGCGGCCGCTTTCGCCCATGGCGTCGCGCGCATTGATCGCGAGATTCAGCAGCACCTGGTCGAGCTGCACCGGATCGAGCAGCACGCGCGCGTCCGGCTCGAGCTCGGTGCGCATCTCGAAGCTCGGCGGAATCGAGCCGCGCACCAGCTTCACCGAGCGCGCCACCGTCTCGGCGAGGTCGACGACGCGCGGCGAGCCGCGCTGCGCGCGGCTGAAGGTCAGCATCTGCTGGATGAGATCGCGCGCGCGCCGCGAAGAGGCGAGCGCCTGGTCGAGAAAGCGCCCGAGCTTCGAATCTGCGTCGGCGGCTGAGCGCTCCGCATTTCTCTCCAGTGCGAGCACCACGTAGCCCATGATGCTCGCGAGCAGGTTGTTGAAGTCGTGCGCGATGCCGCCGGTGAGATGCCCGATCGCCTCCATCTTCTGCGCCTGGCGAAGCTGCACTTCGAGCGCATCGCGCTCGGCCTCGGCGCGCTTTCTCGCGGTGATGTCGCGCGCCATGCCGAGGGCGTGCGGCTTGCCGCGGTAGAGCATCGGCACGGCGCGCATCTCGATGTCGATCGGCGTGCCGTCCTTGCGGATCCCCTGCACCTCGAAGTGCACTGTCTCGCCGGCGATTACCCGGCGGTGCATCTCGCCCGCGAGCTGGCTGTTGTCTTCGCGCGCGAAGATCCAGCGTCGCTGGTTCATCACCTCCTCGCGCGAATAGCCGGTGAGCACCGTCACCGCGGTATTGACGTCGACCACCCGCCCGCTGTCGTCGCGCAGCACCAGCGCGTCGGCCGCAGCATTGAAGATCGCGCGGTACTGCTCCTCGCTCGCCCGCAGCAGCTGCTCGTCGGTCTTGCGCGCGGTGATGTCCTGGCCGATGTAGAGCACGTGCGGCGCGCCGCGATGCAGGATCGGCACGCCGCGCCACTCCATCTGGATGCGCTCGCCGTTCTTGCGCTTGGCGTGCGATTCGAATGCGACGTGCTCGCCGGCGAGCGCGCGCGCATGCAGCGAGCGCACGTGCGCGGTGAGCGACTGCGGGCTCATGCTGAGCACGTCGCGTCCAACGACCTCGTCGCGCTTGCGCCCGCTGATCGCCTCATAGCCCGGATTCACGTCGACCACGCGGAAATCCGCATTGCGCAGCACCAGCGCGGCCGGCGCGGCATTGAAGATCGACCTGTACTGCTCGACCGAGCTCGCGAGCGCCTCGTCGTGGGCGCAGCGCTCGAGCTCGGCTTCCGCGCGCACCGCGAAAATTTTCAGCACCGCCTCGATCACCGTGTGGTTGATGAGCGGCTTCTTCGAGAGGATCGCGAGCACGCCGACCGGCTGGCCGGCGGGATCGTTCAGCGGATAGCCGGCATAGCCGACCGCGCCGAACGAAGCGAGCACCGCGTCCTGCGGGTAGCGCGCCACGACGCCCTCGGCGATCAGCATGAAGGCGCGCCCGACGACGTCGCCGCACGGCGTGGTGGCGAGCGGGTACTCGAAATTCTCGCGGTAGCCGCCGTTGGCATGCACGCCAAGCGTGCGCACGCGCTCGCCCACCAGCCGGCCGATCAGCGCCAGCTCGCAATGCAGGATCGCCGCGAGATACCGTGTCAGCTCGGCGAAGATGCGCTCGCCACGCGCGCTCGACACCGCGAGCGCAGCGTCCTGCAGCGCCGCCAGCCGCTTTTCCCCGTCCACGGCGCAAGTCTAGTGCCGCACGCGCCGTCGCGGCGCAAAGTTACCTGCCGGTCACCTATTGAAACAGGATTGTTACGTTGCCCGCGGGATGTACATGTAGCCGCCGCCGCGCACCGTCTTGATCGCCTTGGGGCGCTCGGGGTGCTCTTCGATCTTGCGCCGCAGGCGCGCAATGCGGATGTCGATCGAGCGGTCGAAGGGCTCCCATTCGCGGTTGCGGGTCAGGCTCAGGAGCTGGTCGCGCGAGAGCACCTGGTTCGGATGCTCGAGGAAGGTCTTCAGCAGTGAGAACTCCATCGCGGTGATCGGCACCTCGCGGCCCTTGGCGTCGCGCAGCTCGCGCGAGCGCAGGTTGAGCGTGCAGGCACCGATCGTCACGAGCTCGCGCAGCGCTTTGGCCTCGGGCGCGCCTTTGCCCTGCAAGCGCCGCAGCACGCTCTTCAGGCGCGCGCGCAGCTCCCGCGGATCGAACGGCTTGGCGATGTAGTCGTCGGCGCCGACCTCGAGGCCCGCGACCCGGTCGATCACGTCGTCGGCGCCGGTGACCATGATGATGCCGAGGTCGTAGCGCTCACGGACGTAGCGCGCGAGCGTCAGGCCATCCTCGCCGGGCAGGCCGACGTCGAGCAGCACGACCGCCGGCAGCGTCCGCGCGAGCTCCGCGCGCATCGCCTCGCCGCCCGCGGCGACCGCCACGTCATAGCCGTGCTCCGTCAGATAGTCCGTGAGCATCGCGCGCACGGCGGGATCATCGTCCACCACCAGCACCCGCGTTCCCATGCTGATCAGTATACAAGCCGCAACTCGGCAGCTCCTCGCGAGCGTTTTACCGTCCGGCAACAAAGCGTTGCCGGACAGAAATCCGCAGGCAACGCGCCGCGCCTAGCCTGCGAGCGTTGCGAACTCAAGGGAATGTGCGATGAGAGAAATGCTCAGCATGCTTGGACAGGCTTGGCGCTGGCTCGAGCGGGCGCTCGCCGCGAGCCGGCAGCGCGATCTCGTGCGCCGCGCCGCCGGACGGATCGGGATCTACTGATGCGCCGGCTCTTCGCATCGTTACTCGCCATCGGCCGGCGGCGTGCCGTCGCCGTCAGGCTCGCCGAGCTGGACGCGCGCACGCTCAAGGACATCGGCCTCGAGCCCTGGCGCAGCCCGCTCGGCGCCGAAGTCGCGCTGCGCCGGCACGACTCGCGGCGCTTGCGCGCCGCCTACCTGGGACTCTGGTGATGAGCGGCGAATACGCGATGGCATCGCGCAGCCTGCTGCGCCTCGCCGACCAAGCCGGCACGGAGATCCGCGTCTCCTGCGGCGAGCTGTGGATCACGCAGGAAGGCGATCCCCGCGACTATTACCTCACCGCGGGGCAATCATTGACGCTCACCAGCCAAGGCACGGTGCTCGCTACGGCGATCTGCCGCAGCTGGGTGAGCGTGACGCCGCCACCGGCGCGCGAGAGCGCCGCACAGCGCCTGCTCAAGCTGCTCGCCGGCCTCGCCTTGCCACGTGCCGCATAGCATCGTTCTGCGCGACGGCCGCATGACGCGCATCCGCGCGCTCGGCGAAGACGACGCGCCGGCGCTTGTGGCGTTCGTGCGCGCGCTTTCCCCCGAGGCACGGCGCGCGCGCTTCTTCAACGCGGTGAGCAGCCTGAGCGCCGAGCGGCTGCAGGACCTCCTTGCCAGGCCGGGCCTCAGCGTTGGGGCGTTCGACCCCGACGGTCGCATTGTCGCCCACGGGCAATACGTGCTCGCGGGCACGCAGGCGGAGTTCGCGATCGTCGTCGCCGACGGCTGGCGGCGCAACCGCCTGGGCGCGGCGCTCCTTTGGATGCTGAAGCAGCATGCGAGCGACGCCGGCGTCCGTACGCTCGGGGGCGAGATGCTGGCCGACAACGACGCGATGCGCAGGGTCGCGGCGAAGCTCGGCTTTACCTTCAAACGAGCCGGTGACCCGGTAATGCTGCGCGCCGTCTATGGCACTCGCTAGCGCTGGCGGCCTGGCTACTGCGGCGACTGCAGCGCGGCGATGCGCGCCTCGATCGGCGGGTGCGTGGCGAAGAGCTGCGCGAGGCTCGATTCGCTCGAGATGCCGAACGCCTTCACTGCATCGGGCAGGCCGCCCGTCTGCAGGCTGCCGAGGCGGCGCAACGCGGCGATCATCGGCTGCGGCGTGTGGAGCAGGTTCGCCGAGCCGCGGTCGGCGCGAAACTCGCGGTAGCGCGAGAACCAGGCGACGATCGCCGAGGCGAGAATGCCGAACACGATCTGGCTCACGATCATGGTGATGTAGAAGCCGGGGCCGACGCCGCGCTCGGTGCGGAACACCGCCTTGTCGACGATGAAGCCGACCACGCGGGAGAGGAAGAAGACAAACGTGTTCAGCACGCCCTGTATGAGCGTCAGCGTCACCATGTCGCCGTTCGCCACGTGCGACACCTCGTGGCCGAGTACGGCTTCAACCTCCTGCCGGTTCATGGATTCGAGGAGCCCCGTGGAGACCGCGACGAGCGCCGAGTCGCGGAACGCGCCGGTGGCGAAAGCATTCGCCGGCCCCTCGTAGATCGCCACTTCCGGCTTGCCGATGCCGGCGCTGTCGGCGAGCTTGTGCACCGTCTGCACCAGCCAGTATTCGTTGGTGCCTTCCGAGCCGTCGATCGTGCGTCCGCCGACCGACATCTTGGCGATCCACTTCGACATGAGGAGCGAGATGAAGGCGCCGCCGAAGCCGAAGATCGCCGAGAACCAGAGAAGCTGGCCATAGGCAATGCCGTTCGCCAGCAGCCAGCGGTCGACGCCGAGCACGCTCACCACGATGGAGAGCACCACCATCACGGCAAGGTTGGTAGCGATGAGCAGCAGGACGCGTTTCATGGGACCTTTCTTGGGTTGATCCGCGGCTTAGCTGGGGCCGGATTGTACGGATTTCAAGATGGCGCGGGCGCCTTTCTCGGCGATGACGTAGGTCGGTGCATTGGTATTGCCTGACGTGATGCGCGGAAACACCGACGCATCGACCACGCGCAGCCGCTGCACGCCGTGCACGCGGAGCTCGTCATCGACCACCGCCATTGGATCGCGTCCCATCTTGCAGGTTCCGACCGGGTGGAAGATGGTGGTGCCGAGCTCGCCCGCGGCGCGCGCCAATTCATTGTCATT
>DASREB010000353.1:0-6151 GCA_035652275.1 Burkholderiales bacterium
TAGATGCGCGCGTTGATGCGCCACTTGTAAAGCCACGGCACGACCTTGAGACCCGGCAGTAGCACCACCGCGAGTGGCACCAGCACGATGACGATGCGGTCCACCAGGCTCGCGAGCCAGAAGGGCAGGTTGCGGTACGCAAAGCTCTTGCCGGACTTGTAATAGCGCTGCGCGTCGTCGCTGATGCGGTATTCGTGCTCGAGCGGTGCCGGAAACTCGCCCGCCTTCTGCAGGAGCGTCGCCCGGCCGTGCACTTCCTGCGCCGCCTGGATCAGCATGTCGGAGAGCGCCGGATGCAGGCTCGGGCGCGCGATCAGCTCCACTGTCGGCGCGAGCAGCGCGAGCGTCTGTGGCGGCGTGTTCTTGCCGAGGTCAAGCGAGCCCGGCGGCAGCTCGATTTCGCGCAGATAGCGAAAGCGCGCGACATAGGCGTCGCTCTGCACGAAGTCGAAGAGCCGCACGCCGTTCGTATGCAGCAGCTCGCGCATCGTCGCCGGCGTTGCCGAGTCGCCCATGACGAACGCCGCATCCGCGGCGCCTTTGACGAGCGCGTCCTGCGCGCTTTTGCCCTCGAGGTCGAGGAGCTTGGATTTGCCGCCGGCCGCGATGCCGTTCGCCTTGAGCAGCGTCTCGGCGAGCACCCGCGCGCCGCTGCCTTCGCGGCCGATGGCGATGCGCTTGCCGTCGAGCTCCGAGAGGAACTTGATGGGCTGCGGCGCTCGGTAGAAGACGAGCACGGGAACATAAAACACGCTGCCGAGCGAGACGAGGTTGTTCGCGTCGCCCTGGCTGGCGATGCCGCCCTGCACGAAGCCGACATCCACCTTGAAGCCCGGGTCGCTCAGGCGCTTGAGGTTTTCGAGCGAGCCCTGCGAGGGCAGGATCTTCAGCGTCACGCCCTGGCGCGCGAGGATCTTGGCGTAGCGGCCGGCGAACAGCTCGAACATGCTGCCCTCGGCGCCGCTCGACATGACGATGGTGGTGGGCGGCGCCGGACGGATGAAATGCAGGGTGAGCGCCAGCACGACGACGATGACGAGCAGGAACGGCCCGTACGTCAGCGCCGCATCGCGCCAGGAGATGCGCGAAATGTGCAAGCGCGGCAAGAACGGCGTGCGCACCGCACGGATACTACGACAACGCGGCGGCACGCTTCCGGGCGCCCGTGCGGGCAGCCCGGAAGAGGAATGCGATGGCTAGTAGCGCCGCTCGCTCGGCGGGTTGGTGCTCGGTGAGGACGTGCTCGGCGACGACATGCCGGGCGACGACATGCTCGGCGACGAGCTGCTGGAGCTGGTGCCGCTGCCGTACGAGCCGCTGCTCGCGCCGGCGCCGCTCGAGGAACTCGAGGTGTCGGAGCTAGCCGGCGACGCGCTGCTGCCGCTCGAGGCGCCGCCTCTCGGGCAGTCGGCGCCGACGCAGTTCGACGAGCTGCCCGACGATGAGGTGCCCGTGGTTGTCGAGCTCGCGCCACTGCCCGAGGCCGTGCTCGAGCTCGGCGCCGCGGAGGGCGTCGTCGTGGTGCTCGCGCCGGTCGTGGTGCTGCCGGTGCCCGCGCTGCTTCCGTTATGGGCGCACGCCGCGGCCAGCAGGGCTGCTGCGACTGCTGCGCCGATGATCTTCACGTTCATATGCTTGCTCCTTGGTGGATGAGGGGACTACCGGCGGCGTGCAGCAAACGCAGTGCCGGCGTCGCTGTGGGCCGAGGCCGGTGCGGGAATAGACGACGTGTCTCTAGCAGAACTCGCGGCTCAGCCTTCGGTCCGGCGCTCTTCGAGCAGCCAGTCGCGAAAGACGGTGGCGTTCGGCGACAGCCGGCCTTTCGGCCAGACGAGATAGCTCGCGCCGTGGGCCGGCACGGCGAGCTTGAAGAGCCGCACGAGCTTGCCGGCGCGCACGTCCGCTTCCGCGATGCTGCTGCGCGCGAGGGCGATGCCGCGACCGTCCAACGCTGCCTGGAGCAGCAGATTCGAATCCGTGAAGACCATGCTGTGCGGCTCCTTCAACCGCACGCCCGCTGCCCGAAACCACGGGGTCCACGGCTCGTCGTTGGAGCGCAGCAGCTGAAATTTGCCCAGGTCCGGCGGACGGGTCGGCAGCCGTCCGCGGTTGAAGCGCGGGCTCGCCACCGGGAAGAACTCCTCGTCGAGGAACTTATGGGCCTCCAGGTCGGGCCACTGGCCGCGGCCGAAACGAATTGCCAGGTCGACGTCGTCGCGCTGGAAGTCCACCAGCGTGATTGAGGTGTGAATGTTCACCGCGATCGCCGGATGGCGTTCCATGAAGCGCCCGAGCCGCGGCATCAGCCAGCGTGCGGCGAACGAGGGCAGCATGCTCACCGAAACGGCGCGCTCGCCTTCGGCGCGCCGCACGAACTGCGCGGCCTCGGCCAGATCCTCGAGCGCCGCGCGCACGCGCTCGGCGAAGTGCCGGCCGGCACTGGTGAGTGCGACGCGCCGGCCGTTGCGCGCAAAGAGCGCGGCACCGAGCGCGCGTTCCAGGGCACGGATCTGATGGCTGACGGCGCCATGCGTGACGGAGATCTCGTCCGCCGCGCGCGAGAAGCTCTCCAGGCGTGCCGCCGCCTCGAAGGCCCGTAGCGTGCTGAGCGGCGGCAGCGTGCGTGTCATGCTCATTGTGAATATAGCTCACATAGACGGAGAAAACATATCGCTTTTCGCCCTGCGAGAGGAGCACTACGATGCGCGCGTCATGCTTGAATGCAACTCACAAAAAGGAAGCGTGCCATGCCACCGATTCATGCGCGGCTGCACCTCAGTGCCTTGCTAACGGCGCTGAGCGTCACCTTTTCCATCGTCTGGGCGCTATCGAGCTACGCCTACGCGCCGCCGGCCACCGGGGCCGCTACGACTGCGAAGCAGATCGTCCCGCTGCGCGCCTGCTCGTAGCGCGCCGCACGTGCCCGGCGGACATCGCGATCAACGATGAATAGCCGCGCGTGAGTTGTTGGGCGAGATGCTGCTCGAGCTACGCGAGCCCGCACAAGCGCTGAAGGCCTTCGGGCTCTCCGCGAAGCGCGAACCAAACCGTTATCGCGGACTTTATGGCGCCGCGCGCGCCGCCGCGCTCTCCGGGCGATGCGGCGAAAGCCAAGCTGTATTACGACGCTTTCTGGCGCTTACCGCCAAGGCGGATTCAACCCGACCCGAGATCCGGCAGGCGAAAGCCTACATCGCGCAGCGCTGGCCGCCCTGTCGCTGCTGAGATTTGGCTCCGCGGCCAGCGGCTCGATCAACAAGTCTGCTTTCCCCGGGGAGGCCGCGCTTTGGGCCATGGGCCTCCGGAAAAATTCGGCAGCTCGGTTGCGGACACGGCGCCATCTGCGGGCGCTAGGCAAATGAACCTCTAAAGCATCGCAGCGGATCTGAGGATTGTGTCGCGGCGCGCCCCGCGGGCCGCGCGTATTCTTTCGCCTCGACGTCATTTCGTGACTTCTGGCGCACCGCGCCTACGCAGCCTGAAGGGAGAGCCATGAACAAAAAGAAGAACGTAACCGTCATCCTCGTCCTAGCATTCGCGGCGGGCTGCAGTACCAGTCCGCAGGATGTAGCGTACGTGCCGCCGATGGATCCGACGCGCAAGGTCAGCGAGCAGGACTGCACGGGGCCCATCGCCATCGACGGCAACCTGATGTGCCGCGAGATCACCGAGCGCGAGCGCCGCGCCAAGATCGCGGAAGAAGAGCGGCAGGCCCGGGCCCGGAGGGAAGCCGAGGAGCGCGCCGAGCGCGAGCGCCTCGAGCGTGAGCGCGCCGAGCAGCTTGCCCGCGAAGAGGCGGCCCGCCAGCAGCGGGCTGCGGAGGAGGAGCGGCTCGCCGCGGAGCGCCGTCGGCTGGAGGCCGAGGCGGCGCGCAAGGCGCAGGAAGAGCGCGAGCGTCTTGAGAAGGCAGCGCAGGAAGAGCGCGAGCGTCGGGAGAGGGCAGAGGCAGAAGCGCGTGCCCGCCAGCTCGCCGAGCAGCAAGCACGAGAGGAGGCCGAGCGCGAGTGTCGGCGTCTTGAGCAGGAACGGCTCGACGGCCGAGCTCTGCTCGTGAACTTCGTCGACAACTACGGCAAGGTCGAAGAGAACAAGGTGATAGCCGGACAGATCACCACGTTCCTCAACAAGCCTCGCAAGGTAAAGCCGTGCCCGCCAGCCGTCGCCGCGCTCGGGGAGCTTACGAAAGAGTAGTCACCGAAGCCCCTATCGCGGATTGGCAATCCGAAGGTCTGCAGACGCACGGACTGCGTGGCGTCAGACCGACGCCGGAAGGGCGCTAAATCGAGCGTGCCGTCGCGCGTCACATGGGACGTCAAAGGGGCTGGCCGCATCACCACATCGGCTCCGTGCTTGGCTTTCTGCTGGCGCCGACGCGGTGCTCTATGCCGCTAGTAATTCACCAGGCGCGCAAGCCCTCAAGATCGATGATCCTGATACCTACGTGCTCGATCCGCAATAGCGCCGCCTCTTGCAGTACGTGCAGCGCATGATTTACGCGCTGGCGTGATAGCCCGGAAAGGTGACCAATCTCTTCTTGAGAGATTTCGAGGTGATTTTCGGTGCCGGGATAGAGCTGCGCGTTGAAAAGGGAGGCCAGACAAAGGGCCACGCGTGCTTCAGGGTCTCGCAGCCTATCGTTGTCGAGCAACGAAATCATCTGCGCAAGGCGTTCGTTGAGCTGATCGAGGATGAATCTGTTGAAGGGGATGCTGTTGGAGAGCAGCCAATGGAACATGTGACGCGGCATTGCAGCGATGCGCGTATCGCGCAAAGCAACCGCGTCATACCGACGTAATTCGCTCTTCAAGAGCGAGCCCTCTCCGAACCAGCCCCCGGCGGTCACTCCGGTATAGGTCACCATCTTGCCGTCGGGCGATACGGTTCCAAGCTTGAGCAGCCCCGAGACAACGCCGACCCAAGCATTGACCGGTTCGCCTTTCCTGCAGACGTAGGAGCCGGCAGCGACGTCATATTCGGTGACGGCGCTAAGGACGCGCTGGAGATGGCCGGCGTCGAGTCCACGCGCCCAGCGCGGTGCCTGTACCGCATCGACCGGCGATAGCGCGAGCGCCGCCTTCAGACGTCCTCCCCGTTGAGTCCGGACGCCTTCCTTGATGAAGGCGGTCCGCGGGTGGAGTGTATATCAAGGGGAAGGTCACCGGTAATTTCTTAAGCGCGCAAAAACGCCAGCTGACGGATCCGGAGACACACCGCAATGATTCAGAAGCCGCCTTCGGCCCGGATTTCCAATGGGGCTTTTGCGCAAAGCAAACGTGCAGCCAAAAGTCGCATCCGTTGTCGTTCAAACGACAGCGTGCAGATAGCGAGTCCCCTACATTGTCCCCACAAAGTCGTTCTCGGCCGCGTTCAGAGGGGGGCGTTATGTCGAAACGTTGGTGCTCAAGAGTCGTTTCCATGGCGCTCGCGCTTGGCTTGGCGCCTGCGGCAATCGGTGCCACCTGCGAAAGCCTTGGGGCGTTGCATATCCCCTACGCGAGTATCACTGCATCCGAAACCGTGCCCGCCGGATCGTTCCAGCCGCCGACCGGGGCAGCAATAACCAACCTTCCCGAGTTTTGTCGCGTGGCCCTGACGATGGCACCGTCGTCGGATTCGAGTATTCGGGTCGAAGTCTGGCTGCCTTTCTCCACGTGGAGCGGCCGATTCCGAGGACTCGGCGGCGGCGGTTACACGGGCAGCATCAACTACGGCGCGCTCGGTACCGCATTGAGGGCCGGCGATGCGACCGCGAATACTGACATGGGTACAGCGCCCGCGACGGGTGGAAACGGCACTGCGCTGGTAGGGCATCCCGAGAAATGGCTCGACTTCGGATCCCGTTCGACGCACCTGATGACCGTCGCGGGCAAGATTCTCGTCCAGGCTTTCTACGGGACAGCGCCGCGCTACTCATACTTCACGGGATGTTCGACCGGAGGGCACCAAGGGCTCGAGGAAGCTCAGCTCTTCCCGAACGACTACGACGGCATCCTTGCCGGTGCACCGGGCCACAACCGCACGCATCTGCATATGACGTTCGTCAACAACTACAAGGTGGCTCACACGTCACCCGGCTCGGTCATCCCGGCGAGCAAGCTCACGATGCTGAATCAAGCGGTATTGAGCGCGTGCGTCGGGAAAGATGGCGGAT
>DASREB010000354.1:0-3373 GCA_035652275.1 Burkholderiales bacterium
GCAGCACCACGAGCTCGGTGCCGTCGGTCGCCGCGCGCTCGATCGAGCGGCGCACGAAGTCGGCCGTCGCGGGGCCGATCGCGCCTTCGAGCGGCACGACGGCCACCGGCGCGGCGAGTAATCCGTTCGTCCAGCACAGCAGCGCGGCCAGGAGAAGGCGCATGTCATGGCTAATCTATCCCATTGCCCCTCTGTAGTGCGCACGACAGAGCACCTATGACCGCCGCGGCAGCGCGGCGCCCTTTAGTGCCGGCAGACCCTCGATCTCGAGCTCGAAGCGATAGACGCCGTCGCCTTGCGGCTGCTGCAACACGAGCTCGCCGCGCAGCCCGTCCTCCACCGGGGACGCGAGCGCTTCGCCCGCAGGGGTGCGGAACGCGCCAAGCCGCGCGTCGATGCTGGCGAAGAGCGCCAGCAATTCGAGGCATGACTCGCGCAGCGCCTCGCCCGCGGGTGTGAGGACCAGGCGCCGGCCGCGCGGCTGGAAGAGCGTCAGCTCCAGCGTGCGCGCAAGTTTCTTCAGCTGCAGCGAGACGGTCGGCTGCGCAAGATGCAGCTCCTCGCCCGCGCGCGTGACACTCCCCAGGCGCGCAACGGCCTCGAAGACGACGAGCTGGGGGAAAAGTCCATGGCGGAAGTAGCGGCGCAGCGTATTGCGTGACATAGCTCGGCTCCTGTCGAACCGAGGTCTCGCTTGCAGCCGCTGGCGGCTGCCGATGCGACCGGGGACTCGCGTCCCGGGCTGACGATCGCACCGCGTTAGAAGCTACTCCCCTCGCGGGTGCCGACATCCTAGCGCAAGTGGCGCACGCGGCCCCAAATATTTTGGCGATCAATTGCGCTTCGCAATGAAACGCATTGCCGCTTGTCATTTTTCGCGGCGCGCGCGGCGGCGGACAATTTCGGCCAATGGATTTTCTCGGCGCGCTCGCGGCGATCGTGCTCATCGACCTGGTGCTCGCCGGGGACAACGCCATCGTCATCGCGCTCGCGGCGCGCAAGCTGCCGCGGCCGCTGCAGCGCCGAGCGATCGTATGGGGCACGCTCGGCGCCGTGCTGGTGCGCGCAAGCCTCACGGTCGGCGTGCTGTGGCTGCTGCAGATTCCCGGCCTGATGCTCGCGGGCGGCGTGCTCCTCGTGTGGATTGCCTATCGGCTGCTCGTGCCAGGGGACGCCGAGGAGGCGCACGAGGTTGCACCCGCCGCGAGCTTCTGGACGGCGATGCGCACGATCGTCATCGCCGATGCGGTGATGGGGCTCGACAACGTGCTCGGCGTCGCGGGCGCCGCGCAAGGCAGCGTGCTCCTCGTGGTGCTCGGCCTCCTCATCAGCATTCCGATCATGGTGTGGGGCTCGACGCTGGTGCTGCGCTTCCTCGAGCGCTTTCCGGCGCTCCTCTATGTCGGCGGTGCGGTGCTCGCCTGGACCGCGGCGAAGATGATGCTCGGCGAGCCGCGCATCGCGGAGCTCCTCGCGTCGCAGCCGCTGCTGCGCACCGGCCTCTACGTCGCGCTGGTTGCAGGCGTCCTCGGCGCGGCGGCGCTGCGCAACCGCCGCACCGCGAAGGAGGTGATGCCATGAAGATCCTGATTGCGGTCGACGGCACGGCGGCCTCGCACGCCGCGGCGCGCCTCGCCCTCGCGCTCTCTCGCGCCGGCGTTCCGGTCGATGCGCTGGTGCTGCACGTGCAGGCGCCGTTTCATAGCCGTATCGCCCAGTTCACCAGCCGCTCTGCACGCGATGCATTGCGTGCCGAGCGAAGCCGCGCGGTGCTCGCGCCGGTGCTGGAAGAGCTGGTGCGGCTGCGGGTGCCGTGCCGCGCGCTCACCGACCTCGGCCCGCCGGCCGAGCGCATCGTGGCGCTCGCCGAGCGCGAGCGCGTGGACGCGATCGTTATGCGCGGCGGCCGCATCGCCGACCAGGTCATGGCACGCACCGATATCGCGGTCACCATGCCGCCCTCCGGGCGCCCGGGCGTGCTCGAGCGCTATGCGCTGCCCGTGGGCCTCGGCGCGCTCGCCGCGCTCATGTGGGCGGCCGACTAGATGCAAGCTGCAGCCGTCGCCCCGCGAAAGCGCGGGCCTAGTTTAAAAAAATGGATTCCCGCTTGCGCGGGAATGACGTTATCGCCTCTCAGCTATTCGCTGTCGGCGGTTTTGCGAGCCGCTCGAGAAGATCGGCGATCGCGGACTCGCGCACCTTGAGCGTGACCTGTGCGCCTTCCTCGTCCTCGAGAATGAGCAACAGCTCCCCCGTCTCTTCGAAATCGTCGCTTTGGACGAACTCTTTTAGCGCGACGATGGCGAAGGGGTAGTAGACGGCGACGCCACGTGTGCCCGTCTTGATACTCCTTTGCGCGCACGGTAGCCCCGTGATGCGGGGGCCGGCAAGCCGTGTCCTTCGTGAAAATGATGTCGCCAAGTAGTGACGCGGCGACAAACGGCTTGATTTTCAGCGCTCGGCCGGCACAACGGATAAATCGCGGCGCTCGGTGCCGCGCAGCAGCATGAGCGTTGCCTCCTCGCCGATGCGCGCACCGGCCAGCAGCCGATGCACGTCATCGATGCCATTCACCGCCTGGCCGCCGAACCTGACGATCAGATCGCCCTTCGCCACGCCCGCCGCGGCAGCCGGTCCGCCCGCCTCCACCGACTCGACGCGCACGGCGCGTTCGTTGTCGAGCTCGAAGTGGCGCGCAAGGCGCCGCGCGAGCGGCACGGTGGCGCCCGCGATGCCGAGATAACCGCGACGCACGCGCCCATGGCGCAGGAGCTGCACCACCACCGCCTTCACCGTGTCGATCGCGGTGGCGAAGCAGATGCCCTGCGCTCCGGGAATGATCGCGGTATTGACGCCAATCACCGTGCCGCGCGAGTCGACCAGCGGGCCGCCCGAGTTGCCGGGATTGAGCGCCGCGTCGGTCTGCAGCACATCGTCGATCAGCCGCCCGCTCTGCGCGCGCAGGCTCCGCCCGAGCGCGCTCACCACGCCGGTCGTCACCGTATGCTGGAAGCCGTACGGATTGCCGATGGCGATTGCGAGCTGTCCGACACGCAGCTCGCGCGAGGAGCCGAGCACCGCGGCCGGCGTTGCCGCGCCGCCGAGCCGGATCACCGCGATATCGGTGTCCGGATCATCGCCCACCAGATCGGCGTCGCGGCTTACGCCGTCGGCGAAGGTCGCTCGAATGCTGCGCGCGCCGTGCACCACGTGACTGTTGGTAAGGAGCAGCCCGTCCGGCGTAAAGGCGAAGCCCGAGCCGCTGCCGCGGCGGCGGTTGAACGTCACCTCGAGATGCGCCACCGCCGGCGCCACCGCGTCTACCGCGGCGACCACCGCAGCCGAATAGGCGTCGAGCAGCCGGCCGTCATCC
>DASREB010000355.1:0-12053 GCA_035652275.1 Burkholderiales bacterium
TCGGCTGGGGCGTGCCTCAGCTCAAAGTCGGCAGCTTCGCGCGTTCCGAGCGCATGGCGAAGTGGAACGAAGGACTGCGCATCGAGGAAGCGCTCGGCGCCAAGGCGCTGCCCTTCCCCGCCCGCAAGCTCTTCAAACCCTAATGCAAATTCCCGGCCAAGTCATCGCGATAAGAATGCGCGTGCCGCCGCAGCTTGGGCTCCCGCTTTGAGCCACCGCAGGCAATAATGGGGAGTCTTGAACGAAGCGCGCTCATTGCCGTCCCGTAAGGCGCCGGCTGCCGAATCGCTGCCCAAAGCGCCCACCGGCATCACCGGCCTGGACGAAATCACGTATGGCGGCTTGCCGCGCGGGCGGCCGACGCTCGTCTGTGGCGGCGCGGGCAGCGGCAAGACGCTCTTCGCCATGGAGTTCCTGCTGCGGGGCGCGCTGCAGTTCGACGAGCCCGGCGTGTTCATGGCGTTCGAGGAGACCGAGCAGGACCTGGCGCAGAACGTGCGCTCGCTCGGCTTTGACGTTGAAGAGCTCGTCGCCAGCAAGAGAATCGCGATCGATTACGTGCATGTCGAGCGCAGCGAGATCGACGAGACCGGCGAGTACGATCTCGAAGGACTGTTCGTGCGGCTGGGCGCGGCCATCGATGAGGTCGGGGCGAGGCGCGTGGTGCTCGACACGCTGGAATCGCTCTTCTCCGGCTTCTCGAATGCGGCGGTCCTGCGCGCCGAGCTGCGGCGGCTTTTCCGCTGGCTCAAGGACCGCGGCGTCACCGCAGTGATCACCGGCGAGCGCGGCGAAGGCGCGCTCACGCGCCAGGGGCTGGAAGAATACGTCAGTGACTGCGTCATCCTCCTCGACCATCGCGTCACCGAGCAGATCTCGACGCGACGGCTGCGCATCGTCAAGTACCGCGGCACCGCGCACGGCACGAACGAATATCCTTTCCTGATCGACGAGCAAGGCTTTTCCGTGCTGCCCCTGACGTCGGTCGGCCTTGACTACCAGGCGAGCGAGGAACGCATCTCCGCCGGCGTGCCCGGCCTCGATGCAATGCTCGGCGGCAAGGGCTACTTCCGCGGCTCGTCGATCATGATCTCCGGCACCGCGGGCACCGGCAAATCGAGCCTCGCGGCGCACTTCGCTGATGCGACCTGCCGGCGCGGTGAGCGCTGCCTGCTGTTCGCCTTCGAGGAATCGCCGGCGCAGATTCTGCGGAACATGCGTTCGATCGGACTCGATCTGCAGCGCTGGATCGACAAGGGATTACTGCGCATCGAGGCGTCGCGCCCCACCGTGTCGGGCCTCGAAATGCACCTGGTGCAGATCCACAAGCGGGTCATCGATTTCGAGCCCCGCGTAGTGATCCTCGACCCGATCAGCAACTTCACCGCCAGCGGCTCGGCGCTGCAGGCCGAAGCCATGCTCGTGCGAATGATCGATTTCCTGAAGATGCGCGACGTCACTGCCATGCTGGTCAGCCTCACGACCGGTGAGGCGCGGGCGGAGACCACGGGCATCTCCTCGTTGATCGACACGTGGGTGCTCGTCCATTATATTGAGGTCGCCGGCGAGCATCGGCGCGTCCTGCACGTGCTTAAATCGCGCGGCATGCCGCACTCGAACCAGGTCCAGGAATTTCGCATCACGCCCAGCGGAATCGCGCTCGCGGCGGTGGCGCCCGGCCCGAAAAGAGGCAGGCACTGAACGATTCCCAAAAGTGGCTGCTACGCCTGTACACCGCGGGGCAGAGCTCGCGGTCGCTGGCGGCGCTCGACAATCTCAAGCGCCTTTGCGAGGAGCATCTGGCGGGCCGCTACAGCATCGAAGTGGTGGACCTGCTGAAGAACCCGAGGCTTGCGAAGGATGATCAGATCGTCGCCATCCCGACGCTCGTGCGGCAGCTGCCGGCGCCGATGCGCAAGATCATCGGCGATCTCTCGGACACGGAGCGGGCGCTCGTCGGACTACAATTGAGACCGCGCAGATGAGCGATCCGAGCATCGATCTTCTCGAAGCGGAAGAACTCCGCAAGGCAATCATCGGCGGCGAGGTCGATGCATTCGTCGTCGGTCGCGAGGACGGCAACCGCAAGGTGCTGCTCCTGGCCAACGCCTATCAGCGTTATCGGCAACTGGTCGAGAGGATGCACGAGGGCGCGATCACCACGTCCCCGCAAGGTGGCATCCTGTACGCGAATCAACGCTTTAGCGAGCTCCTCGGCATATCGCTCGCGCAGATCTACACCGCACCTTTGCAGAGCTACGTGCGCGTGACCGACCGGGCGCGGCTCGCTGCATTTCTGGCGCGCGGCATGCCGAGCACCCTCGACATCGCATTGGTCAGCAGCGACGGCGGCACCGTTCCGGTGCGCCTCTCGATCGCGGGATTCGATAGCTATGCCAGCATCCTCGTGACCGAGTTGAAGCCGCTCGAGTGGCCGCGCTTCGCGGCGGCTGCTCTACACTCGATGCGCGATTCCCTGGACAAGCTCGAAGACGCCGATGCCGACTCGCGGGGCCGGCACGAAGCGCTCGCCAACCTGCGCGAGCAGCTAGACGCCCTCGACCGCCTGGTCGAGGCGCAGGGCAAATAGCACCTTAGTTCGGCCGAAGGCTTTGGCCGCTCTCGATCGCCACCTGGTCGAGAAGCGTACAGTCCTGCTTGTAGTTGATAGCGCCATCGGCAAGGTTGAGGAAGCCGATGCCGCCGAGCGCCTTCACCGCGACGTCGATGTTCTTCATCACCGAGTCGCGCAGATTCATGTGGTCGGCGTGCACGCAGACGACCGGAACGTCCTTATAGACCGGCAGGCCCCGCACATACTGCAGCAGCTCCAGCATGCGCGACTCGTCAAACTCCAGACCGATAACAACCAGCTGGAAACCGTCGTGCCGCAGAGCCTTGATGGCGTCATACACGGTCCGCACGAAAGTAAGGTCATGTCCCGGCAGGCACTGAGTGATCTTCTCGTCCATCTCGGGAACATCGGCGACGAGGACTCTCGTAGGCGCTGGCATAGTGCCAAGCGCGGAGCAAGGCCTATGCCAGAGGGCCTCACTTCACGGGACGGTTTCGATACCTTGGGCGCTCAGCCGGTAGCGCCGGTCGCAGCCGGCGGCGGCCTGCGCAGAGTGCGTGGCGAGGATCGCGGCGGCGCCCCGCTCCTTCGTCTGCTGGCGTAGCAGCGCAAGCACCTGCCGCGCATTCTCGGGATCCAGGTTCCCGGTCGGCTCGTCAGCGAGCACGAGCTGCGGCTCGCCGACGAGCGCGCGCGCGATCGCCACGCGCTGCAGCTCGCCGCCGGAGAGCTCGCGCGGCGTGCTGGCTTCGCGGCCCGCGAGGCCGACCGCAGCGATCATCGCTCGCACGCGGCTCGCGTCGCTCACCCCGCGCAATAGCAGCGGCAGTGCGACGTTCTGCTCGACACTGAGCTGCGGCAGCACGTGGAACGCCTGGAACACGAAGCCGTAGCGGTCGCGCCGCAGGAGCGTGAGCGCATCATCGTCCAGGCGCGTGAGCTCGCGCTCGCCGAAAAAGATCTGCCCCTCATCGGCCGGCTCGAGCCCCGCGATCACGTTGAGCAAGGTCGACTTGCCGATGCCCGACTCGCCGATGATGGCGACGTACTCGCCGGCTTGCACGTCGAGCGAAATGCGGTTCAGGACGGTGCGTGCGCCGTAGCGCTTGCCGACAGCGACGAGCCTGAGCACACGTAGAATCGTACTATGGACATGGCGCCTTTCATCGCACACCACGGCCTGTGGAGCGATGAGCAGCGCGCGCAGGCGCGCTCGCTTAGAGAGCGCCTCGAGCGCGAGCCGCTCGAGCTCGTGCGCCTCGCGTGGGCCGATCCGCACGGCGCTTCGCGCGCCAAAGCGGTATCGCTGGCGGTGTTCTTCGATGCGCTCGAGCGCGGCTACAACATCAACGTCGCCACCACCACGCTCGACTCCGCCGGCGCGCGTGTTTTCAGCTCGTTCACGCGCGGCGGCGGCATGGGCCTCGCCGAGATGACCGGCTCGCCCAACCTCGTCATCGTGCCGGACCCGGCGACCTTCCGCGTGCTGCCATGGGCGAGCGGCATTGGCTGGGTGCTGTGCGACGAATACTTCCGCGACGGCCGGCCGTTCCACTTCGCGCCACGGCAGCTCCTCAAGCGCCAGCTTGCGCGCCTCGCGCAGCAAAAGATGGAGCTCGTGGTCGGGCTCGAGTTGGAGTGGTACCTCGCACGCCTCGCCGAAGAGCGCCTCTCGGAGGAGCACGTCGGCATTCCGGGCGTGCGCGGACGCGCAGTGCGCACGTCGCCTTTCGAGCCCGGCTACTCGTATCACTCCGAGACCAACATGGATCTCATGCAGCCGGTGCTCTCGGAATTGGCCCGCACCTATTGCGCCCTCGGGCTGCCGCTGCGCTCCATCGAGAACGAATGGGGACCCGGCCAGGTGGAGTGCACTTTCTCGGCCGAGGGCGCGCTGCGCGCGGCCGACGACTTCCTCCTCTTTCGTACCGCGACGCGCCAGGTATGCCGGCGCCTCGGCGCCTTCGCCACCTTCATGGCGCGCCCGGCGCTCAAGGGCTACTACGCAAGCGGCTGGCATTTGCACCAGTCGCTGCGCGACGGCGCAGGCCGTAATGCCCTCGCCGACAAGGATCTGCTCTCACCAATCGGCGAGGCGTACCTCGCCGGCCTCTTGGAGCACGCCGGCGCAGCGACGGTGTTTGCGACGCCGACAGTGAACGGCTACCGGCGCTTCCGGCCGAACTCGCTCGCCCCCGATCGCGCCGGCTGGGGCTTTGACCACCGCGGCGCCATGGTGCGCGTGCTCGGTGGCCGCGACGATGCGGCCACGCGTCTCGAGAATCGCCTGGGCGAGCCCGGCGCCAATCCCTACCTCTTCATCGCCTCGCAGATCGTCTGCGGCCTCGACGGCATCGAGCGCTCGCTGAAACCGGGGCCGCGCGACGACGAGCCGTACAGCGCCGAGCGGCCGCTGCTGCCTAGTAATCTCGGCCAGGCGCTCGATGCGCTCGAGGCGAGCGCGCTCTTTCGCCGCCAGTTCGGCGAGGTGTTCATCGACTACTACCTGAAGCTCAAAAGGAGCGAGTTCGGCCGCTACCGCAAGTGGCTCGCCGAATTCCGCGTACCGGAGGCCGAGCCGACCGAATGGGAACAGAATGAGTACTTCGATTTTTTTTGAGCACCTGGTGCAGGAAGACCGCGTCCACCGGTCGATCTACACCGATCCGCTGATTTTCGAGCTGGAGATGACCCACATCTTCGGCGGCGTATGGTGCTACCTCGCGCACGAGAGCCAGATTCCGCGGGCGGACGACTACCTGACCGCGAAGCTCGGCCTGCGGCCGATCATCGTGGTGCGTGATACCGGCGGCAAACTGCGCGCGCTCTTCAACCGCTGCACGCACCGCGGCGCGCGCGTGTGCCGCGAGAGCCGCGGCAATGCGCGCATTTTCCAGTGCCCCTACCACGGCTGGACCTATTTCAACAGCGGCAAGCTCCGCGGTGTGCCCTGGCCCGAGGGTTACGCCTGCGATTTTTCGGAGGGCAAATACAACCTCGCCCAGGTCCCGCGCGTCGAGAGCTATCGCGGCTTCATTTTCGGCACGCTGAACGCCGACGCGCCCTCGCTCGCCGACTATCTCGGCGCGGCGCGTCAGCCGATCGACGAATGGCTCGATCGCAATCCCGGCGGCCGCGTGGCGCTGAGCGAAGCGAACCGGCTGAAGTTCAAGGGCAACTGGAAGCTCGCGTACGACAACGCCGCCGATGGCTACCACGTGGTGTTCTCTCACCGCTCGCTGCTCGAGACCGAGAACCGCCACGCCGCCGATCCCACGAAGGGAATGTCCTTCTACATGGGCAAGCCCGACGACGCGCCGATGTACGTCCAGTATTTCGGCCGCGGCCATCATTTCAAGGACAAGCGCCCGAACATCGAGCGCCGGCCAGGTGCGCTCTGGGAGATCGAGGGCGCGCAACCCGGCATGGCGGCGTACGAGCGCCTGATCCGCGAACGCCTGGGCGCAAAGGCGCTGCGCGCCCTGGATCTCGCCGCCTCCGAGCCCGTGAATATCAACATCTTCCCCAACCTCTCGATCCTCGGAAACCATATCCAGGTGTTCCAGCCGCTCGCCGTGGACGAGACCGAAAGCGTCTGGTACGCCACCGCGATCGTCGATGAAGCGAATGAGCTTGGCGGCATGGCGGAGGCGGTGAACGCCATCCGCATGCGCACACAGGAAAGCTTTCCCAACTTCGGCGAAGTCGACGACGCGGCGAACTTCGAGGAAATCCAGAAGGGACTCGCCGCCTGCGAGGACGAATGGGTCTACATGCATCGCGGGCTCGGCATTCCCGGCCGCGTGACAGAGCTGCCCGACGGCACGCTGAAGGCGCCCGCCACCGACGAAGTGTTCATGCGCGAGCACATGAAGGAATGGCGGCGCCTCATGACCACGCGGCCGAACATCCAGCTCGCGCGATGAAAAATAGGGACTGTCCCTGTTTTCCGGAAAATAGGGACTGTCCCTATTTTTCCCGTCTATGAGCTACGTCGATGATCGTTTCTACGCCGATATCGTCGCGGCGTTCACCGACTGGCAGCGTCCAGAGCTCGAGCTCACCGATGTCGCAACGCGCGACGAGTGCCGCCGGCTGCTGGAGCGCGAAGCGCGACTGTTGGATGAGGCACGCTTCGAGGAGTGGCTCGCGCTCTACGCCGAGCAGTGCATCGTCTGGGTGCCGGCGGCCGAGCGGCCGGGCGACCCGCGGCGCGAGGTGACGATGTTCTTCGACGATCGCCAGCGCCTGCAGGACCGCATTTTTCGCCTGCGCACCGGCAAGGCATGGTCGCAGGTGCCACCGAGCCGGACCGTGCGGATGGTGAGCAACGTCGAAGTGTTTCGCGCCGGGCAGAGGCTGATGGTGCGCTCCAACCTGCTGCTGACCGAGTTCCGGGCCGGCGAGACACGCACGCTCGCCGCCTGGTGCGCGCACCGCCTCGCCAGTGGCAAAATCGAAGCGAAGCAGATGAACCTGCTCGAGCGCGACCAAAGCCTGCGCAATCCGAGCATCCTACTGTAGGAGGAGCCATGTTCGTACGCAACGCCTGGTACGTCGCTGCATGGGACCATGAGATCGATCGCACCCTGCGGCGGCGGATCATCCTCGATGAGCCGATCGTTCTTTTCCGCACCATCGACGGCAAGGCGGTGGCGCTGGAGGACCGCTGCTGCCACCGGCAGGCGCCGCTCTCCATGGGCAAGCTCGTCGGCAACATCGTGCACTGTCCGTATCACGGCCTGCAGTACGACCCGTCCGGTGCGTGCGTGAAGATTCCGAGCCAGGACCGCGTCCCGCCGTCGGCAAAGGTGAAGTCGTACCCGGTGGTCGAGAAGAACCACTGGATCTGGCTGTGGATGGGCGATCCAGCCAAGGCCGATCCCGGCAAGATCGAGGACTTCTACTGGCTCGACCATCCGAAGTGGCGCTTCGGCGGCAACTACCTGCACGTCGAGGCGAACTATCTGCTGCTGGTGGAGAACCTGCTCGACACCACGCATCTGCCTTTCCTGCACCCGGACACGCTCGGCACCGACGCCTTCGCCCGCTCCGAGTTCGAGGTGGCGCGCGACGGCGATCGCATCCGGGTGTCGCGCTGGCTGATGGACAAGCCACCGGCGCCCTTCCATAAGCAGATGGGCGATTTCGCCGACGGCGTGAACGTCGATCGCTGGCAGATCACGCATTTCGCGCCGCCCGCGTTCGTCAAGCTCGACGTCGGCTCGGCGCCGGCGGGCGCCGGCATGCGCACCGCCGCCGACCGCGGCAGCCGCTGGATGAACATGTGGAACCTGAACGCGATCACGCCGGAGACCGAGAAAAGCGCGCATTACTTTTTCGCGCAGGCCTACAACTTCAAGCTCGACCAGAAGTGGATCTCGGACATGCTGGCCACACAGGTGCGGGACATCTTCCTGCAGGACATGGCGATGCTGAAGGCGCAACAGCGCAACATGGACGTCGGTCCGAGCCCGGTGGTCAACCTCGGCCAGGACAAGGCGTGGGTGGCGATGCGGCAGATCGTCGACCGCCTGGTGAAGGAAGAGCAGCAGCCGGCTAAAGCGGCCTAGCCGCCGTGCTCGCGGCGAAAACCAATCATGGTTGTTTGCTGCGGGACTCTACGATCTTTTTGCGCAGCGCTCGCGCGTCGCTGATGACCTGTTGTGAACGAGCCATGACTTTTGCAGCGACCTGCCGCAGCAAGTCCGTGTACTGATGTTCGGTTCCGCAGGCAGCGCATAACAAATTGTCCGCGCGCGGATGTCGCGCCCGCTTGGCTCTGACGAATTCTTCGGCACCGCATCGCAAACAGAGCGCAGCAACGCCGCCTAGGACAATTCGCTTTGGCCTGCTGAATTCGCGACCGTGCATGGCTCCGCACTGCGCTGTGCTCACCTGCGCGGCCCAGGCAGAACGCCGATCCCGAAGCGCGTCAGGTTGGGCGGCCCGCAGTGGGCCGTCGTGCGCAATGTGCGCGCACCCGACCCCGCAGTCAACGCTGCAGCGCCGTAGCCAAATTGCCGTCGTGTGAATACGACAATCGGCGCGGCTATCCCTTCACGCGGCTGACGTCGATGGCGTACGGTCAGGGAGGCTCTGCCAGTCCGGCGCCAAAAGCAAACGCCCCGTTGTTCCGGGGCGTCGCGTGTGTTTGTTTATGGCCGGTCGGCCAACCGGCGTCCGTCAATCAATCATCGTCGTCGTCATCGTCTCGATGGCCATGGCGTGAGCCGGCGCAGACGTAGCTCGAAGCCACATTGACATCGCCGGCGACCCATTCGGCTTTCTTCGGGTAGGCGCAAATGGGACGCGATTTGACCACCGGGAAGGACGCTGTCGCCGCAGTGGAAATATCGATCCGCGACGGAGCGATGCCTTTCTCCACCCACGCGGTCAATGCATCGTAAAGCTGCGAAGTGCCGTCCGCTACGCCATCGGCGCCGGCGGCGCCCGGAAGCGGCGGGTTGGCGTTCGGATTGGTGGTGCCGTTGCTGAAGCCGTGCGCCATCCCCGGCACGTAGAAGAAGCGATAGAACCGCTGCACCTCCTGCAGCCCGCCCATCTCGTGAATCACACGCTCGTAATAGTTGCGCGAGCCCTGCGGCATGATGAGGACGTCGGCGAGTCCGTGGTACATGATCATCTTGCCGCCGGAGTTGCGGAACGCACGCAGATTCGCGTTATCGGTGTTGATGTAGGCAAAGTTCGGCTGCAGGATCAGACCCTGGTCGTACGCTTCTGCCAGTTGCGGATATCCGAATGAGCCAGGGGCGGGGAAAGCAGGGATTCTCCAGCCATTGGCACCGTTGCCAGTCGCGTTGATGAACGATGGTGTGGCAAGCGTCGGCTTTTGCAGCTCGAGCGCCACAAGATCGGTGGCGATCGTGAACGGCGCCGGGACTCCTGCGGACGAGCTTCCGCCGAGACCACTGAAACTTGCGCCGCGAGCGAGCCCGTACCAAAGGTGGTTGCCGGTTGCGCGATGTCGACCGGCAGCGATGTCGGGCGACCAGGCGTTGTCCACCGACGGTGGCGGCGCATTGCCGTCGCGCGTCTGGCCGTACCACAGCTTGTTCATCGCCTGCGCTTGCAACGGCGTCACGCAATTAGCAGTCGCATTTTTACCGCCGTTCGCAACACATATCACGTTAGTGCTGACGTCCTGCGTCGAATCGGTCGGATCGTAACGGCACTCCGAAGGATCCGGGATATAGCCCATATGCTCGCCATTCACCATATCGCACGCATTGATAGCCGCGTTGCCAAGGGCGTTCAGTTGGCCGGCCGTCAGCGGAACACCGCCTAGATCGACCTGGTAAACGATCTGTGGATAGAGCTCCGCGGTGATAAACCGCGTCCAGTTGAACGCCGGCGCGCCGGCGAGGATGCCGTCGAAGTCCTCCGGGTGAAGCTGCGCGAGCTTGTGCCCCTGCCGGCCGCCCGTGGAGAAGCCGTCCCAGTAGGCGTACCTCGCGTCCTTGCCGTAGTAGGCCTTGGTGATCTGCTTCGCCTTCACGGCCATCTCGTGGATGCCGCGCTGCGCGAAGTCGTTCCACAGCACCGTGTTGATGCTGCCGTCCGGGTTCATGGCGAACGAGCCGCCGCCCGGGCCGCTGTGGCCGGTGTCCGTGTTGGCAGAAACCGCGCCTTCTACCGTCGCGATGAAGGACGGCGTTGGGGTTGTGGTGCCGGCACCCGTTCCAACAGCGGGCGCACCAGCGAGCAGCGTCAAAGACGTCTGGTTACCGCCAGCCCAACCGCCACCGCCGGCGACGTGGATGCGGTGGTTCCAGTTCGCTGGCGTGGGCAGCCACAGTTCGATCCCGATTCCCGGCGAGGTTGACGGTGCACCGACCGGTCCCGGATTTCCGGGCCCGACGAGCAGCTTCACCATGCAAACGTCGTTCGCCGCGGTCGGTGTCGTGGCAGTGGGCGTTCCAAGTGTGAGAGGGTCGTTCTTCTTGAACGCCTTGACGAGCAATACGGTGGTTAGTGAATCGGGGTGGAAATCGCTTTTAAGGCTGTCGTCGCATGTCAGCAGCTTCTGTGGTTTGCGCGCATCGTTGTCGCGGTCAGCACGCACGGCCTGAGCAAAGGCCAGCGAAAGCGCGATACCCATCGCGCACGCGACTAAGCGTTGCTTGGTCATCTTCAATCTCCCTGGTTGGATCGGGCACGTGCACTTGATTGCACGTTGCCGCAACAATTCCCCGTCAGAAGGACGGCTTCAAGCGCCTTTGCTTTCCTCCTCCAGAGGAGCGGTCAACATACGCGCGCGATTTCTCGCTTGTCAAAAGATTTTGGTAACACGCGATATAGTGCAGTTCGCCGCTGAGGCGCGATTCATTAATAAAACTCATTAATGAAGGCTTGGATGTTCACACCATCCACGCACCGCCGTCGACATTGAGGGTCTGGCCGGTGATGAAGTCGCTCGCGCTCGAGGCGAGGAACACCACCGTGCCGACCAGGTCCTCGGGATACTGATCGCGCTTCAAGGCGCGCGCCTGGCGGCGCGGCGCGAGGTACTCCTCGGAGAGCATGCGGCGCTGGTTGTCGTCGGCGATGGTGAGGCCTGGCGTGATGCCATTGACGTTGATGCCGTCGCCACCGACTTCACGCGCAAGCGCGCGCGTGAGGCCGATCACCGCCGCCTTCGAGCTGACGTAGTGCAGGAACATGGGGACGCCACCAAGCACGGTGCCGGACGAGATGTTGATGATCTTTCCACGCCCCTGCTTCTTCATCTGCGGGTACACCGCACGGCAGCAAAGGAACACACCTTTCACGTTCACCGCCATGCAGCGGTCCCATTCGTCGAGCGGAATCTGCGTGAACGGCCGCTTCGTAATGGTGCTATACATGCCCGCGTTGTTGACGAGCACGTCGATCGCGCCATAGGTTTCTACCGCGCGCGCGGCCATGGCTGCGGTCTGCTCGGGCGCGGTGACGTCCACGTGCACCGCGACGCCATCCACCTCCTTTGCCACTGCGCGCGCCGCGTCGTCCGCGATATCGGCCACCACCACGCGCGCGCCCTCGGCGGCGAGCGCCTTGCAATAGGCGCGTCCGAGGCCGATGCCGCCGCCGGTGACGATCGCAACCTTGTCTTTAAGCCGCATAGCTTTACTCCACTTTGATGTGTGCCTCGCGCACGACGCGCCGCCATTTGTCGTAGTCGTTCTTCATGAGCTGCGCCAAACCTTCGGGCCCTAGCGCCGTCGGCTCGAGCGCGAAACCGCGGATGCGCTCGCTCACCTCGGGGACCGGCACGGCGCCTGTGATCTCGCTCGCGAGGCGCTGGACGATGTCGTGGGGCGTGCCGGCCGGTGCGAGCATGCCGAACCAGGGATAGGCGTTGTAATCGGGGAAGCCCGATTCCGCGATCGTCGGCAGGTCAAGATGCGAGGCGAGGCGCTGCGTTGTGGCGACGCCGAGAAGGCGCACCTTGCCATTGCGCTCGAAGGCGGCGGCG
>DASREB010000356.1:0-62426 GCA_035652275.1 Burkholderiales bacterium
CTGCTGGCGAAAAAGCCGCGCGACCTGGATCTATTCCATCCGTGGGAGCTCAGCACCGAAGAGGCGATCGCGATGGCGAAGCGCTGCGAGGAGGCGGCCTTCGCGACGGCGCCGGTGATCCGCAACTCCGAAGGCGCCACCGTCTCCACGCAGCAATCGCAATTCGTGCTGGCCAATAGCCTCGGTTTCGTCGCCGGCTATCCCGGGTCCCGCCACTACCTCTCGTGCGCGGTGATCGCGGAGGCGAAGGGCCTTATGCAGCGCGACGACTGGTACTCGAGCTCACGGGTGCCGGCGAAGATCGCCGAGCCGCGTGCGCTCGGCCGCTACGCCGCTCAGCGTGCGGCATCGCGCCTTAACGCGCGCAAGATCGCCACCTGTCAGGCGCCGGTGCTGTTCGAGGCGCCGGTGGCAATCGGGCTCGTCGGCCACTTCGTCTCGGCGGTGAATGGCGGAAATCTCTATCGAAAGACGAGCTTCCTGCTCGATAGTTTGGGCGAGCAGGTGTTTGCTCCGGCGGTCGACATCGAGGAGCGGCCGTTCGAGCCGCAGGGCGCCGCGAGCACGTCCTTCGACGACGAGGGCGTGGCCACGCGAGAGCGTTTCGTGGTGCGCGGCGGCGTGCTGGAAGGCTATTTCCTCGGCAGCTACGCCGCGCGCAAGCTCGGCATGCAGACCACCGGCAACGCCGGCGGCCACCACAACCTGGTGCTGAAATCCAATGGCCCGGACTTCGCCGGCATGCTGCGCAAGATGGGCCGCGGGCTGCTCGTGACCGAGCTCCTCGGCCACGGCATCAATCTCGTCACCGGCGACTATTCGCGCGGCGCGGCCGGCTACTGGGTGGACGGCGGCGAGATCCAGTTCCCGGTGGAGGAGATCACCATCGCCGGCAATCTGCGCGACATGTTCAAGGGCATCGTTGCCGTAGGCAGCGACGTTCTGGTGCGCTCCGGGCGGGAGAGCGGCTCCATCCTGATCGACAACATGACCATTGCGGGTGAATAGCCATGCGCTTTGTTCTCGCCTTTGTGCTCGCGAGCGCGGCCGTTACGGCCGGGGGTCAGGCGCTTGCTCAGCGTCAGCCGGATGTCGTCTTCGTGCCGACGCCGCAAGAGGTGGTCGACGCGATGCTGAAGCTCGCCAACGTGCACCAGGGGGACGTGCTGTATGACCTCGGCTGCGGCGACGGGCGGATCCCGGTGGCCGCCGCCAAGCAATACGGCGTCCGCGCGGTCGGCATCGACATCGATCCGCAGCGCATTCAGGAGGCGAACGAAAACGCGAAGCAGGCGGGCGTCACGCAGCTGGTGCAGTTCCGCCGCGAGGATCTCTTCAAGGCCAATTTCAAAGAGGCGAGCGTGGTGACGCTTTATCTACTGCCGGAGCTCAACGTGAAGCTGAGGCCGCGCCTGCTCGCCGAGCTCAAGCCCGGCACGCGCATCGTGTCGCATCAGTTCGACATGGGGACGTGGAAGCCCGACAGGAAGGTCGAGCTTTCAGCCGGCCGCACTATCTACCTGTGGACGATCCCGCCGCGGAAGAAGCCGTCGTAGCGAACTCGCCCTCGTCGAGCGCCGCGAGGTAGGCGCCGACCGAGTTCCAGAACTCTTCGTGCTGCTCGAGGCCGGTATGGCCGATGCCGGGCAGCAGTACCGTCTTCACCTTGCCGCCCCAGCGCCGGGCGAGCGCAAGGCCGTTCTTGACCGGCGTCACGTCGTCCTTCTCGGCCAGGAGAAAGAGCGCCGGTGCCGAGACGAGCGGCGCGATGAGGGAGGGGTTGTAGCGCGCCTGGACCAGCCAGCCGAGCGGAAAGCCGTGCGTGAAATGCTCTTCGCCGAGCGCCGCGGCGCTGTCGAAGGGCGTCGCGAGGATCGCCGCGCGCACCCGGCGCGACGAGGCAACCGCGATCGCCACGTAGGAGCCGAGGCTGCGGCCGAGGACCACGATGTTAGAGGCATCGATGTCGGGCTGCGCCACCGCCCAATCGTAGATGCGCTTCGCATCGCCGAGCACCTTGCGCTCGGACGGCGAGCCGCCGGAGAGGCCGAAGCCGCGGTAGTTGATCATCAGCCAGCCCCAGTGGCCGCCGGCGTGCGCGCGACGCACGAACTCGGAGACTTCCTGGCCGACGCCGCCATACATGATGACCAGCGGATGAGGCGTGCCGGGCAGCCAGGTCTCCGGGCGCTTGAGCCAGCCATGCAGCGTCACGCCGTCGGTGGTGGGCACGCGTACTTCGAAGATGTGGTTGGCGTGCGACAGCGCGCGCGCCTCGACCTCATCGAGCGGGCGCGGGCGGAAGATGAGCGGCTTTTCGAGCGGCTCGAAGAGCGGCGCGACGCAGCCGGCAACCACGACGGCGGCCATGACAGCCGTAGTGGAGACAAGGACACCGCGCGAGCGCATCGCAGGTAAGACTGCGTGCGCCGAACGAGCGTTTCCGCGTTAGGCCGGGCGAACTATGGACAGGCGAGCCACGACACGTCTGTGTCGGGGAGATTCCTTCAGCGCTTGCTCAGGTGAAGTCCAGGCGCGTGTTGAGCACGATGCCGTACACCGGGATCGGCGGGCGCTTCGCGATCTCGAGCGGCGGCAGCTCCTCGACGCCGAGCGACTGCGCGGCGCCGCCGAGCGCTTTCATGAAGTCGAGCGAGAGGATCACTTCGCCGGCGCGCGCGCGGTGCACCAGTCGCTCGCACACGCTCACGCAATCGCCGAAAGCGACGAACTGCCGTGCGCCGATCGGACCAGCCATGCCGAACACCGCCTCGCCGGGATGCACCGCGCAGGATACGGCCGCGGCGAGGCCGTATTGCGTCTTCCATTGCTCGCCCAGCAGACCGAATTCGCGCTGCAGGTCGCGCGCCGCCTTGAGGGCCCGGGCGGCGAATTCCGAGGCATGCGCGGCGGCGAAGGCCGCGATCAGCGCGTCGTTCTGCACCGAGAGCACTTTGCCCTTGTTGGCGGTGATCGCCATGGCGCAGAACGAGAAGAAGTCGTTCGCCAGCTCGAGCACCTTCTGCGGCGGCAGCACCTCCGAGAGCCGCGTGAAGTTGCGCAGCTCCGCGCAGAGGATCGCTGCCTGGCGCCGCTCAGCGTCGGGTGCCGCCATCGCCTGCCGCCGCTATGCCGTTCAAGTAGTGCTCCCAGACATGCAGATTGCGCTCGCATGCTGCCACGACCGCGTCTTCCATGTGCAGCTCGCGCGCGAATTTTTGCACGGCGCGCCACCCGGTATCCGAGTGTTCGATGTCGGCCTCGGTATGGAGCTCGAAGAATTCCAGCTGCTCGTCGGCGAGCCGAAAGAGCCTGCCCCAGCGGCGTCGCTCGACGCCGAACCAGCCGTGCTTGCGAAATTCGCCGCTGCCGTACCCGGGCACGTTGACGCGCTCGGCGCAGGTGTTGGCAACGATGCCTTCCAGCCAGTGCCGGTTCGCCATCAGCCCCTCCCACGCCGCCCAGCAGAGCTCCGTCGATGCGAGCGGCTGCGCCTTGCGGATCTCGGCCCGCTTCATGCCGATGCGCACGCCCAGGTCCTCGAGGATCTGCCAGTGCGGCCGTCCGCCGCCATGCGCGTGGTCGGCAATCACCTCCTCGCTGCACGCGGCAATGATGCGCATGCGCGTCTCCCAGTCGGTGCAGTTGGTCGCCACCTTGAGCTTCAAGACGGAATTGCGCTGTCGCGTATTGAGCCGGTGCTGCAGCACGAACATGCGGGCCCGGCCCCTCGTCATCGGCTCGTGGAACCAGCGGCAGCGGCGCACGAACTCGTTCACCGCACGATCCATGCGCGCTACGACGCTCATGCGAATTCGGGGTCAGGGCAACAATTGTGCACGGCGCAGCGCTGCGCTCGCCCGAGGGTCATCCTGCCAATTCCAGCGTCACGCGCTTGTTGCGCTTGCCCTCGGAACGGATCCGCACTACCCGCAGGCCGCCGATCTCGGCGATGTTCGTGACGTGCGTGCCGCCACAGGCCTGCAGGTCGATGCCCGGGATCTCGAGCAGCCGCACGCGCCCTTCGCCGCGCGGCGGCGCCACCGACATGGTCTTGACGAGCTCGGGATGTGCGTCGAGCTCCGCATCGGTGATCCAGCGCACGCGCGTGTCGACGGCGCGCTGTACCAGATCGTTCAGCTCGCCGGCGATCCGATCGGCGACGAGACGGCTCATGTCGACGTCGAAATCGAGATGCGCCTTGTCTTCGCCGATGCGCCCGCCGGTCACCGGTGCCTTCACCACCGCGCCCAGCAGATGCAGCGCGGTATGCAGCCGCATCAAACGATGGCGGCGCTCCCAGTCGAGCTGCGCTTCGACGGTGCTCCCGACGGTGGGCGCGGCGCCGGGCTCGAGCACATGGAGCACGCGATCCGGGGTTGCGCCTTTGCGCGTATCGAGTACTCGCCAGGGCCCGAGGCGCCCGGTATCGCCGGCCTGGCCGCCGCCGAGCGGATAAAACACGGTGCGGTCCAGCTCGACACTCGTTTGTCCTCCTTGGCCGTGAATGCCGACGATGGTCGCTTCGCAGGCACGCAGATAAGGATCGGCACGAAACAGCAGCTCGGCCATCGGAGTTCTTGTCCTGACCCCGAATTCAGTGCACCAGCGTGTAGAGCGCGGCGAAGAACACGACCAGCGCGCCGCCGGCGAACACCATCAGCTTGGTATTGGAGACGTCGGGCAGGTCCGGGTCGCGCGGCAGCGGCTTGCCGTGCTCGTCGTGCTCCTTTTCCGCGGCCGGCGGCTTGCTCACGACGGTCGTGTCCTCGGCGCTGGCCTGCGCAGCGCCGACCTTCTCGTTGAAGTTGCGGAAGAAATCGTCGGCCACCTTCTTGGCCGCGGCGTCGACGAGCCGCGAGCCGATCTGTGCGAGCTTGCCGCCGACGCTCGCCTTGACGTCGTAGCTGAGCTTGGTTTTCTCGCCCTCGGCAGCGAGGCGCACGTGCGCGCCGCCCTTGGCGAAGCCGGCGGCGCCGCCCTGGCCTTCGAAGGCGATCGAATAGGAGTCGGGCGGCTTCACGTCGGAGAGGGTGAGCTTGCCCTTGAACTTCGCGCTCACCGGCCCGACGCGCGCCACCATCTGCACCTGGTACTCGTTGTCCCCGCTGGGCTCGATCGACTCGCAGCCCGGGACGCTCGCTTTCAGCATCTGCGGATCATTGAGCGCGTCCCAGACGACGCGTTGCGGAGCAGGTACCAGCTGCACGCCGCTCATTTCCATGCGCGGTTCTCCCGGGTTGGTTGACCGATAGGTTGACTGAGGGTCCTCGCCAGCTCCACGAGGCTTTTCAGATTATGCACGGGCAGGAAAAGATCCACGTGCGGCAGCATGGCGCGCACGCCGGCCGGGCGCGCCTCGAATTTCTCGTAGCGCAGCAGCGGATTGAGCCACACCAGATAGCGGCTGCTCTTGGCGAGCCGCTCCATCTCCTGCGTCAGGCCCTCGCCCGCCTCGCGATCGAGCCCGTCCGAGACGAGCAGCACGCAGGCATTCTGCGCCAGCGTGCGGCGCGCCCACTTGTAGTTGAAATCGCGCAGGCTTGCGCCGATGCGCGTGCCGCCCGACCAGTCCTTGATCGCCTCGGCGACCTTGGCCATCGCCACGTCGACATCACGATGGCGCAGTTGCCGGGTAATGTTGGTGAGCCGCGTGCCAAAGACAAACACCGACACCCGGTCGCGATCGTTCGTGATGGCATGCAGAAAGTGCAGGAACATGCGCGAATAGGGGTTCATCGACCCGGAGATGTCGCAGAGCACCACAAGCGGCGGATGCAGCTCGCGCGGCGCGGCGCGCACCAGCGGGATGATGTCGCCGCCTTCGCGCAGCGATTCGCGCAGGCTCGCGCGCAGATCGATGCGGTGGCCGCGGCGGTGCGGGTAATAGCGGCGCGTGCGGATCTCGGGCAGCGGCAGGCGCAGCTGGGCGATCATCTTCTTCGCCTCCGCCAGCTCCGCCGCGGACATGGTGTCGAAGTCCATGCGCGTCAGCACTTCGCGCGAGGAGAAGGTTAGCCGCGCTTCCAGGTCGATCTTCTGCTCGCGGGCCGGATCCTCCCGCTGCCGATTGAAAAGCGCGTCAGTGAGCCGCTGGCTCTGCTGCTCGTCGGGCTTGGGCGCGCGCCCGTGCGCCTTCGGCAGCAGCACCTGCATCATGCGCTCGGCGAGCTTCGGGTCGCGCCAGAAGATCTGGAACGCCTGGTCGAAGATCGGCCGCTGTTCCTGGCGCGACAGCAGCACTGCGGACATCGTCCAGTACCAGTCGTCGCGCCGCTGAGGCCCCGCGATTTCCAGCGCCTGCACACAGTCGACCACGCGGTCAGGGCCGATGCGCAGTCCGGCGGCGCGCAGCAGCCGGGCGAAATGCATGACGTTTTCGGCGAGCACGCCTGTCTTCACGCCGGCTCCTCGGCTGCCAGCCTCAAGCCGGCTTCTCGGCTCCAACGGGGGCTTCTTTGGCGAGCCGCTCAATCGCGGGCGAGGCGACCACCTCGTGGTCGCGGAAGTAGCGCTCGTGGTTCTTCTCGAGCTCGTCGAGCCAGTAGACGTAGTTCACCATCATGCCGGCCGCGCGCTGCATGCCCGATTCGGAGGTGTCGCCCATCCAGTTGAGGCGCTCAAGCACCGCACCGTTGGCGAGATGAAAGCGCGCCACCGGATCGAGCGGCTCGAGGCCGCTCTTGGCACGCACCAGGTAATAGCCGCAAAGGCGCGTGAGCAGAAGCTGCAACGGCTCCGGGATTTCGCCGAGATGCCATGCCGGATCGGCGAGCCGCGCGACCAGCTCGGCATCGTCCCCCGAGAGCGGCGTGCTCTCGAGCCAGCGCCGAAAGCCGGGGATCGGCGAGAGCGTGGCGAAGCGCTTGATGTGCGGAAATTCGCCCTTCAGGTCCTCCACCACCTGCTTGATCAGCTGGTTGCCGAAAGAAATGCCGCGCAGTCCTTCCTGGCAGTTGGTGATGGAGTAGAACATCGCGCAGTCGGCGTTCGCCGGATCGGCGAGCTGGGTGCGGATGTCGAGGAGCGGCTGCACTTGCGCGGCCATGCCGCGCGTCAGCGCCACCTCGATGAAGATGATCGGCTCGTCGGGGAGCTGCGGATGGAAGAACGCAAAGCAGCGCCGGTCGTATTCCAGGCGCCGGCGCAGATCGCGCCAACCCTGGATCGCGTGCACCGCCTCATACTCGATCAGCTTCTCGAGCACCATGGCGGAGGTGTGCCAGTCGATGCGTTCGAGCCGCAGGAAGCCGCGGTTGAACCACGAGCGCAACAGATGCATGAGGTCCGAGTCGACCGGCTTCCACTGCGCATGCGCGCGCAGGCCCTGCAGCAGCTGGCGGCGCATTTCCACGAGGGCCGCGGTGCCGCCGGGCGCCATGTTCAGGCGCCGAAACAGCTCCTGCCGCGGCGAATCGACCGCCTGCTGCAGTCGCAGCAGATTGTCGTGCGTCGGCTCCGCTTGGTAGGCGGCGGCGGCGCGGCTCACCGTCTCGACCGCCGGCCCATAGTCGCGGCTCAGCAGGCCGAAGAATTCCTCCTGGCAGCGCTCATCGAGCTTCTGGTAGGCGGCGAGCGCATCGCGCGCGAGCGCCGTGCTGGCGTATTCGCCGCTCTCGGCAAGCAGCGCGTTGCAGAGCGAGACCAGCTCTTCGGTGCGCTTGTCCATGCCGGCGCGCGCACCGCCACCGATCAGCTTGCGCAGGAAACTGACGGCGCTCATCGCGTCATGCGGCCGCGGCCGTTCTTGCCTCGGCCACCAGGCGCTCGGCTTCTTCGCCCGCCACGCGCTCGAGGTCGTCGCGGTACTTGAGCAGCACGCCAAGGGTGTTGTTGACCGTCTCCGGGTCGAGCGTCACCCGGTCGAGCGCCGCCAGGCAGTTCGCCCAGTCGATGGTCTCGGCGACGCCCGGCAGCTTGTAGAGCTCCATCTTGCGCAGCCGCTGCACGAAGGCCACCACCTCCTTGGAGAGCGCGGCCGCGGCCTTCGGCGCCTTGCGCTGCAGGATCTCGAGCTCGCGGCGCGCGTCCGGGTAATCGACCCAGTGATAGAAACAGCGGCGCTTTACCGCGTCGTGGATCTCGCGCGTGCGGTTCGAGGTGATGACGACGATCGGCGGCTCCTTCGCCTTGAGCGTGCCGATCTCCGGAATCGTGATCTGCCAGTCCGAGAGCACCTCCAGCAGGTACGCTTCGAATGGCTCATCGGTGCGGTCGAGCTCGTCGATCAGCAGCACCGGCCCGCCGGTATCACTGCGCCCTTCCAGTGCGCGCGCGAGCGGCCGCTTGACCAGAAACTCGTCGGAGTAAATCTGCGCGCCGAGCTTCGCCTTGTCCTTCTCACCGGCCGCTTCCGCGAGCCGGATCGCGATCATCTGGCGCGAGTAGTTCCACTCGTAGGCGGCCTGCGCAATATCGAGGCCTTCGTAGCACTGCAGGCGGATCAGCTCCCGCCCGAGCGCGTGTGCCACCACCTTGCCGATCTCGGTCTTGCCGACGCCCGCCTCGCCCTCGAGAAACAGCGGCCGGCGCATGGCGAGCGCGAGGTAGAGCGACGTGGCGAGGCTGCGGTCGGCGACGTACTCGCCCGAGGCGAGCAGCGCCTGGGTCTCATCGATTGACTGCGGAAAATGCGCGGGCATTGGAAGCGGCTGAAAGAGCGGCATTTTCCGGGTTTTGAGTGCGCCGCGCCAGCGTAGTTCATGCGCGAGGCGTACCATCGGCGCACCGTGAAGCCGCGCCGCCGCTTCCTTGCCGGTGCTCTCGCTCTCGCCGCCGCACCGCTCGCCGCGCAGGAGAAGCCCAAGGTTCATCGCATCGGCATGCTCGAGTCGGTGCCGATCGGCGCCGCGACCATCAATCTTGGCAACTTCCATCGCGGCATGACCGAGCTCGGCCACGAGGAAGGCCGGACTTACCTCGTGCTCTACCGCTCCTCCGACGGCTACGCCGAGCGCTTTCCGGCAATCGCCACCGAGCTGGCGCGCCAGGGCGTCGATGTGTTTCTGACCCGTGGCACCCCGGCGACCATCGCCGCGCGCGACACCGAAAGCGGCATCCCGGTGGTCGCTTCCGCGGTTGCCGATCCGCTGGAAGCGAAGCTCGCCGCGAGCCTCGAGAAGCCCGGCGGCCTGGTGACCGGTCTCACCAGCCAGGCGAACGAGCTCGGCGCGAAGCGCGTCGAGCTCCTGAAGGCGCTCGCGCCGGGCATTCAGCGCGTCGGCACGCTGGTGAATCCCGAGAACCCCGCTTCGGTGGCGATCTGGAAGGCGACCGAGGCGGCGGCGCCGGATCTGAAGCTCAACGTCGAGGCGATCGATGTGCGCTCGCCCGAAGAGCTGCAGGCGCGGCTCGATGCCGCGGCGAAGTCGGGCATCGACAGCCTGATCGTCGGCGTCGAGACGCTCGCCCAGTCGATGGTGAACCAGGTGGTGGAGTTCACGCTGCGCCAGCGGCTGCCTTCGGCGTTCGCCTCGCGCAGCTTCGTCGACGCGGGAGGGCTACTGTCCTACGGCGTGAACTACCCGAACCTCTACTATCGCGCGGCGAGCTACGTCGATCGCATCCTCAAGGGCGCGAAGCCCGGCGAGCTGCCAATCGAGCGGCCGACCAAGTTCGAGCTGGTGATCAACCGCAAGACCGCACGCGTCCTGAAGATCACCATTCCGCCCGATCTTTTCCTGCGCTCGGACGAAATCATCGACTGAGCGGCACGCGCTTTGCTCCCTCTGGCGCACCCAACTCCGGAGGTTCCGATGGAAATGGAAATGGTCAAGGAGCTGCTGCTGCAATCGCTCGAGCACGAGCAGGGCGGCGTCAAGATCTATGAGACGGCGCTCAAGTGCGCGCAGAACGAGGAATTGAAGGAAGAGTGGCAGCGCTATCACCAGGAAACCGAGCACCATGTCCAGGTTTTGCACGACGTGCTGTCGCAGATGCAGCTCGATCCGCAGGAGCAGACCCCGGGTCGCAAGATCGTGCACGACATGGGGGCTTCGTTCGTCGCCGCGATGGAAGCGGCGCTCGGCGCCGGCGATCCCGGGATGGCCGAATGCGTCGCGGCCGAGTGCGTGGTGCTCGCCGAGGAAAAGGACCATTCCAACTGGCAGCTGATCGGCGAGGTCGCGAAAAAGATGACGGGCGCCGAGGCCAAGGCGCTGAAAGCCGCGTACCAGGAAGTCGAAGACCAGGAAGACGAGCACTACTATCATTCCAAAGGCTGGCTGCGCGAGCTTTCGATGCAATCGCTCGGCATGAAGGCGGTGCTGCCGCCGCCCGAAGAGAAGAAGCACGTCAAGACCGCGATCGGCCAGGCCCGCGCCGAGCAGTCGCGCACCAAGTCGCACTGAGTAAATAGAAAGGCCCGCGCAGCGGGCCTTTCAGAAACCAGGGACTGTCCCTATTTAATCGCCTGCTCCACCGCGCGCTTGCACATCACGGTGATGAGATGCGCGCGATATTCGGGCGAGGCGTGCAGGTCGTTGTTGAGCCCGTCGGGCTTCACCTTGATGCTGGCGACGGCCTCGGGCGCGAACTTCGCGCTGAGCGCCTTCTCCATCTCGGTTTGCCGGAACGCGGCCGATCCGGCGCCGGTCACGCCGACGCGCACGTTGCCCGAGCCAAAGTCGGCCACGTAGACACCAACCAGCGCGAAGCGCGATGCCGGATTCCTGAACTTCATGTACGCGCCGCGCTTTGGCGCCTGGAAGGACACGGCGGTGATGAGCTCGCCGGGCTCGAGCGCCGTCTCGTAGAGCCCCTTGAAAAACGAATCGGCGGCGATCTTGCGCTTGTTGGTGGTGATGGTCGCATTGAGCGCCAGCACGGCCGCGGGATAGTCCGCGGCCGGATCGCTGTTCGCGAGCGAGCCGCCGATCGTGCCCAGGTGCCGCACCTGCCGGTCGCCGATCAGCCCGGCCATCGCGGCGAGCGACGGAATGGCGCGCTTCACCTCGGCGGAGGCGGCGACATCGGCGTGGCGCGTCATGGCGGCGACCTCGACTGCGCCTCCTGACACCTTGATGCCGACGAGCTCCTTGATGGTCCCCAGATCGATCAGATCGCTCGGCGAGGAAAGCCGCAGCTTCATCGCCTGCACCAGGCTCTGCCCGCCGGCGAGGTACCTGCCTTCGCTCTTCTGTCCGGCGAGCGAGATCGCCTCTTTGCTGCTCGTGGGACGGTGATACTGGAATGCGTGCATGAGGTTCTCCTAGGCTCTGTGCATGGCGCGCCACACGTTCTGCGCCGTGGCGGGCATCGGAACATCCTTGACGCCGAGCGCGTCGGTGATCGCGTTCATCACCGCGGCCGGCGCGCCGATCGCGCCGGCCTCGCCGCAGCCCTTCACGCCGAGCGGGTTGTGCGTGCAGGGCGTCTCGCGCGTGTCGATCTTGAACATCGGCACGTCGTTCGCTCGCGGGATGCAATAGTCGGTGAGCGAGCCGGTGAGGAGCTGGCCGGTCTCATCGTAGGCGCAGCCTTCGGTGAGCGCCTGGCCGATGCCCTGCGTGAGGCCGCCGTGCACCTGGCCCTCGACGATCATCGGGTTGATCACCTTGCCGAAATCGTCGACCGCCGTGAACGAGGCGATCTGCGTATTGCCCGTTTCCCGATCCACCTCCACCTCGCAGACGTAGCTTCCCGCCGGGAAGGTGAAGTTGGTCGGATCGTAGAACGCGTTCTCGTTCAAGCCCGGCTCGAGCTTGTCGAGCGGGTAGTTGTGCGGCACATACGCGGCGAACGCCACCTCGCCGAAGGTTTTTTTCTTGTCGGTGCCCGCCACGCGGAACACGCCCCTGTCGTACTCGATGTCGCCCTCGGACGCTTCCAGCAAATGGGCGGCGATCTTCTTCCCTTTGGCGACGATCTTGTCCATCGCCTTGACGATGGCCGTGCCGCCCACTGCGATCGAGCGCGAGCCGTACGTGCCCATGCCGAAGAGGATCTTCGAGGTGTCGCCGTGCACGATCTCAACCTGCTCGATGCTCAAGCCCAGCCGATCGGCCACCACCTGCGCGAACGTCGTCTCGTGCCCCTGCCCATGCGAGTGCGAGCCGGTGAAGACGGTGACCGTGCCGGTCGGATGCACGCGGATCTCGCCCGCTTCGAACAGTCCGGCGCGCGCGCCGAGGCTGCCGGCGACGTTCGACGGCGCGATGCCGCAGGCCTCGATATAGCACGCGTAGCCCAGGCCACGCAGCTTGCCGCGACGTAGCGATTGCTCGCGCCGCTCCTTGAAGCCGGCGACATCGCCGATCTTGATCGCCGCCGCGAGCGTCGCTTCGTAGTTGCCGGTGTCGTAACAGAGCGCGACCGGCGTCTGGTACGGGAACTGGCGTATGAAGTTCTTGCGGCGCAGCTCCGCCGGGTCGAGCTTCATCTCGCGCGCCGCGGTTTCCACCAGCCGCTCCACCACGTACGTCGCCTCGGGGCGTCCGGCGCCTCGATAGGCGTCGACCGGGGTGGTGTTGGTGAAGACTGCGGTGACTTCGCAGTAGATCGCCGGCGTGGTGTATTGCCCGGCGAGCAGCGTGGCGTAGAGGATCGTCGGGATGCAGGAGGCGAACGTCGAGAGATACGCGCCCATATTGGCGGTGGTGCGTACGCGCATCGCGAGGAACTTGCCGTCGCTTCCGAGCGCGAGCTCCGCCACGGTCAGATGGTCGCGGCCGTGCGCGTCCGAGAGGAACGCTTCCGAGCGGTCCGCAGTCCATTTCACCGGCCGCGCCAGCTGCCTTGCGGCCCAGGTGCAGGCGACGTCTTCGGCGTACAGATAGATCTTGCTGCCAAAGCCGCCGCCGACATCGGGCGCCACCACGCGCACCTTGTTCTCCGGCAGCCCGAGCACGAACGCGGTCATCAGCAGCCGCTCGACGTGCGGATTCTGGCTCGCGACGTAGAGCGTGGTGCTGTCGTCTGCCCGCGAGTAGACCGCGTTCACCGCGCGCGGCTCGATCGCATTGGGCACGAGGCGGTTGTTCACGAACTCGAGCTTCGTGACGTGCGCGGCCTTGGCGAACGCGGCGTCGACGGCGTTCTTGTCGCCGAGCGCCCACACATAGCAGGTATTGTCGGGCGCGCTCTCGTGCAGCGCCGGGCCCTTCTTCGCCTGCGCCACGCTCACCACCGCCGGCAATGGCTGGTAGTCGACTTCCACGACGTCCGCGGCATCGCGCGCTTGCGCGGCGGTCTCGGCGACCACGATGGCGACGCGCTCGCCGACGTGCCGTACCTTGCCTTGCGCGAGCGCCGGGTACGGCGGCTCCTTCATCGGCTGGCCGTTGACATCGGTAATCAGCCAGCCGCAGGGCAGGCCGCCGACTTTCGCAGCGGCGAGATCCGCACCCGTGTAGACCGCGATGACGCCCGGCGCGCGCTTCGCCTTGTCGGTCTTTACCGAGCGAACGACGGCGTGCGCGTGCGGCGAGCGCACGAACGCCGCGTAGGTCTGGCCGGGAAGCGCGACGTCGTCAGTGTATTGGCCTGAACCGGTAAGGAAGCGGTAGTCTTCCTTGCGAGGAACACGCGCGCCGATCAGCGATGTGGTCATAGCGTGCCTCCATTATTTCGAGCCGGCCATGGCGCGTGCGCCCGCCATGATGCTCTTGACGATGTTGTGGTAGCCGGTGCAGCGGCAAAGGTTGCCTTCGAGGCTCTCGCGCACTTCCTCCTCGGAGGGATTCGGGTGGCTCTTGGCGAAATCGAGCGCGTTCATCACCATGCCCGGGGTGCAGAAGCCGCATTGCAGGCCGTGGTTTTCCTTAAATGCCGCTTGCATCGGATGCAAGGTTCCGTCGGGGTGTGCGACGCCTTCGATCGTGAGAATATCGGCGCCTTCGGCCTGCATCGCCACGATCGAACAGCTCTTGATCGCTTTGCCGTTCAGGTGCACGGTGCACGCGCCGCACTGCGCCGTGTCGCAGCCGACGTGCGTGCCGGTAAGGCGCAGGTTTTCGCGGATGAAGCTAACGAGGAGTGTCCGTTCCTCGATGTCCGCGGACACCGGCTTGCCATTGACTTTCATGGATACGCGTACCGACATGCGGGGCTCCTCCTCAGGATTGCATAGCGGGGGAGGGAAATCGTAGCATTTCCCGCGAACCAATTAGGCCATCTGCTCATGAGATTGCTGATCGTTGAGGACGACGCGCCGCTCGCCTCGGGGCTGCGCCGCATTCTGGAAGCCGAAGGGCACGCCGTCGACGTCACTTCGCGCGGCGAGCAGGCGGTGCTCGCCGCGGCGCAGGAGCGCTTCGACCTGGTGATCCTCGACATCGGGCTGCCGCAGATGGACGGCTTCGAGGTGCTGCGGCGCCTGCGCGGCGGCTCGCCGGAGAAGAACGGCCCGATGCCGGTGCTGGTGCTCACGGCGCGCGATGCGGTCGATGACCGCGTGCGCGGTCTCGATCTCGGCGCGGACGACTACATGGTGAAGCCATTCGCGATGCCGGAGCTCACCGCGCGCGTGCGCGCGCTGCTGCGGCGCTCGCAGGCGCACGGCGGGCCGCGCATCGTGCACGGGCCGCTCGCGCTGGATACCGTGGCGCGGCGCGCGTTCCTCAAGAACGAACCGCTGGAGCTCGCGGCGCGAGAGTGGGCGGTGCTGGAGGTGTTGCTCGGCAAGGTGGAGAAGATCGTCTCCAAGGAGGCGATCATCCAGGCGGTTGCCGGCTGGGGCGACGATCTCTCGCCGAACGCGATCGAAGTCTACGTTTCGCGGCTGCGCTCCAAGCTCGAGCCCGCCGGCATCAAGATCCGCACCGTGCGCGGCTTCGGCTACATGCTGGAAGAATACAAGGGAGCGTAAGCCATGGCTGCCCGCAGCCTCCGCGCGCATCTGCTGCGGATGCTGCTCCCGCCGATCGGCGCGCTGCTCGTGCTCGGCGCGCTCGTCGCCTATTACCCGTCGCTCGAGCCTGCGACCACGGCGTACGACCAGGGCCTGATCGACGCCGGTATCTCGCTCGGCACCTACATCCACACCGCAGAGGGCGGATACCGCCTCGAGCTGCCGAGCGCCGTCGACCAGGTCCTGCGGCGCGACAGCTACGACAGCGTGTATTACCGCGTGCTTGGCCCCAATGGCGAGGCGATCGCCGGCGACGATGGCCTGCCGGGGCCGCCGCCCGAGCGGGAGTTGCGCGACGGCTTCATCTCGTATGACACGGCGTACAAGGGGCAGAAGATCCGCGCGGTGGCGGTGCCGGCGAAGTGCGGCGAGGCCGCCTGCAGCGTGGTGGTCGCCGAAACCACGGTGAAACGCCGGCGCATGACGCGCGACATCCTGTTCTCGTCGCTGCTGCCCGAGATACTGATCGCCATCGCCACCGTGCTGATCGTCTGGTTCGGCGTGAAGCGCGGCCTCGGGCCGCTCGCGCGGCTCTCCGACGAGATCAAGAAGCGCTCGCCCGGCGACCTGCGCCCGATCGCCGCCGCCGACACGCCGGAAGAGGCGCGCCCGCTGGTGAGCGCGCTGAACGGCCTTCTCGACGAGGTGGCGCAGGCGAGCCGCAACCAGCAGCGCTTCCTCGCCAATGCCGCGCACCAGCTGCGCACGCCGCTCGCCGGCCTGCAGGCGCACACCGAGCTCGCGCTCGCAAAGCCGCTGCCGACGGAGGTGCGCGCGGAGCTCGAGCAGGTGCATCAATCGACCATTCGCACGGCGCGCCTTGCGAATCAGCTGCTCGCGCTCGCGCGCGCCGAGCCCGGTGCGCGTGGCAACGCCGCCGAGCTCAACCTTAAGGCGCTCGCCGAGAGCGAAGCGGACGGCTGGGTGCACCAGGCGCTCGCACGCGACGTCGATCTCGGCTTCGAGCTCGAGTGGGCGCCGGTGCAGGGCGATGCGTTCCTCCTGCGCGAGGCGCTCGCCAACCTCGTGCACAACGCGATCGAGTACTCGCCGCGCGGCGCACGCGTCACCGTGCGTACCGGCCGCAATGGCACGCACTCGTTCCTCGAGGTGGAAGACGACGGCCCCGGCATCCCGGCGCCCGAGCGCGAGCGCGTTCTCGAGCGCTTCTACCGCGTGCCCGGCACCCCGGGCACCGGCTCGGGCCTCGGCCTTGCCATCGTGCGCGAGATCGCCGCCGGACATGGCGCGAGCATTTCCATTACGGATGCAACAGGTGGCGCGTCTGCGAGCTCGTCCGGAACTAAGGGCTGCCGCGTTGCGATAACATTTCCGCATGGATAGCGTCGATATCGAAGTACTGCGCACCGCTGAAGCCTGGCGCAAGCAAGGCCGGCATGTCGCGCTCGGCACGATCGTGAAAACGTGGGGCTCGGCGCCGCGGCCGGTCGGCGCCATGGTCGCCATCCGCGACGACGGGCAAGTGGCGGGCTCGGTATCGGGCGGTTGCGTGGAAGACGATCTGATCGAGAAGGTGCGCTCGAAGGCAGTCGCCGCGCAGAAGCCGCAGCTCGTCACTTACGGTGTGACGAATGAGGAAGCCACGCGCTGGGGCCTGCCGTGCGGGGGCACGCTGCAGCTCGTGGTCGAGCCGGTGAGCGAGCAAACGCGCATTCCCGAGCTCCTCGAGCGCATCGGCAAGCAGCAGCTCGTGCGCCGCAAGCTCGACATGGACTCGGGGCGCGCCACGCTCGAGCCCGGGCGCTGGCAGGACGTGCTCGAATTCGACGGCCGCGTGCTCTCGTCGGTGCATGGCCCGCGCTGGCGGCTGGTACTGATCGGTGCGGGTCAGCTCACGACCTACCTCGCCGAGATGGCGCGCATGCTCGACTACCACGTGGTGGTCATCGATCCGCGCGAGGAGTATGCCGCGAGCTGGGACGTCGAGGCCGTGCCGATCAACCGCGGCATGCCCGACGATGTGGTCCGCGAGCTCGAGCTCGACGGGCACAGCGCGCTGGTCGCGCTGACCCACGATCCGAAGCTCGACGATCTCGCGCTGATGGAAGCGCTGAAATCCGCCGCGTTCTACGTCGGCGCCATCGGCTCGAAGAAGAATAACGACGCGCGGCGCGAGCGCCTGAAGGAATTCGACGTCTCGGCCGAGGAGATCGCCCGGCTGCGCGGCCCGGTGGGCCTCTACATCGGCTCGAAGACACCGCCGGAGATCGCCGTCGCCATCCTCGCGGAGATGACGGCCGTGCGCCACGGCGTGAGCGAGCCGAGCTGGGCGGCGAAGCCCGAGCGGCGCTTCGACGCCTCCGCCTGCGAAGTCCCGGCCAAGCAACCGACTTGAACATCGTCGGCCTGCTGCTCGCGGCCGGCTCCGCCACGCGCTTCGGTTCCGACAAGCTGCGCCACGCCTTGCCGCACGGTGTGCCGATCGCGGTGCAGGCGGCGCGTCATTTGCGCGCCGAGTTGCCTCGCGTGCTGGTGGTCGTGCGCAACCGCGAGGCCGAGGCGACATTTCGCGCCGAGCGCTGCGAGACGGTGGTGTGCGAGAACGCTGAGCAAGGCATGGGCGCGAGCCTCGCCTGCGCGGCGCGGGCGGCGGGCAAGGCGCAGGGCTATATCGTCGCGCTCGCCGACATGCCGTTCGTGCGTCCGACGACGATCGCGGCGGTGCGCGAGGCGCTCGAGCGCGGCGCGCTGCTCGCGGCGCCGTACTTTCGCGCCCGGCGCGGCCATCCGGTGGGCATTGCCGGGCGCTACTACGAGGAGCTCATCTCACTCGGCGGCGATGAGGGCGCGAAGCGCCTGCTCGCCGCCAATGAAGCGCAGCTCGTGAAAATTCCGGTGGGCGACCCGGGCGTGATTCGCGACATTGACCGTCCCGAGGATCTGGCGCCGCCGATCCGCACCTAGGAGGACCATGGAACCGCTGCCGAAGGGCGCGAACTTCATCCGCGCCAAATTCCTGTGGGAGATCGGCCTGCACATCGCGGGCGACCCGGCCGAGCCGTATTACGGCAACCGCGACGTCTGCATCAGCGTGGGCTCGGGCTCGGGCGAGCGCTACAAGCCGTGGCTGCGCATGTCGAGCGGCTCGCCGATCCTCGCGCACGCGGTGGCGCGCGGCGAGCTGGAGGCCGCCATCGTCAATCCGTCGGCGCTGCTGACGCAGGCGGTGCGTGGCCGCGGCCTGTTCAGGGAGCCTTTGCCCCTCAGCATCGTCGCGAACTATCCCTCGTGGGACCGCTTCGTGTTCGCGCTGCATCCGCGACTTGGCATCAAGTCGCTCGCCGACGTGAAGGCGAAGCGCATTGCGCTACGCCTTTCCACCCGCGAAGATCCGACGCACTCGACGCGCTGCCTGATCGATCAGGCGCTCGCGCTCTATGGTTTCTCGATCGCGGAGCTCGAGCGCTGGGGCGGCAGCCTGCAGCTGAACGGCGGCCCGGGCGATGCGCGCCGCCTGAAAGCCATTACCGAAGGCAGCGTCGACGCGGTCTTCGACGAGGGGCTCGCGCTCTGGCTCGAGCAGGCGCTCGTGGCGGGCTACCGCCCGCTCACCCTCGAGCCCGAAATCTTCCGGCAGCTCGGTGAGCTCGGCTGGCGGCGCGTGGTGATGCCGAAAGGAATCTACCGCGGGCTCGACGCCGATCATGCGTGCATCGACTACAGCGCCTGGCCGCTCTATGCGCGCAGCGACCTGCCGGAGGAAATGGGCTACCGCATGGTCGATGCGATCCACGCGCGGGAGGCCGAGATCGTCTGGGAAAACTTCAACCAGTGGGCGCCATACAAGGGCATCGGGGCGCTCGGTGAGGAAACCGAGGCGACGCCGCGCGACGTGCCGCTGCACGCCGGCGCCGCGCGCTGGTTCCGCGAGCACGGCTACAAGGTCTAATCGGGCGTGATGCCGGCGCGGCGGATGAACGCCGCCCAGTATTGCCGGTCGCGGGTCAGTGCCGCGGCGAATTCATCGGGCGAGAGAAGCTGCGGGATGAACGCATGCGATTCGAGCTTTTCGGCGAGCGAGGTGCGCATCGCCTGGTTGATCTCGGCGTTCATGCGCTCGACGATCGGCCGCGGCGTGCCGGCGGGCGCGACGACGCTGAAGTTGCTCGGCATGTTGAAGTCCGGAAAGCCGGCGTCGGCGATCGCCGGCACATCGGGGAGCTGCGCGGTGCGGTGCGTCACCGCGAGGGCGACGAGGCGCCCGGACTTGAGGTGCGGCGCGACGATCGCGACGTCGGGCAGCAGAAAATCGATCTGGCCGGCGAGGAGCGCGGGCAGCGCCATGCCCATGCCGCGATAGGGCACGTGCAGGAAGCGCGCGCCCGAGGCTTCCTCGATGATGCGCACGGCGAGCGCGTTCGGCGCGCCGGATCCCGATGAGCCATAGGTCAGCGCGCGCGGCGCGCGCTTGCCGCGCTCGACCAGCTCGCCGAGCGTGCGGATGCCAAGCTTGGGCGGCACGCAGATGACGAGCGGCACGGTGACGCCGCGCGCCACGGGGACAAAATCACGCTCCGCGTCGTAGGGCAGCTTTTTGTATAGCGACTGGTTCACGGTGAGCGCGGGATCGGCCGCCACGAGGAACGTGTAGCCATCGGGCGCCGCGCGCGCCGCCGCGGCGGCGCCGAGATTGCCGCTGCCGCCGGGCAAATTTTCCACGACGAACTGCTGGCCGAACGCATCGCCGAGCGCCCGCGCCAGGAGCCGCGCATAGAAGTCGGTGCCGCCGCCGGCGCTCGACGGCACCACCAGCTTCACCGGCCGAGCGGGCCATTGCGCGGCGGCCGCTCCGGCGAGGAGAAAGAGCAGTGCCGCTAAAACGTTTCTCACAGAGGCGCCGCAGGTTATCACGTATGATTTTGGCATTAGCGAGACCACCGAACCGCGTGCCATCCTCTTCGCCGACGTGTGCGAGAGCACGCGCATCTACGAGACGCTGGGCGACACGCGGGCGCTCGAGCTGATCAACCGACTGTTCGCCGCGCTCGAGCGCGAAGTGGGCGCGGCGGGCGGCGTTACGGTAAAGACGCTCGGCGACGGCATGGTGTGCCAGTTCCGCGAGGCGGACGAAGGCTATCGGGCCGCATGCAAGATGCAGGAAGCGGTCGCCAATCTGACGCCCTCGGCGGAGCCGACGCTCAGGATCAGCATCGGCTACACCTACGGCCCGGTCGTGCTGAAGGACGCCGACGTCTTCGGCGACACGGTGAACGTGTGCGCGCGGCTCGTGTCGCTCGCCAACCCTGCACAGGTGCTGACGACGCGCCAGACGGTCGATGCGCTCTCCGAGCCGCTGCGCGAGCGCTGCCGCGAGCTCTATGCGACCAAGGTGCGCGGTCGCGCCGGCGAGGTCATGGTCTGCGAAGTGATGTGGCGGCTCGACCCCGAGACGACGCGCATCAACGACCTCGCGCGCGAGGCCGTGCCGCAGGCGGCGTGGACCTGGGTTCTCAAGCTGACGCACTCTGGAGAGAGCTTCGTCGTCGACGAAACGACGCCGGCGCGCCTCGGCCGCGAGGCGGGCAACGACGTCGTGGTGAACACCGAGCACGCCTCGCGCGTGCACGCACGCATCTTCAGCCGCGACGGCCACTTCTACATCGTCGACCAGTCTACGAACGGCACCTTCCTGCTGGTCGACGGCACGGCGCGCGAAGTGCGCCTTCGGCGCAGCGAATCGATGCTCGGCGAGCGCGGCTGGATCGGCCTTGGCAAGAGCGCCGCGCACCACGGCGACCACGTGCTGCGCTACCGGCTGGAACGCCGCTCCTAACCAAGGTCAGGACCGCACGCCGGCTTTCACCACGCGCTGCGCATTCTCGATCTCGCGCTTGACGAACGCAGCAAACTCCGCGGGTGTCATCGCCATCGGCTCCGCGCCAAGGCGCGCGAGGCGCTCGCGCACCTCGGCGCTCGCCACGATCTCGGCGAGCTCGCGCGCGATCTGCTCGCAGATGGCCGCCGGCGTACCGGCCGGCGCCCAGAGGCCGTTCCAGAACGTGTATTCGAAGCCCGGCAGCGTGGCTTCGGCGAGCGTCGGTATGGCCGGGAGCAGGCTCGAGCGCGTGGCGCCGGTGACGCCGAGCCCCACCAGACGGCCATCGCTGATATAGGGCAGCGCCAAGGTGATGGTATTGAAGGTGAACGACAATCGCCCAGCCGCCGTGTCGTTGATCGCTTCAGCGCCGCCCTTATAGGGCACGTGGAGCACCTCGATGCCGGCGGCGAGGCGGAACTGCTCGGCGCTGAAATGACCGCCGCTGCCGATGCCCGCTGAGCCGTAAGCGAGCGCGCCCGGCCGCGCCTTCGCCGCGGCGATCAGCTCGCCCGCGCTACGCAGGCCGGAGGCGGGCGCCACGACAAGCACCATCGCCTGGCTGGCGAGCGGCGCCACGGCGACAAAGTCGCGCTGCGGGTCATAGGGCAGCGCCGGGTTCAGCGCCGCGTTGATCGCATAGCCGGCAGAGTGCACGAGCAGCGTATGGCCATCGGGCGCCGCTCGCGCCACCGCTTGCGCGGCGAGCGAGCCGCCGGCACCGGGACGGTTCTCGATCACCACCGGCTGGCCCCAGCGCTCGGCGAGCTTTGGCAGCAGCGTGCGCGCGATGATGTCAGTGACGCCGCCGGGCGTGAATGCCACGATGACGCGTACCGGCTTTGCCGGAAATGCATGCAGTGGCGCAGCGACCAGCGCCAATACCAGAAGCGCGAGCTTCACAGTCACGAAGTTACCGTAGAATCGGCGCCTTTCCCCGCCCGCAGTTCGCCATGTTCGCGCCGAATCTACTTGCCCAGTCCGACCCCGACGTCTGGAACGCCATTCGCCTGGAGAACCAGCGTCAGGAAGACCACGTCGAGCTCATCGCCTCGGAGAATTACGTCAGCCGCCAGGTGCTGATCGCGCAGGGCAGCCAGCTCACCAACAAGTACGCCGAGGGCTACCCGGGCAAGCGCTATTACGGCGGCTGTGAGTACGTCGACATCGCGGAGTCGATCGCCATCGAGCGGGCGAAGAAGCTCTTCGGCGCGCCGTGGGCCAACGTGCAGCCGCATTCAGGCTCGCAGGCAAACCAGGCGGTGTACACGGCGGCGCTCAAGCCCGGCGACACGATTCTTGGCATGTCGCTCGCGCACGGCGGCCATCTGACGCACGGCTCGCCCGTCAATCTTTCGGGGAAGCTCTACCGCGTGGTGTCCTACGGGCTGAACGAGGCCGAGGAGATCGACTATGACGCGGCCGAGCGCATCGCCATGGCGGAGAAGCCGAAGCTCATCGTCACCGGCGCCTCGGCCTATGCGCTCGCCATCGACTGGAAGCGCTTTCGGGCGATCGCGGACAAATGCGGCGCGCTGCTGATGGCGGACATTGCCCATTACGCCGGTTTGATTGCGACGGGGCTTTATCCATCGCCGATCGGCATCGCCGATTTCGTCACCACGACGACGCACAAGACGCTGCGCGGGCCGCGCGGCGGCATGGTGTTCGGCCTGCCGGAGCAGGAAAAGCCGATCAACAGCGCCATCTTTCCGGGATTGCAGGGCGGCCCGCTCATGCATGTCATCGCGGCAAAGGCGGTGGCGCTCGGCGAAGCGCTGAAACCCGAGTTCAAGAATTACCAGCAGCGCGTGCTCGAGAATGCGCGCGCCATGGCGAAGGCGCTCACGGAGCGCGGCCTGCGTATCGTGTCGGGACGCACCGATTCGCATCTCTTCCTGGTCGACCTGCGCCCGAAGCAGATCACCGGCAAGGACGCGGAAACGGCGCTCGGCCGGGCGCACATCACGGTGAACAAGAATGCGATTCCCAACGATCCGCAGAAGCCCGCCGTGACGAGCGGCATCCGCATCGGCAGCCCGGCGATCACCACGCGCGGCTTTCGCCGTCCGGAGGCGGAGGAGCTCGCCGAGCTGATCGCGGAGGTCCTCGAGAACCCGCACGAGAATGCGCATCTCGAGCGCGTCGCCGGCGAAGTGAAGGCGCTCTGCGCCCGCTTCCCGGTCTATGCCTGACGCAACGCCGAATTCCAGAATTTATCCGGTCACGCCCGAGCGCTGGCGGGATCTCGAGCGCCTGTTCGGCCCGAAGGGCGCGTATTACAACTGCTGGTGCATGTTCTGGCGCCTGCGGCGGCGCGACTTCCGCGCGCTCTCGCCGGAGAAGCGCAAAGCGGCGCTGCGCGCCTGGGTACGCTCGGGCGCCGAGCCCGGCCTCCTTGCGTACCGCGCCGGCGAGCCGGTAGCGTGGTGCGCGATCGCACCGCGCGACGAGTATGCGGCGCTCGCCGCCTCGCCGACATTGAAGCCGACAGGCGAGACGGCCGGCGTGTGGAGCATCACCTGCTATTACGTACCGAAGGAGCACCGCCGCAGCGGGCTCATGACCGCGCTGCTCGCCGCGGCCGCGCGCCATGCGCGGCGCAAAGGCGGCCGTCTGCTCGAAGGCTATCCGGTGATGGCCGATTCGCTCAGCGGCTGCATGGGCTACACCGGCCTCGTGCCGGCGTACAAGAGAGCGGGCTTCCGCGTCGTCGCGCGGCCAAGTCGCAAGATGCGCATGATGCAGAAGGCGCTGCGTTGAAGCTCACCACCATCGAGCTGGGGATCCGATGCGTTGGATAGTGACCGTTGTGCTCGTGGTACTGGGGACTGGCGCCCGCGCCGCCGAGGACCGTGCCTGGATCGAAGCGAGCGACCGCTACAGCAGACAGGTGCTCGAGGTACTGGGGGAGTACTTTCCAGAATGGATGTCGGAGCTCGGCCTCGAGCGTTACGACACCGCGGTGCGCGATCTCAAGCCGCGCCACGTCGAGCGCGCCGACGCGGCGCTCAGCGCGATCGCCACGCGGCTGCGGGCAGCGCGGCTGAAAGAGCAGGACGTCCGCGTGCGCCAGGACCTCGACATCCTGGTCGATGCCATCGCGCGCCAGCGGCACACCGCCGCGCTCGAGCAGCGGCTGCTCGTGCCGTACCGCGACGTGCCGCGCGAGGTTTACGACGGCCTGCGGATGCTGCTCGACGAGCGCAACCCGGAGGCGCGCCGGCTGCACGCGCTCGAGCGACTGCGCGCCTATGCGGGCCTGCGGCCGGGCACGCGACCGATCGCCGACCTCGCGCGCGAGCGCACGCTCGAGCGTGCGAAGGCCGGCGGCCTGATCTGGCCCTATCGCGGGGAAGTGGAGCAGGAGCTCAACAACTGCCAAAGATACGTCGCGGGCATGGCGGAGCTTTTCCGCACGAGCCCGGTGCAGGGCTGGGAGGGGCCACATGAGCGCCTCGCGGCACAGCTCGCCCGGCACTGCGACTGGGTGAAGAGCGCCGTGCTGCCGCACGCGCGGCCGGCGCCGGCACTGCCGCGCGAGCTCTATGCCGATCGCCTGAAGCAGGCCGGCGTCGACATCGCGCCCGAGCAGGCCATCGCCCTCGGCACGACCGCGTTCGCCGAGGTACGCGAGCAGATGGGACACGTGGCCGCCGCGCTCGCGCGCGAGAAGAACCTGCCGTCGGCGGACTATCGCGAGGTGCTGCGCGCGCTGAAGCGCGACGCGGTGCCGCGCGAGCGCGTGCTCGATCTTTACAAGGAGCGCCTTGCGCAGATCGAGCAGATCATCGCGCGCGAGAAGCTGATCACGCTGCCCGAGCGCGCGGCGACGATCCGCCTCGCGAGCGAAGCGGAGTCCGCGGCGATACCGGCGCCGTACCTCAACGTGCCGCGCCTGATCGGCAACCAGGGCGAGCGCGGCGAGTTCGTGATCCCGCTCACCAATCCGAACGCCAAGGGGGCGGCGAACGACGACTTCTCCGCGCCGGCCGCGGCATGGTCGCTGACCGCCCACGAGGCGCGGCCCGGCCACGAGCTGCAGTTCGCCGCCATGGTCGAGCGCGGCGTGTCGCTCGCGCGCGCGGTGTTCGCGGATAACAGCACTAACGCCGAGGGCTGGGGCCTCTACGCCGAGGCGATCATGCTGCCGTACTACCCCGACGACGGCCGCCTTTTCGCGCTGCAGCTGCGCCTCGCGCGCGCGGCGCGCGCGTTTCTCGATCCGATGGTGAATCTCGGGCGCCTCACGCCGCAGGCGGCGAAGGATTTCCTGATGCGCGAGGTGCTGCTCTCCGACGCCATGGCGCAGCAGGAGGCCGATCGCTATGCCTTCCGCTGGCCCGGCCAGGCCGTGTCTTACCTCTACGGCTACAGCCGGCTGCGCGAGTTGCGCATGAAGGCAGAGATCATGCTACGGGAGCGGTTCGATCAGCGCGAGTTCCACGATCTGATCATCGCGCAGGGGCTGCTGCCGCCGCGGCTGCTCGAGCCTGCCGTGCTGGGAGAGCTTGCTCGTCGATATCCAGATAGGTCCACAGCTCGCGGCTCACCGGGTTCCGCCGATAGCCGACGACCCATGGGTGCGCCAGCCCGGTGAGCGTGCGGTGGGCGATCGGCCGTAGCGGCGCATAGGCGAAAAAAAGCTTGTCCATCTCGCGGTAGAGCGCGTCGCGCTGCGGACCATCCCGCAGCACGCGCGCCTTCTCGAAAAGCGCGTTCCACGCCGGCAGATCGAAGCGTGAATGGTTCGACTGTCCTTTGCTGCCGCCGTAGAGGATCTGGTAGAAGGTGTCGGCGTCAGGATCCCCGGCGATCCAGCCGAGGTTCCAGATCATCAGCTTGCCGGCGCGCGAGTCGCGCAGATGCTCGGGCCACTGCTTCTTCAGGAACTCGGTGCGCAGCCCGATGCGGTCCATCTCCTTGCGCCAGAGCTCGTCGGTGCGCTTGCCGCGGCTGTCGGGCGTCGTCGCGATCTCGAGCACGAGCTTCGTGCCGTCGGGCCTTTCGCGATAGCCGTCGCCGTCGCGGTCGACGTAGCCGTAGGTGTCGAGCAGCGCCTTGGCCTTCGCCGGGTTGTGCTCGGCGAGCGGCCCGGCGAGCTCGGGGTCGAAGCCGAACGCGCCGGGCGGGACGGTCGACTGCGCCGGTATCGCCTGGCCGTAGTAAACCGCGCGGATCCATTCCGCGGCATCGATGCCGAGCGAGATCGCGCGCCGCAGTGCCACTTTCTCGGCCGTATAGCCGCCGAGCACCGGATTCTCCATGCCGAAGTAGGCGAAGATCAAATCGTGCTCGTTGGTGCGCGTCATCTGGATGTTCTTCTTCTGCAGGTTCGGCGCTAGCTTGCCTTCGGGCGCGGCGATGTTGACGAACTCGAACGGCACGCGGTCGATCAGGTCATGCTCGGCGTTGAGGAACGCGAGCCAGCGCGGCTGCGCCTCCTCGATGATGTACACCTCCACGCGATCGATCATCGGCAGCCGCCGGCCGTGGAGGCGAGCGGCGAAGGCCTGCGCCTCCGGATCATTCGCCGGCGCCTGCTCGTCGTAGTACTCCTCGCGAAAGCCGGGATTGCGCTCGAGCACGATGCGCGAAGAGCGCCGCCATTCGGCGAGACGATACGGGCCGCTGCCGACCGGATGTTCCATGGTGCGGTCGGCATAACCCTCGATCACCTCTCGCGCGACCGCACAGCTGAGGTTGCAGTTGGAGGCGAGCTGATAGATCAGGTTCGGGAACGGCTCGGTGAGGGTGATGCGAAAGGTGTAGCGGTCGATGACCTTGAGCCCTTCTACCTCGCGGTCGTAGTCGAACTTGCCGCCGGCGAGCGCCGCCTTGCGGATCGCATCCATGCCGACGACGCGCTTGTCGACGAGGTAGAGCTGCTGGGATTTGTTCTTCGGGTCCCAGTGGCGCTTGAGTGAGTAAACGTAGTCCTGCGCGGTGAGCTCGCGTTTCTTGCCTTTGAACACCGGGTCGTCGGCGAAATAGATGCCGGGCCGGATGCGGATGGTCCACACTTTGTTGTCCGCCGATACCTCGGGCAGCGCCACTGCGGTGTTCGGCCGCACGCGATACGGCCGCGCCAGGTACTCGAGCCGGTACGGCGGGTCGTAGATATGCGCAACGATGTTGCTCGAGTAGAGATCGTTGATCTGCGCTGGATCGAATCCCGTCTCGGCAACCTCGAAGGCATAGCGCAGCACTTTCTCTGCCGCCGCGGGCGGGGCGATAGCGAGCAAGGCTAGAATCGCGGCGCGACAGAACGAGCGCAGACCCGGCGCGAGAAGCGGGAGGAGGCGCATGGCAGCGTATATCTTACGCAGGCTTTGGCAGATGGTGCCCACTCTCGCGGGGGTGGTGCTGCTCATCTTTTTGCTATTCAAGCTGTTCGGCGGCGACCCGGCGCAGATCCTCGCCGGCCAGGTCGCGAGTCAGGAACAGATCGATGCCATCCGCCGCGAGCTCGGGCTCGACCAGCCCTGGTACGCGCAGCTCTGGATCTTCGTGCGCGAGATCGTCACGTTCGACTGGGGCAAGAGCTGGATGACGCGCGAGCAGGTGTCCTCCATCTTTCTCACGCGGCTGCCCGCCACGCTCACCATCACCATTCCGATCCTGCTGCTCGAGGCAGCGCTCGCCATCCCGACGGCGATGCTCGTCGCCTATTACCGCGGCACGCTGCTCGATCGCACGGTCGTGGCGATCTGCGTCGCCGCGATGTCGGTCTCGTTCCTCGTCTACATCATCGTCGGCCAGTACGTCTTCGGCTTCCAGCTCGGCTGGTTCCCGGTGCAGGGCTGGAGCGACAGCTTCTGGAAGAACCTGGTGACCTACGCGCCGCTTCCCATCGTGCTCGCGGCGCTCGTCGGCCTTGCGCCGCAGACGCGGCTCTATCGCTCGTTCTTCCTCGACGAGACGAAAAGCGACTATGTGCGCACGGCGCGCGCCAAGGGACTCTCCGAGCCGGCGATCCTGCGTAAGCACGTGCTGCGCAACGCGCTCGTGCCCGTGGTTACGAATATCTCGCTCCTCGTGCCAGGGGTGTTCGTCGGCAGCTTCCTCCTCGAGATCTTCTTCTCCATCCCGGGACTCGGCCGCGAGATCTTCCTCGCTGTGAATCGCAGCGACTACCCGGTGATCCAGGCGGTGACGATCTACGTCTCCGTCCTCACCATGCTCATCAATCTCGCGGCCGACGTGCTCTACACCTTCGTCGACCCGCGCATCGAGCTGCGCTGATGGCGGCGGTACTCGACGTCACGCCGGAGAACGCCTGGACCGCGTTATGGCATCGGCTGCAGCAGGATCGCGTCGGCGCCGTGTCGCTCGGCATCGTCCTGGCCTACCTGGTGATGATCCTCTTCGCGGCAGCCGGCTGGCTCGCGCGCGGCTGGAGCGTGGAAGTGGGTGTGCCCTACGCCAATCCGGCATTCCTCGGCGACCGGCCGAATCTCGAGGCGTCGCTCGCGCGGCGGTTCGAGCAAAAGGGCAAGGTGCCCGACCTGCGCGACGTCGATCCGCTGGCGCCGAAATACGACGAGTGGGCAAGGCGCACCGCAGAGCTGAAGAGCACCGAGCCCGTGCGCTCGATGACACTTCCCTGGGGCGGCGACCGCTGGGGGCGCGACGTGCTCGCCAAGGCGATCAAGGGCTCGCAGGTGTCGATCGCCGTCGGCGTCGTCGCGGCGCTCTGCGCCACCTTCATCGGCACGCTGCTCGGCGCGCTTGCCGGGTTCTACGGGCGCTGGGTGAGCGACTTCCTCGAGTGGGTCTACAACGTTTTCACCTCGATCCCGGCCATCCTGCTGATCTTTACGCTCGCCGCGGTTTTGCGCAGCGGCCCGCTCGCTGCACTCTTCGCAAGCGGCATCTGGACAGTGGTGATCATCCTCGCCGTCACCGGCTGGACCGGCATGTACCGCCTGGTGCGCGCCGAGTACATGAAGCATCGCGAGCGCGAGTACGTGCTCGCCGCGCAGGCGATCGGCGCCTCGGCCGCCTCTCGCATGTTCGTCCACATCCTGCCGAACGTGAGCCACGTGATCCTGGTGCAGCTCTCGCTCCTGGTCGTGGCGTTCATCAAGGTGGAAGTGATCCTTTCCTTCCTCGGGCTCGGCGTGCCGGTCGACATGGTCTCGTGGGGCACGATGCTCTCCGAGGCGCAGACCGAGCTCATCATCGGCAAGTGGTGGCAGCTCGCGGCGGCCACGGTGTTCATGGCGATCTTCCTCACCGCTTTCTCCATGCTCACCGACAGCCTGCGCGACGCGCTCGACCCGAAGCTGCGATGAGCGCGCTGGTCGCGGTCTCCGACCTGCGCGTTTCCTTCGTCACGCGCCGCACGAGCGTCGACGCGGTGCGCGGCGTGAGCTTCACGGTGCGCGAGGACGCCACGCTCGCGCTGGTCGGCGAGTCGGGCAGCGGCAAGACGGTGTCGGCGATGTCGATCCTGCGCCTGCTGCCGGAGAACGCCGTCGTGCATCCGGCGAGCCGCATCGCCTACCGCGGCGAAAATCTGCTCGAGGCAAGCGCGGCGCGGCTGCGCGCTTTGCGCGGCCGCGACATCAGCGCCGTGTTCCAGGAGCCGATGAGCTCGCTCAACCCGGTGCTGACGGTCGGCGAGCAGGTGGCCGAGGTGCTGCGCTTGCATCGCCGGATGAGCCCGCGCGCCGCCGTGGAGCGGGCCGCGGAGCTGCTGGCCGAGGTGGGGATTCCCGAGCCGCGCGCGCGGCTGCGCGCTTATCCGCACGAGCTCTCGGGCGGGCAGCAGCAGCGCGTGATGATCGCCATGGCGATCGCCAACGAGCCGAAGCTGCTGATTGCGGATGAGCCGACCACGGCGCTGGATGTCACGGTCCAGCGCCAGGTGCTGGAACTCATCGCGCGCCTGCGCGAGCGCCACCGCATGAGCGTGCTCTTCATCAGCCACGACCTCGGCCTGGTCGGCGAGCTCGCCGATGATGTGGTGGTGATGCGCGACGGCGTGGTGCGCGAAGCCGGACCCGTCGAGCGCATCTTCCACGCGCCGCAGGATCCCTATACGCGCGCGCTGCTCGCCTGCCGGCCGCGCCTGGACGCCAGGCCGCGGCGCCTGCCGGTAATCGATGACTTCATGCGCGGCCGTGCGGCAGCCATCGAGCCGCTCGCGCGGCCGCCGGCCGGCGCGCCGGCGCTGCAAGCGAAGCAGCTGCGCAAGGAGTTTCGGCTGCGCACCGGCTTCTTCGCCTCGAGGGCGCTCGTCGCGGTGAGCGACGTCTCGTTCGATGTCTCGCGCGGCCGCACCGTGGGCCTGGTCGGCGAATCGGGCTCGGGCAAGACCACGGTGGCGCGGCTCATGCTGCGGCTCCTCGAGCCGACCGCCGGCGAAGCGCGGCTCGATGGCACGGAACTCACCGGCCTCAAAGCGGCCGAACTGCTGCCGCTTCGCCGCCGCATCCAGATCGTGTTCCAGAACCCGTACGCCAGCCTCAACCCGCGGCGCAATATCGGCCGCACCTTGGTCGAGCCGATGCGTATCCACGGTTTGGGCGCGAGCGAAGCGCATCGCTATGAGCGCGCGCGCGAGCTCCTGCAACGCGTCGGCCTGCCAGCGGACGCGATGCAGCGCTATCCGCACGAGTTCTCCGGCGGCCAGCGCCAGCGCATCGCCATTGCACGCGCGCTCGCGGTCGAGCCGGAAGTGCTGGTGTGCGACGAGCCGGTGTCGGCGCTGGATGTCTCAGTGCAGGCGACGGTGCTGAACCTGCTGCTCGACCTGCAGGAGAGCCTCGGCCTCGCCTATGTGTTCATCTCGCACGACCTGGCGGTCGTGAAATACATGTCCGACGAGGTGCTGGTGATGCGCGCCGGTGAAGTGGTCGAGCGCGGCACGCCGGAGGCGATCTTCGCCAGCCCGCAACATGAGTACACGCGGAAGCTGATCGCCGCGATCCCGCGCGGCTACGAAGGCCGGTATTCGGAGTCCAGGGTCTGATCAGGCCGGTTGGCTGTGCTAAGCAGGAACCGAAATGATGGCGACCCTGGCTCCGAATTCGGTAGTGGCTTCGAGGCGCGCGCGCTCGCCGTAAAGGTGCGCAAGCCGCGCGCGCACGCCGGCGATCTGCGCCGTATCGCCGCCCGCGCCGGTAGAAACATCGCTGCGCAACGCGATCTCGAGCTCGCCGTTCTCGCGGCGCGCCGCGATGCGCAGCGCTGCCGCCTTGGCGCCGTCCAGCGCCCAGCGCGCGAGCGGCAGCACCAGCATCGCGGGAATCGGCTGCGTGCGCGCGGCGGGCTCCGCCTTGATGTCGAGCTCGAGCGCCGGCCCCGTGGTGAGCTCCAGCACGCCCGCATACGCGCGCACCAGATCCAACTCCGCGGCGACCGTAGAGTTGGCGCCGGTCTCGGCGGGCAGCGCGGCGCGCAGGAACGCGATCAGCGCCTCGAGTGCCTCCTCGCCTGCCTCGACACTGCGGCCGTACGCCTGGTCGACGGCGAGGAGCGCTGAAAAGAGAAAGTCGGGCTCGACGCGCGCCTGCATCGCGCGCAAATCTGCTTCCACCAAACCGCGCTCGGCGGCGAGCGCTGCCAGGCGGGTGGCATGCAGCCGTGTGGTCGCCCGGCGGCTCGCCTGCAGCATGGAATAGAGCGCGATCAGCAGAAGCGACCATCCGGCGGAGATGCTGAAGCGGAAGCCGATTCGGTGGAGCGGGCTGACGAACCCCGTGTCGTGCTTGTCGACGAGCGTCGCCACCACGGACCGTGGCAGCAGCGCGAGCAGGGTCTCTACCGAGGTCGTGGCGAGTACGGCCGTCGCCAGCATGGCGAGCAGCAAGCGCTTGCCGGTGCCGGCGGCTTCGCCAAGCCAGTTGTCCACCGCCACGGCGCAGGCGAGTCCGATGATGGCGAGCAGGAAGTAGAGCCCGCACCAGCTCGCCACCGCCCAGGCGCGAAGCTCTTCTTTGGCGATCAGCGCATTACTGAGGTGCGCGAGCTCGACCACCAGGCAGAAGACCAGTGCGATCCAAACATGCCGCCATCCGAATCCGTTGAGGAGCTTCATGCGAGCGGCAGTGTGATGATCGCGGCGACGCCGCGGGGCGCGTTCGCCTCCAGGCGCAGGTCCGCCCGCTCGCCATAGAGCGCCGCGAGCCGCGCGCGGATGTTGGCGAGGCCGACGCCCGTGCCTGAAGACGCCGCGGCGAGACCGCGGCCGGTGTCGGCGACGGTGAGCTTCAGCGCGCCATCGGCCTTCTGCGCGCTGATGCGGATGGCGCCGCCTTCGGCAAGCGGCGCAATGCCGTGCTTGATCGCGTTCTCGACCAGCGTGGCGAGCATCATCGGCGGCACGCGCGCCTCGAGCAGCGCCGGCGGTGCGTCGATCGAGGTCTCGAGACGCGCGCCCATGCGCACCTGCTGCACGCCGAGGTAGGCGCGCACCAGCTCGATCTCGTCGGCGAGTGTAGTCTCGTGCTCGCGCATGCGTGGCAGCGCCGCCCGCAGGTAGCGCGTGAGCTGCGCGAGCATCGTGCGGCCGGCGCCGGGGTCGGTCTGGGCGAGCCGCCGCACATTGGAGAGCGTGTTGAAGAGAAAATGCGGCTCGACCTGCGCCTGTAAGAGCCGCAGCCGTGTGGCGAGCTGCTGCGTCTCGAGCGCGCTGCGGCGCAGTTCCGCCGTGCGCGCTTCCTCGTCGGTCGACAGCGCACGCAGGTAGTACACATATCCGGCGACGAGGATGGCGGCCGAGCCGAGCCACGATGTAAAGATCATCAGCATGTAACGCGGACCTTCGCCGGCGGGGGTCGCGCCGACGGCGTAGCGCACGAATGCCGCAGCGGCCGCGGCCGCGACCGCGGCGACGATCGCCACGGCGATGTTCTCGCGTCCGGCGCGGCCGGCGGCATTGAGGACGATCAGCGCGGTCAGGAGCATCGTCACGCCGGTAATGAGGAACACCGCCAGACGCCCGAGCCAGCCGTGCGCCATGTCCGCCGCGCCGGCGCCGACCACGCCGTTCGAGGGTGCGAGCACCCACTCGAACGCCTGTATTACGCAGAAGCCGCCCACCAGCGCGAGGGCTGCCCAAGAGAGGCCGTTCAGCAGTCGCAGGTTCATCACATCTGCCGGAAAAGCGGGGTGTACGCATCGCTCACCGGCAAGAGCTCCTCGCGGCGCTTCAGCCGAACCTGGGTGCGCCCCCGCAGGTCGCGCACCACGCCGGCGATGGCGTGCACATTGACGATGGTCGAGCGGTGGATCTGCCAGAACGACGCCGGATCGAGCTCCTGCGTCAGTTCTTTTATCGGTTTGCGGATCAGCGACTCGCCCTCGGCGGTCACCACGCGCGTGTACTTGGCGTCCGCCTGGAAATAGCACACGTCCTCAACGGTGATCACGCGCACCGTCTGTCCCTGCGACGCGTTGATCCAGCGCAGATACCCGCGCTGGCCGCCGCCCAGCTCGCGCAGCAAGCCTTCGAGCGCCGGTGCCGGGCGGCCGATGCGCTCTTTCAGCCTCGCCACGGTCGTGGCGAGCCGGGCCGTGGTGACCGGCTTGAGCAAATAGTCGGCCGCGCCCTGCTCGAAGGCGGTGAGCGTGTGCTGGTCGTAAGCGGTTACGAACACCACATGGCAGCGACCGCTTGCCTGGCGCGCCACCTCAAGGCCGTTCAGTCCAGGCATGTTGATGTCGAGAAACAGGATATCCGGTGCGTGCTTCTCCAGCGCCTGCAGCGTGGCGATGCCGTCAGCGGTCTGCGCGACGAGGGAAAGCTCGGGCCAGAGCGACGCCAGGAGCTCGGCGAGCTCCTCCCGCAAGAGCGGCTCGTCCTCGGCGATGATGGCACGGGCAGTAGGCACCGGACCGCAATGATCGCACCCTCAGAGGGCGTGCGACGCGGTCGGGCAATTGCTGGTGGCGATCGCAGGAGACTCGCGGGTGGCGCTCACCACGACATGCTCGAGCTCCTGGTTCGCGGCGATCGCGCGTTCCGCCCCATCCACCATGGCGATGTGCAGCGCGGCGATGGCGACAGCATTGAGCGCAACGGCGAAAGCGAGCACGGCGAGGCGGTTGGCGGTTTTCATTGGCGTTCTCCTGGCTGGCACACGCGCAGAGTAGGCAGGCAGCCTGGCCGCGACAACGCCGATGCGACGAAACCGCGCTTTTCTGGGACGAACCGGCGCTTCCCCGGACGAACCGGTGAGCGCCGCTATTCCATTCCGCCAGGTCGCTGCATGCTCCATAGATGCGCAGCATGCAGGCAACGCTGGCGCCGCTCAAACGATAAATCAGCGCACTTTGCATGCGCGCCGAGCATGTCAGCGCTCGGCAGTTCCTCCGCGCTCGAGCTGCCGCCGAGCGTCCGGATGGCCGACATGGATGCAATGGCGCGCACGTTCGGCTGCAGCGAGCCGCTAGAATGAGAACGTCATGAGCACCTACACCGCCGTCATCGAGCATTGCCCCGACACCAAGCTCTATGTGGGCTACGTACCAGGCTTCCCCGGCGCGCACAGCCAGGGCGCAACCCTCGACGAGCTGCACGCCAACCTTCGCGAGGTGATCGCGATGCTGTTGGAAGACGGCGAACCCAAACTGCAGACCGAATTCGTCGGCACGCAAACCGTCGTCGTCTGAATGGCCGGTGTTCCGGTCCTGAAGCCGCGCGAGGTGATCGCAATCTTGAGCGCGCTCGGCTTCGTTGAAGTCCGTCAGCGCGGCTCGCACAAGCAGTTCCGTCACGCCGACGGCCGCGCAACCACCGTTCCCTTCCACGCCGGGCGCGACATCTCCCCGATCCTGCTGCGCCAGATCGCGAAGGATGTCGGCCTTACCGTCGAGGAATTGCTCAAGCGCCGCTGAGCGCGTGCATCCGCTCCACGTGCGCTTGCGGTGCGTCTTGCCAACCCGGATGCAACGCATCGAATAGGCACATGGCCGGACAGCGGTGCCTGGCCGTTGTACGCGGTGGACCGTTGCGTTTACGCACCAATCGACAGAGAAAGTCATTTGGCCCGCGGAACGGATTTGACAAGTGCGGGACTTTCGAAAAACACTCGCGCCCAGGGAGGAAATCGAAAAGTCGCGACGGCGCTGTTCGTTGCCGGAGAGTTGTTGCGTTAGCTCTCTTTCCTCAGAAAAAGGTACTGCGCCTAAGCGCGCACGAGCCGGAAATGATGTGCCGCGAACCATCAGATGCCAAGACGCCGTGGAAAGGAACACAGATTCCGGGCGGCCCAGCCTATCGAGCGCTGACTTGCATGGAGGGTTGCCTTGGCGTCCCTGACATACTGATTAGCGGCGGCGGTGAATGCACCCCGGACGGTCGTCACCAGCCAGGCACGGTCAAAGGAAGTCGTCACTGCACGAATCAAGCATTCGACATTCCATGGTATTGGATTCGCACGATCGACCCGAAGAAGCTCCTGTGCTGCGCAAAAGATTGCGGAATCGGTTACGCCCAGGACGAAGGAACACATATCCACTTTCAGACCACGAAAGGAAAAAATGGCCGCTCTGGGATCCTTCCAAAGGACCAGGACTGCATATGTAAGTCTTAGGTTCGTATTCATCGCCGTCTTGCTATCGATCTATGGCAGCGCTGGCGCCGCGAGTACTTCCAACGAGGGGCGCCCAAAGGACGCAAGCGGGGTGCTTCAACAACTTGAAGGTAGGATCGTCGCCCTTCGCGATCTGGATCGCGAAGTCGTGGAGCACTTGCGAATGACGGGAGGCGGCGAAACACCCGGATCTATCGTCGCTGACTTTGACGGTGATGGAATTGACGACGTGGCGGTTCTAACTAAAGAGCCAGATGGAACACAGCTAGCTTTGCGCGTCTTCCTCTGCGCTTCAGACTGCAGGCAAGTAAGCCGCGTAGATCTTGGTGAATTTGAAGGGCTTCAATACCTAACGCTCGTGCCCGCATCCGCCAAAGGCAAATCGGGGCAGTCGCTCGCCAAGTCTTCTCAAAAGGTCAGCAACGCCAGAATAAAGTACTGGGTCTTCGGCAGGAGCAACGTAGTGTACTCCTGGGATCGTAAGGCCAGAAGACTACGGAGCGTCACGACCGGCGACTAAGGAATGTATCTGCCGGTGATATTCCGGTCGGCGTGGTGCAATGAGCGCGCTCGCTAGAAGCGGCCTCGGGTTCTTGGTTCTTTTCGCATGGATCGCCACGGCGTCCGGCGTGACGGTGAGCATGACCTCGCCGAGTAATGGGGCGCTGTATCTCGCCCCGGCCACGCTGGCCGTGAAGGCGAACGCCTCGGCGTCCGGCGTGGGAGTCGCGCGGGGGAGTTCTACGCCAATGGAGCGCTTATTCAGACGGTGAGCACGTCGCCTTACCAATTCGACTGGAGCGGCGTGGCTGCAGGCAGCTACTCGATCAACGCCATCGCCTACGACAACAACGGCGCTCAGGCGACCTCATCGTCGCGCACCATCACTGTGGCGGCAACCAATACCGCGCCAAGCGTGAGCCTTACTGCGCCGGCCGACGGCGCGAGGTACCTCAACCCCACGAGCATCACCATCTCAGCTAGCGCTTCGGGGCCGGAGCTCAACGACATCATCCAGCGGGTCGATTTTTATCTAAACGGGACGTTGGCGAACACGATCACCCAGGCGCCCTTCAGCTATAGCGCCGCCGACCTCGGCCTAGGCACGTACACACTCACTGCCGTGGCGACCGACAGCCAGGGCGCGCAGACGACAAGCGCGGCAAGAACCTTCATCGTGTCCGACACTAACGTGCCGCCCACCGTGTCGCTCGTCATCCCGCAGGACAACAGCCGCTGGAATGCGCCTGCGACGGTCACTTTCCAGGCCAATGCGAACTCGGGAGAGGCGAACGACACCGTCAGCGTTTCCTTTTATGCCAACGGCACGCTCATCGGCACGAGAAGCAGCGCGCCTTTCAGCCTCTCGAGCACGCTCGCGGCGAGCACCTACACCATTACCGCGGTAGCGATGGATGGCCAAGGCGCGACCACCACTTCGGCGGCGAGGACGGTCGTTGTCTCGGACACGAATCTGCCACCGACGGTGAGCATCACTGCGCCTTCGGGCGGCGCGAATTACTCAACGGCGCCCGCGAGTTTCACACTAAGCGCGACGGCCAACGCAGGCGAAGTGAACGGCTGGGTTACCAAGGTTGAGTTCTATATCAATGGAAGCTTCGTGAACACCGACACAGCGGCGCCTTGGAGCTACAACGTCTCAGGGCTTGCCAATGGCAGCTATACGCTGACAGCGAAGGCCTTCGATCAGTTCGGCGCGGCAACGATCTCGGCCCCAGTCACAATCACCGTCGGTCCGCAACCCAAGCTTCATTTCGTCCACGTCGATCACCTCAACACCCCGCGCGCGATCTACGACGATCAGCAGCGCCTAGAGTGGAAGTGGGAGCAGCAGGAGCCGTTCGGCAACAACGTGCCCGACGAGAATCCATCGGCGCTCGGCGCATTCGAGTTTCCCGTGCGCTTCCCCGGACAGTACGCAGATGTGGAAACAAATCTCACGTACAACTATTTTCGCGATTACGACGCAATTCTCGGAAGTTACAAACAGAGCGATCCAGTCGGTCTTCGGGGAGGGGCTAATACCTACGGCTATGTGTCTGGGAGCCCGCTGCGGCGAACTGACCCCTACGGCCTCGCCGCAACCGAACTCACTGCTGGGTTGCTCTGGCCGGATAGGCCGACAGTTGATCAAGTGCAGAAGGCGATAAGAGAGGCGATCAAGAACGGCAGGATCTGTCTCAGTAGCAACGAAGATTGCAGCAAGCTGCACGAGAGAGTCTACAAGTTGTGCACAGGACTCTTTGCAAATGTGGCCGCGGTTGTATGCAAGATCAACGCTGACGAGGTCGCCGGTTCGTGCAATTGAATCCCGATCTCTACAAGTGCCCGAAAGGCGCCGTTGCCTACATTTTGCCGCCGGTTCCCCGCAACGACATGGAAGCCTACTCATGCAGCGAAAATTTTGGATCGCGGTAGCCGTAGGCTCTCTGCTAGTCGGAGTACTCGGGGGTTGGTTGTCTGCTACATATAGAGCCGAGGCCCAGAACGAACGGTATACACTGGACGCACTATCTCACGCGCGTTACGCGCAGGCCAAAGAGCGCGCAACCCTCATTAGGCTCCTCGAAGGCAAGGACATAGGGAAGGCAGAAGATCTCCTCTACATCCTCCTCGGTAGCAATTTAAAAGATTACGCCCGTAGCGTCGACAGCAAAGAAAGAGCGAAGTCGTGCGAGTTGTCGGAGATCTTGGGACCTAGCTTTGTAGGGGCGACCTCAGGGGCGAGGCCTGTGGAACCGGAATCACGCAGGATTCTTCTTGAGGCTATTCGCCTGGCCACGACGGATTGCGGTTCGAAGGTGAAGTAACCGCGGGAGTCTTCTTCCCGTCTCCAGTAGTTCGAGGCTGCCAAATACAGCTCAAGGCTAGCGCTGTGGCAATTCCTCCGCGCTCCAGCCGCCGCCGAGCGCCCGGATCAGGCCGACGGCGGCGGTGAGCCGCCGGCCGAGCACGTTCACCGCGGCGCTCTGATTGTTGTACGCGGTGGTCTGCGCCGTAATGACGTTGAGGTAGCTCACCACGCCCTGCTGGTATTGGTTGATGGTCAAGTCCAGCGCATGCCGCGCCGACTGCACCACGTCTTCCTGCAGCGCCGCCTCCTGCTCGAGGATGCGCAGCGCCGCGAGGTTGTCCTCGACGTCCTGGAACGAGGCGAGCACGGTCTGGCGGTAGGTGGCGACCTGCGCGTCATAGGCGGCCGCCGCCTGCTCACTCGCGGCGCGCCGGGCGCCGGCGTCGAACAGCCCCTCGGCCGCCGCGGCGCCGAGCGACCAGAAGCGGCTCGGCGCGCTGAAGAGATTGGCAAGCGTTTGGGCGCGGAAGCCGGTCGATGCGGTGAGCGTGAGCGTCGGGAAGTAAGCGGACTTCGCGACACCGATCTGCGCGTTTGCCGCCGCCATCGCGCGCTCGGCGGCGGCGATGTCCGGCCGCCGCTCGAGGAGCTCGGTGGCGAGCGCCACCGGCACATCCGGCACCTTCAAGGTAAGGTCGGCCGGCGCGAGCGCGAAATTCGCCGGCGGCTCGCCGACCAGCATGGCGATCGCATGCTCGAGCTGCGCGCGATTGACGCCGACGTCGATCAGCTGCGCCTGCGCGCTTTTCAGCTGCACCTCGGCCTGCACCACGTCGACGCGCGCCACGACTCCAGCCTTGTAGCGGTTTTGCGTGAGCTCGAGCGAGCGCTGGTAGGCCTGCACCGTCTCCTCCAGTAAACGTCTAGTGGTGTCGGCCACCCGCAGCGCAAAATAATCCTGCGCCAGCGTCGCGCGTGCCGAGAGGCGCGCGCCCTCGAGGTCCGCGGCGCTCGCCTGCCAGCTCGCTTCCTGCGATTCGATGTTGCGGCGGATATGACCCCAGAGGTCGACCTCCCACGCCGGGACCGTCAGGCCGACGTTGTAGTTGTTGACCGCGCCGGTGGCGAAGTTCGGCTGGTTCGAAAGCGATGGCGCTTTGCTGCGCGTGACCGAGCCGGTGGCGTTGACGTTCGGGAAGAGGCTCGCACGCGCCTGATCGGCGACCGCGCGCGCCTGGCGCACGCGCGCCTCGGCTGCCCGAATATTCTGGTTCGAAATGTCGACGCGCTTCATCAGCGCGTCGAGCTCCGGATCGCCGAACACCGTCCACCAGGAGCCCCGCGGCAGCGCGTCGCGCGGCTGGGCGGTATGCCAGCCTTCGAGCTCCTTATAGGTCGCCGGCACCGGCGCCTCCGGCCGGTGATAGTCCGGCCCGACCGCGCAGCCCGCCAGGGTGAGGCAAGCGAAAACCAAAATCCGGTTTTTCATGCCGCTGCCTCCGCCGGCCGGCGGCGCACGTTACGCATCCACCAGTTGTTGAAGCGGTCGACGTAGAGATAGACCACCGGCGTGGTGTAGAGGGTGAGGAGCTGGCTCAAGATCAGGCCGCCGACGATGGCGATGCCAAGCGGCTGCCGCAGCTCGGCGCCATCGCCGCGCTGGATCACGAGCGGCAGCGCACCGAGGAGCGCCGCCATCGTCGTCATCATGATCGGCCGGAAGCGCAGCAGGCACGCCTCGTAGATCGCCTGCTGCGGCGCCATGCCGCCACGCTCGCGCTCGAGCGCGAAGTCGACCATCAGGATGGCGTTCTTCTTCACCAGGCCGATCAGCAGGAACACCGCGATCAGGGCAATGACCGTGAACTCCGCCTTGAACGCGAGCAGGGCGAGAAGGGCACCCAGACCCGCGGATGGCAGCGTCGAGAGGATGGTCAGCGGGTGGACGGTGCTCTCGTAGAGCATGCCGAGCACGATGTACATGGTCAGGATCGCCGCCAAGATGAGCCAGGGCTGGCGCGCCAGCGTGGTCTGGAATGAGCGTGCGGTGCCCTGGAAGGAGCCATAGACGGTCGCCGGCACGCCGATGCGCGCCATGGTGTCGTCGATCGCCGCGGCGGCTTGCGAGAGCGAGACGCCCTCTGGCAGGTTGAAGGAGATGGTCGAGGCGGCGAACTGGCCTTGGTGGTTTACCGAGAGCGGCGCGTTGGAGTAGTCGTAGTGCGCCACGGCGGCGAGCGGCACGGCGCCGTTCGGCGTCCGGATGTAGACGTCCTTCAGTGCTTCCGGGCCCTGGGCGTAGCGCGGATCCACCTCCATCACTACGCGATACTGGTTGCGCTCGGTGTAGATGGTGGAGACCACGGATTGGCCGAAGGCGTTGCCGAGCGTCTGATCGATGGTGTCCGGCGTGACGCCCATGCGTGCGGCGGTGAGCCGATCGATCACCACCATTGCCTGCAGGCCGCGCGTCTCCTGGTCGCTGGTCACGTCGGCGAGCTGCGGCACGCTCATCAGCGCGTTCTGCAGCCGCACGGTCCACTGGCGGAGCGCATCGAGGTCGTCGCTCTGCAGCGTGTACTGGTAGGTGCCGCTCGCTTGCCGGCCGCCGACGCGCACATCCTGCACCGGCACCAGGAACACGTTGACGCCGGGCAGGTGCGCAAACTGCGGCCGCAGGCGCGCCACCACCGCCCCGGCCGAGGGACGTTCGCGGATCGGCTTCAGCTCCATGAACATGAAGCCCGAGTTGCGCGCGCCGAAGCCGCCGCCCGTAACGCCGGTGACGCTGGTGACCGCCGGGTCGGAGCGCAGCACGTTCACGATCTGCACCATCTTCTCCTGCATCGCCTGGAACGAGGTGGTCTGATCGGCGCGGATGAAGCCGATCAGGCGCCCGGTGTCCTGCTGCGGGAAGAAGCCCTTCGGCATCGCGATGTACAAATAGATGTTCAGGCCTACCGCCACGGCCAGCACCGCGACCATCACCAGCCGATGGCGGAGCGCCCAGCCGAGGCTGCGCGCATAGCGGCTGCGCATCGCATTGAAGAGGCGTTCGCTCGCCTCATAGAGGCGCCCATGCTTCGGCGGCCGCGACGAGAGCAGCCGTCCGCACATCATCGGCGTAAGCGTGAGTGAGGCGACGAGCGAGACGAGGATGGCAAACGACAGGGTCATCGCGAACTCGCGGAAAAGGCGCCCGACGATATCGCCCATGAAGAGGATCGGGATGAAGACGGCGATGAGCGAAAGGCTCATCGACACCACCGTGAAGCCCACCTCGGCGGCGCTGGTGAGCGCCGCCTGCATCGGCGTCATGCCCTCCTCGATGTGGCGCGTCGCGTTCTCGAGCACCACGATGGCGTCGTCCACGACGAAACCGGTGGCGACGATGAGCGCCATCAGCGACAGGTTGTTCAGGCTGAAGCCCGCGAGATACATGAAGCCGAAGGTGGCGATGATCGAGACCGGCACCGCGGCCGCTGGAATCAGGGTCGCGCGCACACGCCGCAGGAAGGCAAACACCACCAGGATGACGAGCGCGACGGCGATGATCAGCGTCTTTTCCACCTCGGAGAGCGAGGCGCGGATGGTGGAGGTGCGCTCCATCGCCACGCCGAGCTCGGCGCTTGCCGGGATCGACGCCTGCAGGAAAGGCATGACATCGCGCACGCGCTGCACCGTCTCGAGGATGTTGGCGTTCGGCTCGCGGTTGATGATGATCAGCACGGCCGGCCGGCCGTTCGCCTCGCCGGCGTTCCTCACGTCCTGCACCGAGTCGACGACGTCCGCTACATCGCCGAGGCGCACGGCGGCGCCATTCTTGTACGAGACGATGAGCGGCAGGTAGTCCGCCGCCTCGTTCGCCTGGTCGTTGGCGTAGATCCACCAGACGCGATCCGCGTTCTCGACGAGCCCTTTCGGCCGGTTGGCATTCGCGTTGGCGAGCGCGGTGCGTACGTCGGAAAGCGCAATGCCGTACGCGTTCAGCGCGGTGGGGTTGAGCTCCGCGCGCACCGCGGGCAGCGCGCTGCCGCCGACCGTGACCTGGCCGACGCCGCGCACCTGCGAGATTTTCTGCGCCACCACGGTGGAGGCCCAGTCGTACATCTGGCCGCGCGGCAGCGTGTCGGAGGTGAGCGTGAGCACCATGATCGGCGCATCCGCCGGATTCACCTTCCGGTAGGTCGGGTTGTTCGGCATGCCCGATGGCAGCTGGCTGCGCGCCGCATTGATCGCCGACTGCACTTCGGTCGCCGCGTCGTTGATGTTGCGGCTGAGATCGAACTGCAGCGTGATGCGCGACGAGCCGAGCGAGGACGACGACGTAATCTCCGTCACCCCGGCGATGCGACCCAGCGCTCGCTCGAGCGGCGTCGCCACCGTTGAAGCCATGGTCTCGGGATTGGCCCCCGGCAGCGACGCCTGCACCGAAATGGTCGGATAGTCGACCTGCGGCAACGGTGACACTGGCAGCTGCGTGAACGCCACTACGCCCGCAAGCACCACGCCGATCGCGAGCAGCGTGGTCGCGACGGGCCGGGCGACGAAAGGCGCCGAGAGGTTCACGCGGCGGGTGCCGCGACGGGGCGCCGGTAGCGGCGCGCGAAGCGGTCGAAGTAGAGATAGATCACCGGCGTAGTGAAGAGCGTCAGCACCTGGCTGACGATCAGGCCGCCGACCATGGTGAGGCCAAGCGGGTGGCGTAGCTCCGAGCCGACACCCGTGCCGAGCATGAGCGGCAGCGCGCCGAAGAGCGCCGCGGCGGTCGTCATCAGGATCGGCCGGAAGCGCAGGAGCGACGCCTGGTGGATCGCCTCGCGCGGGCTCTTGCCCTCGTGGCGCTCGGCGTCGAGCGCGAAGTCGATCATCATGATCGCGTTCTTCTTGACGATGCCGATCAGCAGGATGATGCCGATTACGGCGACGATGCCGAGGTCCTGGCGCGCGAGCAGCAGCGCGGTGAGCGCGCCGACGGTCGCGGTCGGCAGCGTCGAGAGAATCGTCACCGGGTGGATGTAGCTCTCGTAGAGCACGCCGAGCACGATGTACATGGTCACCACGGCGGCCAGCACGAGAAGGAGCGTGCTGCCGAGCGACTCCCGGAACGACGCGGCGGCGCCCTGGAACTCCGTCTGCACCGCGACCGGCAGGCCGATCTCGCGTTCCACACCCTGGATCGCGTCCACCGCAGCGCCGAGCGACGCGCCCGGCGCCAGGTTGAACGAGATGGTCGCGGCCGGGAACTGGCCGAGGTGGCTGATGGCAAGCGGCGCGGTGCCGGTGCTGATGTGCGCTATGGCATCGAGCGGCACCTGCTGGCCGCCTGAGGAAGCCACATAGATGGTCTTCAGCGCGTCGGGCGTGAGCCGGAATTCAGGCTTTACTTCCAGCACCACGCGGTATTGCGTTGCCTGCGTAAAGATGGTCGAGATCAACCGCTGGCCGAAGGCGTTATAGAGCGCCGTGTCGATCGCCATCGGCGTAATGCCGAGGCGCCCGGCGCTGTCGCGGTCGATGTCGACATAAGCCTGCAGCCCCTGGTCCTGGAGGTCGGAGGCGACGTCGGTGAGCTGCGGCAGGTGCGACAGCCGCTCGACCAGCCGCGGCACCCACTCGGAGAGGAGCTTGCCGTCCGCCGCCGACAGCGTGTACTGGTACTGCGTGCGGCTCACGCGATCCTCGACCGTGAGGTCCTGCACCGGCTGCATATAGAGCTTGATGCCCTCGACCTGCGCCACCTCGTTCTGCAGGCGGCGGATGACGTCGGTGGCATGCATGCCGCGGTCGGAGAGCGGCTTGAGGTTGATGAGCATGCGGCCGCTATTCAGCGTGACGTTGGTGCCGTCGACGCCGATAAAGGAGGAAAGGCTCGCGACCGCCGGGTCCTGCAGGATGGCGTTTGCCAGCGCCTGCTGGCGTTCGGCCATCGCCGGGAAGGAGATGGTTTGCGGCGCCTCGGTGATGCCCTGGATGACGCCGGTGTCCTGCACCGGGAAGAAGCCTTTGGGCACCACGAAGTACAGCAGCACCGTGAGCAGCAGTGCCGCCGCCCAGACGATGAGCGTCGCCGGCTGCCGGTCGAGCACCCAGTCGAGGGCCTGCCCGTAGCGCTCGATCACGCGGTCGAACATGCGGCCTGCGGCGCGCGCGAAGCGCGATTCGCCTTCCTCGCGCTCGGGGCGCAGCAGGCGCGCGCACATCATGGGCGTCAGCGTGAGCGACACCACGGCCGAGATGAGGATCGCCACGGCCAGCGTCACGGCAAATTCGCGGAACAGCCGACCCACGACGTCCCCCATGAAGAGCAGGGGGATCAGCACCGCGATGAGCGAGAAGGTGAGCGAGATGATGGTAAAGCCGATCTGCGCGGAGCCTTTGAGCGCTGCCGCGAGCGGCGGCTCGCCCGCCTCGACATAGCGCGTAATGTTCTCGATCACGACGATTGCATCGTCGACCACGAAGCCGGCGGCCACCACCAGCGCCATCAGCGTGAGGTTGTTGATCGAGAAGCCCGCGAGGTACATGACGCCGAACGTGCCGATGAGCGAGAGCGGCACCGCCACGCTCGGGATGAGCGTGGCGCGCAGCTTGCGCAGAAAGATGAAGATCACCGTCACGACGAGAGCGACCGCCAGCAAAAGCTCGATCTGCACATCGCGCACCGACGCGCGGATCGTCACGGTGCGATCGGTCAGCACCGCGATGTCGATCGCGGCCGGCATCGCGGCCTGGAGCTGCGGCAACTGCTGCTTGATCCGGTTCACGACATCGATGACGTTCGCGCCGGGCTGCCGCTGGATGTTGAGGATGACCGCGGGTACCTGGTTCATCCAGGCAGCAAGGCGCACGTTCTCCGCGCCGTCGACCACGTCGGCGACGTCCGAGACGAAGATCGGCGCGCCGTTCTTGTAGGCGACCACCACGCTCTTGTACTGCGCGGCGGAAGAGAGCTGGTCGTTCGCATCAATGGTGTAGGCGCGGTTCGGGCCGTCGAGGCTGCCTTTGGCGCGCTTCACGTTCGCCGCCGCGATGGCGCTGCGCACGTCTTCCATGCCGAGGCTGTTGGCCGCGAGGGCTTTCGGGTTCACTTGCACGCGCACGGCGGGACGCTGGCCGCCGGAGAGCGTGACGAGGCCGACGCCGGCGACCTGGGAGAGCTTCTGCGCGAGGCGCGTGTCCGCGAGATTCTGAATGTCGGGCAGCGACATGGTGCGCGAGGAGAGTCCCAGCGTGATGATCGGCGCATCGGCCGGGTTCACCTTGCTGTAGACCGGCGGCGCCGGCAGATCGCCCGGCAGCAAATTGGAGCCGGCGTTGATCGCCGCCTGCACGCTCTGCTCGGCGGCGTCGAGTGGCACGGCGAGATCGAACTGCAGGGTGACAACCGAGGCACCGCCCGAGCTCGTCGAGAGCATCTGCTTGAGGCCCGGCATCTGGCCGAACTGCGTTTCGAGCGGTGCGGTGACCGAAGATGCCATCACCTCGGGGCTCGCGCCAGGATAAAAGGTGAAGACCTGAATCGTCGGGTAGTCGACTTGCGGCAGCGCCGAGATCGGTAGCTGACGGTAGGCGACGAAGCCGGCGAGAAGCACTGCGACCATGAGAAGCGAGGTGGCCACCGGCCGCAGGATGAAAAGCCGTGAGGGGTTCATCCGCTGTCCTTGCTGCGGCGGCCTTTGCCGCTGCCTTTGCCGCCCGACACGCCGCCCGCCGGCGGCGGCTTGATCTCCGGCCGCGCGGAGGCCACCTCGACCGCCGCCCCCGGCCGCAGGCGATCCGTGCCGTCGGTCACCACGAGATCGCCGGGCTTGAGCCCTTCTGCGATCGATTGGCGCTGGCCGTCGGCCGGGCCGAGCTTCACGATGCGAAGGGCCACCGTCTTGTCCGGCTGCACCACGTAGACGAACATGCCTTGCGAGCCGCGTTGCACCGCGGCCGCCGGCACGACGACAGCGTCGTGCAACGTATCGAGCTTCATCCGCACGTTCACGAACTGCTGAGGGAAAAGCACGCGATCGGAGTTGGCGAAGCGCGCCTTCAGCTTCACGGTGCCCGTCTGGGGATCGACCTGGTTGTCGGCGGAGGCGAGCATGCCGTCGCCGAGCTTCGCCTTCTGCTCGCGGTCCCAGGCCTCCACCGCGATCTGGTCGCCGGACTGCAACCGTTTCATCACCGAGGGCAGCAGGTCCTGCGGCACGGTGTAGAGCACGGAGATCGGCTCGAGCTGCGTGATGACGACGATCCCGTTGGCATCGCCGGCGTGCACGATGTTGCCGGGATCGACTTGCCGAAGGCCCAGGCGGCCGCTGACGGGCGCAGTGATCCGCGCGTAAGCAAGCTGCAGGCGCGCGTTCTCGACCTGGCTCGCATCCACGCGCAGCGCGCCCTCGTACTGGCGCACGAGCGAGGCCTGGGTGTCGACCTGCTGCTTGGCGATGGAATCCTGCTGGAAGAGCGTGTTGTAGCGCTCGAGGTCGAGCTTCGCGTTCTCAAGTAGGGCGCGATCGCGCGCGAGCTGGCCCTCGGCCTGCTGCAGCTGCACCTGGTACGGGCGTGGATCGATCTCGGCGAGAAGCTGCCCCTCTTTCACGAGCTGTCCCTCGTCGAACAGCACGCGCACGAGCTCGCCGTCGACGCGCGACTTCACCGTTACCGTGCGGAGCGGCGTCACCGTGCCGAGCCCGTTGACGATGACGTCGATGTCGCCTTGCGTCGCTGCCGTGGCGACCACCGGGGTTGGGCCGCCGCCCGGGCCGCCGCGCGCACCGCCTTTGGTGGCGCCGGCCGCGGCGGCGGGCGAAGGCGCCATGCGCCACTGCCAGTAGTAGTAACCGCCGACCGCGAGAGCGGCGACGAGCACGATGCCGATGATTGGTTTCTTTAGTTGCATCAGAGCTCCAACTTGTAGCCCACGCCGTAGATGGAACGCACCAGCTCCTGCCCCGGTCGCACGTCCTCGAGCTTGCGGCGCAGATTCTTGACGTGCGCATCCACCGTGCGGTCGGTGACCACCCGATGGTCTGCGTACAGGTGCTCGAGCAGCTTGTCGCGCGAAAAGACCCGCCCGGGCGTCGAAGCGAGCGCGCGCAGCAGGCGAAATTCCACCGGCGTGAGATCGAGCGGCCGGCCATCGAGCGTCGCGACGTGACGCTCGTCGTCGAGCGCCAGGCCGTTCACGACCGGCAGGCGGCCGCGGCGCAGGATCGCCTTTACGCGCGCAACGAGCTCGCGGGCGCTGAAAGGCTTGCAGACATAGTCGTCCGCGCCGAGGTCGAGGCCGATCAGACGGTCGATCTCCTCGACGCGCGCGGTCACCATGACGATCGGCACATCGCTGAAGGTCCGCAGTTCGCGGCAGATATCCAGGCCGTCGCGGCCGGGAAGCATCAGGTCGAGCAGGATAAGGTCCGGCGCATGCGCGCGAACCCACGGAACGACCTCGAGCCCGTTGGCGATCGAATGCGGCTCGAAGCCCTCGGCGCGCAGGTAATCGGCTTCGAGCGCGGCGAGCTTGGCCTCGTCTTCGACGATGAGGATCTGCTTCATGCGGCCGCCGGCAGCGAGACCGACACCCGCAGGCCGCCGAGCGGTGACGGCGCGGCGGCGATATCGCCGCCGTGCGCCGCGGCGATGCTGCGGCAGATGGCAAGCCCAAGCCCGCTGCCGCCGTTCGCGCGGCTGCGCGAAGCGTCGACGCGATAGAAGCGCTCGAAGAGCTGCGGCAACGCATCGGGCGGGACGCCGGGCGCAGAATCGTCGAACTCGACCACCACACGCTCGCCATCGCGCCGCGCCGCGACGCGCACGCGACCGCCGGGGTCGGTGTAGCGCACCGAGTTCTCCAGCAGGTTGCGGAAGAGCTGCCGCAACCGGTCGGCGTCGCCGAACACCGGCGCCGCGCCGTTCCAGGCAGTTTCCACTGCCAGCGCGCGCTCGGCGAGCCTGTCGCGATGCGAGTCGAGCGCCTGCGCGACGAGCGGCACGACGTCCAGCGTCTGCTTGCGATAGGCGAGGGCGCCGCTGTCGGCAAGCGCAAGCTGGTTGAGATCGTTCACCAGCTTGCCGAGCGCGCTCACCTCGTTGCGCAGCGACGCGAGCGATTCGCGCGTCAACGGACGCACGCCATCTTCCAGTGCCTCGAGCTCGCCCGAGAGCACGGCGAGCGGCGTACGCAGCTCGTGCGAGACGTCGGCCATGAAGCGCCGGCGCAACGCTTCATTGCGCTCCAGCGATTCGGCGAGCCGGTTGAAATCCTCCGCCAGCCGCCCGAGCTCGTCGCGCGACTGCACGGTGACCCGCGTGTCGTAATTGCCGGCCGCCAGTCGGTGCGTCGCCTGGGCGACGCGCTTCAGCGGCTGCAGGAAGGCGCGCGCCAGCACGAGCGCGACCAGCGCCGCCACGGCGAGCGCGAGGCCGGCGATGATCCACGAGGCGCGCAGCTGCTGCTGCTGGAAGGCGAGGTCGGCCGCGGTGGAAATGCGCCGCTCCGGCACGCGCGCGATCCAGCCGACCACGTGATCGTCGACGACGATAGGGCGCGTGGCCGCCTCATCGCTCGGCTCGGGATTGCCGACGACCGGACGGCGTTCGGCGTCGAGCAGCGTCAGGCGCTGCGCCGTCTGCGGCGGCGCTGCCAGGGCGCGCAGCCGGCCATAGTCGCCCGCGAGCGAGCTCCAGTCGCCGGTGCGCCGATATTCGTCCGCCAGGCGCCCGGCGAAGGCGTCCAGGCTCTGCGACTGCACATGGTTCAGATAGCCGAAGAAGCCGGACTGGAACGAAAGGCGCGTGGCGATCGCCATCGCCGCCGCCGCGACAGCGCTCGCCGCCAGGATGGCGAAGAAGAGCTTGAGCGTGATCCCCGGACGCATCTCGGCCATCGTGCGGCGATGGCCGCGAACGTTCAACCCGCCGCCCGCAATGTTCATCGCTTTTTCACAGTTCACCGGCTATACTCCGCGTCCCGATGAACCGCTACGCCAACACTGCTGCCTTTTGCTCGTCGCTGCGCGGCGCGGATCGTCGTTCTCCCGTCGTGCCGCTCGGCGGCAAAGACTGACCCCGCGGGCCGATCGCCCGCCGGGAGTACGAGGCGGGACGAGAGGCCAAAAGCTCTGACTCTTCCCGTCTCGCGCAATGCGCGACGCGCAGTCGCGCCTGGGACAGGAAGAAAGAAGAAGATGCTTAACGGATTGTGGCGCAACGCCGATTTCATGCGGCTGTGGACGTCGCTCACCATTACGCATTTCGGCGGCCAGATTACGCTGCTCGCGCTGCCGCTGACAGCGGCACTTCTCCTCGAGGCGACGCCCTTCGAGATGGGCATCCTCACGGCGCTCGAGTCGGTGCCATTTGCCCTCTTTGGCTTGTTCGCCGGCGTGCTGGTGGACCGCGCGCCGAAGCTGCCGATCATCGTGTGGGCGGACGTCGCCCGTGGAATCGCACTCCTCGCAGTGCCAGTCGCGGCATGGGCCGGCGTGCTCTCCATGGGCGTGCTCTATGTCGTCGGTTTCCTGATCGGCACTGGTGCAGTGCTCGGCTGGCCGGCGTACCAGGTGTTCATGACGGAGCGCGTCGGCCGCGAGCGGCTCGCCGAGGCGAACGCGAAGATCGGCATCAGCGACTCAGCGGCGCAGCTCATCGGCCCTGGCCTGGCTGGCGCGCTGATCCAGTGGCTGACCGCGCCTTTTGCAATCCTGCTGGATGCGGTGTCGTTCTTCGCCTCGGCGTGGATCCTGCGCGGCATTCCGCCGGGTGAGAGCGACGCGCCGAAAGTGCGCGCGCGCAGCATTGCAGCGGAGATCCGCGAAGGGCTCGCCGAGATCTGGCACAACACGACGCTCCGCGCGCTCGCGTGGTCGATCGCCATCTGGCAGCTCTTCCGTCACGCGTATTTCGCCATCGTCGTGCTGTTCGCGGCGCGCGAGCTCGGATTTTCGCCGGGACGCGTCGGAGCGCTCTGGATGCTGGCGGGACTCGGCACGCTCGCGGCCACCGGAGCGGTGGCGCCGCTCAACCGGCGCTACGGCTTTGGGCCGACCCTGCTCGCCGGCATATTCGGTACCGGAATCGCTTGGCTCGCGCTCGGCGCAATCGGCGGCAGTGTCGCGGTCGCTTCACTGCTATTCGGCTTGGGGCTGGCGCTGCTCGACTTCAGCGGCATGGTGTTCTTCATCAACTACCTGACGTTGCGTCAGGCGGCGGCGCCGGATGCGCTGCGCGGGCGCGTCATCGCTACGATGATCTGCCTTACTGTCGCGGCCGGACCGCTCGGCGGATTAGCCGGCGGCTGGATTGCGCAGCATGCGGGACTTCGCGCGCCGATGTTCTTCGCCGGCGCCGGCGCGATCGTGCTCGTGCTTATCGCGGCGTGGGGCTCGCCGCTGTTGCGGCTGCGCTCGCTCGAGGAAATCGAGCCACGGCGCGTCGAGAGTGTCGCTGAGGAGCTTGCCGGGTAACTAGTTCCGTCCACCTCCGGGGCAGCCGCCTGGGGGACAAACGCTCCCGGAGGTCAGGCGCTGCATGGCCTCGTCGTGAGCAGCTTTATCTGCTGTCATGACACTGTGTGCGCCCGTATCCTGCTCGCGCAGCGGCAGGCGGCTGCCGGTGAGGTACCGCTCTATGGGTCGGGGTTGCGACACCGAGGCAGTTTGTTCTTCTGGCGTGGCGCAACCGTATGCCGCTGCGCCGACGCCTACAGCCAGCAAAGCAAGACGCAAGTCCACTCTTGGCTCCTGAGGCAAAGAAGCGAAAAGCTAAAACACTTCGCGTGTTTTTTAAACCGCGGGACTGTGTAAGGCTTGCGGGTGCGACAAATCGACTCGGACGCCTGGCCGCCGCGATGAGGTCCGCGTAGCTACTTGCCGGAACTTCCCGAATTCATGTTCTGCACGGCCTCTTGGTAGGCCTCTTTGCTCGCCGAGCTTACGCTCGAGGCGCCAGTATCCTCATCGCGCACCGGTATGCGGCTACCCGTCACATAGCGGGTTTGCTGCTGCGGCTGCTGTGGCTGCGTCGCGGAAGATGCGGCGCTTTGTTGTTCCGGCACAGCGCAGCCATATGCTGCTATACAGGCGCTAATAGCAACGAACGCAAAACGAAAGTCCATTCTTAGCCTCCCAGGCAATGAGAGCCGGAAGCTAAAACATTTGGCTCGTTGTTGGTACCGCGGCTGTGAAACGGCCGCGCTTGCATTGTCACACGGATCCCCCGCGGAGCGCTACGAAGTCCGATTAAGGCGAAGGACCCACAGGCGCGCGAGCGCCGCCGCGCCGTCCGTGCCTTGCACGCTCTTGAACATCTGAACGGCTTTCTCGTTCTGGCCGGCGAGGTGGTAGGCGTAGGCAAGCTGCAGCTTCGCGTGATCGGGGCGGCGGAAGCCGCCGCCGAGCTTGATGCCTTCCTGCATCATGCCGAGCCCCTTGTCGGCTCTGCCGTACAGCACCAGATTGAAGCCGTCGTTGAAGAGCGTCTTGCCGTCCTTCGCTGGCTCGCCCTTTTCGGCCTGCGCCATGTTCTTGCGGTCCTCGGCAAGGTTCTTCGCCGCGAGGTCTTTCAGCCGCTTGTGCCGTGCTGCTTCCGGCCCGGTGCCGAGAACGCCTGCGGCGTAGCCCTTGTCGATGACTTTGGTCGCCTCCGCGGGGAAGCCCTCGATCAGTGATAGCTGCGCAAAGTCGAGGTATTCGTCAGCCTTTTGCAGCAGACCGAGATCGAACTTCAGTCGCGCGACATCGATCTGCAAACGGTCATTGAAGCCTGAGCGGGTGACGACGTTGTAGATGGCGTTTTGCCAGTAATCGCGCTTCGGATAGTAGGCAACGAGCTTCTCGATCGTGCGGCCGTAGCCCGCCGTGTCCTTGCTCTGCAGATAGGCGTTCGCGAGCAGCTGCAACTGGTCCTCCGGTGGCGTCTTCCCGGCGCGTTCTTCCGCTTCCACCTCGTTCGCTACCTCGCGCGCCGCCGCGCCATAGTTGCCGCCGAGATACAGCGATTGGACGTAGATCATGTGAACCGATTTATCCGAGCCGCCGTACTGGAAATAGCGCGTGGCTGCGGCGGCGGCCTTGCTGTACTCCTTCGCGGCGTAGTACTGCGCGGCCGCCACCGCCAGGAGTTGCGGTCGATCGGCCTGCGGCGCGGCGGACGAGTTCGCCGCGCTTTCGAGCGCGGCGCCGGCCGTGGCGGCATCACCAGCGGCGGCGGCTGCTTGGCCGAGTACGCGGGTGACGAGGTAAGTCTCGTAGGGCGTCTTGTTCGGTACCTCTTGGGCTTCGCGCGCCCGGGCGAGTGCCTCCCGGCCGCGCTTGGCTTTGAGCGCCTCTATCGCCGCCTGCAGCGGCTTGCCGACTTCAGGGCGCACGGCGGGCGGCTTGTCCTGCGCCACCGCGAACGGCGTAAGAGCGAGCAACACGGCCAGAGCGAACGCGCGCATCAGCGAACGAACTGCTCGTGGCCGACGATACCGACCTTGGTCAGGCCAAGACGCTGGGCCGAGGCGAGCACCAGGGCGACATTGCGGTACTTGACCAGCTTGTTGGGCCGCAGATGGATCTCGGGCTGCTCGGCCATTGCGGCAGCGCCGCGCATGCGGTTCTCGAGATCCGCGCGGCTCGCGAGCTGCTCGCCGTTCCAGATGATCGTGCCGTCGAAGTCGACATCGATCGTCACGACCTGCGGCTGAATGGTGCTCTGGGGCGGCTTGCCGACGGGCATGTTGAGCTTCACCGCATGCGTCTGGATCGGAATCGTGATGATCAACATGATAAGCATTACCAACATCACGTCGATGAGCGGCGTGGTGTTGATGTCCACCATTACGTCTGCATCGCGCTGCTTGCTGCCGACGACCATTGCCATAGCTGTCTCCGTTAGCCGCTGCGCGGCGGCGGCTCGGTGATGAAGCCGATTTTCAGGATGCCGGCGCGCTGGCAGTTGTACACCACGCGCCCGACGAACTCGTAGCGCCCCTCGCGGTCACCGCGGATATGCACCTCGGGCTGCGGCTTCTGCACGGCGATCTTCTTTAGCCGCTCGAAGAGCTCGCGATCGTCGACGAACTGGTTGTTCCAGAAAAGATTGCCGTCGCGGTCTACCGCGATGACGATGTTCTCCGGCTTGGTCTGCGTCGGCAGATTACGTTCCTTCGGCAGCTCCACCGGAACGTTCTGCACCACCACCGGGATGGTGATGAGGAAGATGATGAGCAAGACCAGCATCACGTCGACGAGCGGCGTGGTGTTGATCTGCGAATTCAGATCATCGTCTTCCGCCTGCCCGACTTGCATCGCCATATCAGGCCGCCGCCTTGTGCACCGTATGCCCGCCGCCAAGGAGCGTCATCTGCAGCCCGCTGCCGAAGCGCCGCACCTCTTCCATTGCCACGCGATTGCGACGCACAAGCCAGTTGTAGCCGAGCACCGCGGGGACCGCGACCGCGAGGCCGAGCGCCGTCATGATGAGCGCCTCGCCGACCGGTCCGGCGACTTTGTCGATCGACGCCTGCCCGGCGATGCCGATCGCGGTGAGCGCGTGGTAGATGCCCCAGACCGTGCCGAAGAGGCCGACGAATGGCGCCGTCGATCCCACGGTGGCGAGGAACGCGAGCCCGGTCTGCAGGCGGTTGTTGATGACGTCGACCGCTCGATCGAGCGACAGCGACAGCCACTCGGCAAGCGGAAGCTGCTGCTTCGGCATCGCCGAATAGTCCTTTACAGCGATCGCGCCTTCCTCGGCCATGAAGCGGAAAGCGCTGTCCTCGCGGAGCTGCGCCGACCCGTCAGGCACGCTCTTGGCGCCCCAGAACTTGCCCTCGGCCTCGCGCCAGTCCTTGAAAACGCGCGCCTGCTCGATGTATTTCACGATGCCGATGTACCAGGTGCCGATCGACATGATGATGAGGATGATGAGCGTGCCGCGGGCGACGAAGTCGCCCTGCTTCCAGAGCGCTTCGATGCCGTACGGATTTTCGATCACCTCGGCGCCGGCCGTATCGCGCGGCGACTGGGCTTGCCCCGGAACCACGACGCTCGTCGCCGGCTGGTCGGACGCGGCCGGTGGCGGCGGCGGGGGCGGCGCGTCCTTGGGCGCCTGCGCGAGCACGGCGCTGGCGAGCATGGCAAGCGCGAATGAAAGTGTCGCGCCAAAAAGGGTTTTCGCGTTCTTCATAAAACTCCCTGTTATTCGAGTCTCCAGACGTATTCGATACGCGCCCAGGCTTGCGTTGGCACGCCGTCCACCGTTGCCGGCCTGAACTTGCATAAGCCGAGGCCTTCGCGCGCCGCCTCGTCGAGGCGGCGTGAGCCGGATGAGCGCTCCACCTTGCTCTGAATCACCCGGCCGCTCGCGTCGATGAGGAAGCTCAGCAGCACCGTGCCGGTCTCGTTGGCGCGGCGTGCGGCGGGCGGGTACTCGGGTTTGTCGCAAGAGGAAGCGAGCACGACCGGCGCGGTTCTTACTGGTTGCGGCGCAGGCGTCGGCGTTATCGCGACCGGCGCGGGCGGCGGCGTGGGCGCCACGGCGGTGATCGTGGGCGCCTGTTGCACCGGAATCTGGATGTTGACCTCCGGTGGCGGGATGAACGGTGGCGGCGGTGTCGCGAGCTTGGGTGGCGGCGGCGGCGGCTTCTCGGGCTGCGGCGGTTTGACCTCGGCAATGATCTTCGTCTCGAGCGGCGGCGCGACCACTTCAACGATCTTGCGTGCCAGCCCGTGGATCAGCGCGTATATGAGGACGATGTGCAGCGCGACAGTGACGATCAGGCCGGTGAAGCGGCGGCCGGAAGCGTGGGGCTGGGCGTAGCTCATCGTCTATTGCGGGGGCCGAAGCTTACCCCGTAAATCATTGCAGCGGATGCGCAGGCGGTCCAGAAAACAGAAAAGGGGCTTTCGCCCCTTTTCCCTGACAGCGGTTGGATCAGAACTTCATCGTAAGGTTCATGAAGACCAGGCGCCCGAGGGCGTCGTAGGTCTGCGGGAAGGTGCCGCCATTCCCACCGATGGACGGCCCAGAGTTCGCGTTTGAAACGATTGGGGGATCCTTGTCGAAGATGTTATTGACGCCGCCACGCAGTGAGAACGTCTTGTTGATGGTCCACATGAACGCCACATCGAAGTAGTCGCGTGAGGGCAGGTGCGCATCGGTCGCGGGCACGCTCGGGTCGTTCAGCAACGGATTGCCACTGGTGCCAATGTGAGACACCGCGTCGATGTGCCGCCACGTAAGTGCCAAGTCCAAATTCCACGGCGTGAGCCACGTGCCGCGGACTTTATGGCGCCACTTCGGGTTGGGCGCAGATTGCGAATTGCCGCACTCCAAACCGCCATAAAGGCCGGCGCAGTCGAAGCGCCCGAGGCCTTTAAACGGCTCGTACTCCCAGTGCGCGGTGTAACTGCTCAGCCAGTTGAGGCCGAGGCCTCCCATGGCCCCCAGTCGCTGGCTATAGCTGGCACTGAAGTCCCAACCCCTTACGTAGTACAGCGCCAGGTTCTGGTTAGTGGCGATGATGCGGCCGCCACCTGGCAGCCACAGCGTTCCGTTAGCGTCGCGTTGCACCAAGTTGCAGAACTGCCCGGAGTTCAAGCATTGATTAAGGATCGTGCCGGGAGGCGGCGTGCCGATCGCATCATCGATCTTGATGCTCCAGTAGTCCACGGTCGCGGTCAGATTGCGAAGCGGCGTCAATACCACACCCAGTGTGTAGGTGTTGGCCGTCTCCGGCTTCAGGTCCGCGTTTCCGCCCTGCAGAAAGTTGTATTGTCCGGCCGGGTTCGTAATCAGCGCGCTGCCGTATTGCGCCGCCGTAATACCAGTGCGGGCGCACTGTGCCAGGGTGGCGGTCGGACTGGCGCCGCACGGGTCCTGCGACAGCTCGAAGAGATTTGTGCCCTGGGCCTGGAACAGCTCGATGATGTTGGCATGACGCACCGCGCGCTGATAGCTGCCGCGCAGCCGAGCCTGCCTTACTGGTGCCCACTCAGCGCCCAATCCGTAGGTATTGGTCGTTTTGTTCGTGCTGTACGACGAATGCCGGGCGCTGCCACTCAATGACAGGCTGTACATGAACGGCCGGTTATCGATGAGCGGCAAGCGCACCTCACCAAACACCTCGTCAGCGTTGAGGTACTTGTCATGCACGCCGATGATCGGCCCGCCCTGTCCCGCGAGGTCGAACGTGCTGAACTCGACATCGGTGTCGAAGTTGAGCCGTTCCTTCCGCCGTTCCGCGCCTACCGATACGCCGACGCCGGTTTTGGCGCCAGGCATGCGCATGCCGTAATTTGCAAGATCGGCATTGAAGTTCACGCCATACACGGTTTGCTGTGTCGTGCCGTTGGCCAAGCCGGGCGTCTGCAGATAGTCCAATGCAGCTTGTGTTACGCCACCAGCTGTCCAGATGTTGTATGGCACGCAATTGGGATCCGTGCCGTTCACAAATGAACGGCACGCCGGCTGACCCGTGGCCGGGTCGGTAATGACATCAAGTGCCTTCAACGTGCGCTGAGTCGAAAAATCGTTCCTGTATACCTCTTGGTACAGTACTTTGCCGTGCTGCAAGAAGGCGTCGTAATTGATGTTCTTGACTGCTTCGCCTTTGATGCCCAGCACGCCCCGATACGAAGAGAGGCGCAGGTCATCATCGCGGCCGCCGCCCTCGACGTTACGCCTCTGGATAACCACGTCGGTCGGAGTTGCGCCGATACCGAGCGCCGTTCTCCAGGCGGGTGTCAGCAGCGGGTTCGCCGGATCGAGCGACACCACCTGTCCAAAGACTCCGCTCGGTGCGATGACGGCGTCAGTATGGTAGTCGTGGACATTGATTTCCGAATACGCGCGCACCCTCGACGTGACATCGAGGTGCGCGAACGCAGCCAGGTTGAACTGCTCCGACGGACGTCGGAAATAGTTGTATGGCGCGAAGTTGAAGAGGTCTGTGGAGCTTCTAAAATTTCGCGGCGCATTCGTGGCCGGGTCAAGCGTCTGGGGCACCGCGAGTGGGTCCGTCGCATTGGTAAATCGGCCGGTCGCCGCAGTCGAGGAACCACCGCACCCGGCTGCTGTAAACGAGGTGCCACCGTTCAGCGCGCACTCGCTAAAATCGCGCGTGGATTGGTTGACCGCGTCCTCCTTCTTATAAGCGAGGAACAGCGTGGCGTTGCCTTTGTTGTCCGCGAAGTTGCGGCCCATCAACATGCTGATGCCGTTGACCTTGCCATCGGCATTGACGTCGCCCGGTACGTGGAACTGCGACGGGTTGGTTCGCTCGCGCGCGGCAATGACGTCGGCGATGCCATCCGGGTTGTGCTGCTGATGGTTGTAAAAGCTGTGGTAGTAGTCGACCTGCAAGCCCTCGAAGCGGTCGTTCATGATGAAGTTGACGACGCCAGACATCGCGTCTGACCCGTACACCGCCGAAGCACCGCCGGTCAGCACTTCCACGCGCTGGATAAGCGGCGCGGGAATCTGGTTCAAATCCGCTGCATAAAGGCTGGTTCCGCCTGTGCCGGGACTCCCCGGCGGCAAGCGCCGTCCGTTCAAAAGCACGAGGTTGCGCGTCGGCCCGAGGCCGCGCAGGTTCACCTGCGCAGTTCCGGTCGCGCCGTTCGAAGCGTTACTGCCCTGCGCTGCATAAACCTGCGGCAGCGTGTTAAGCAGGTCTTCAGTCTTCGAGAGACCGTCGGTGCGAATTTCCTGCTGCGTCATCACCGTAATCGGGCTTGGCCCTTCGGCCTCGACCGTCGGAATGCGCGAGCCGGTCACTTCAACGCGTTCGACGCGCTCCGCCGTCTGCACGGGCTGCTGCGCATAAGCGAGCTGTGCGAAGACGGCAAGCGCTACTTGTGTGGCTACTACGGTGGGCTTTTTAATGAATACTACGGGGGACCGCTTGTTCTTTCTCATCTCCTCTCCCATATGGTTGTTGGGTTGGGAAAGATCCAAGCGCGCCGCTCGGTGGTAACCGAGCTTGCCTCGGCCTTCCGTTATTGTTGTTAACTAGTTCCTGCTTAGCAGGCGCGATGTAACAATATGTCGTCCTAGCCCGTCAAGCAGAAATGCGATGGCTATTGCGCGCCCGCAACGGCAATCGACGCTGGAGACGGCATTTGTGCGCTGCAATGTCTCGCTAGAATCGTTCCGGTGCAGAACTGGCGAATACTTGGTCTACTGACGCTTCTGGGCGCCGTGTCGTCGGCGATGGCCGATAGCGCGCGGGACGCGCTAGATGAAATGGCTCGCTGCGCGGCCATTTCGGACGCTGGCGAACGGTTGCGCTGCTATGACGCCGCCGCGGCGCAAGGGAGGGATGCACTCAAACCCCAGCCGGCAGATTTCGGCAAGCCGGCGCCAAGGGTTCCGGAACCGGCGCAAATCACCGCCAGCCTGCGGCAGTTCTGGAAGACGAGTCGCGGCCTTGCCGTGTTCGTGCTGGACAACGGGCAAACCTGGCGCCAGCTCGAGGCAGATGGATCCACGATCCTGGAGCCAGCACCTGGCACGGCGCCCAAAGTGACAATCGACCACGGACTTCTCGACAGCTATAACCTGACGATCGAGGGCCGCAACGGGCTCATCAAGGTTCGCCGGATCCAGTGATCCAGGCCGACGCTCGAACCTACCTCGGCGTCGCAAGAGCGTGCGCTAGCAAGAGCGACCACAGCGGTGCACTCGCCGCGCTCGATCGGGTGCTCGAGCTTGAGCCGCGCAACCTGGGCGCGCTCATTATGAAGGCGGACCAGCTCGCCGCGCTGGGGGACGAGCGCACCGCGTCCTCGTTTTATCGCGCTGCCCTCAACATGGCGCCCGAGCCCGGCCAGATGCCGGCGGCGGTGCGCGATGAGCTAGCGCGCGCAGCGGCGATGTGCCAGCGTTACGCAGAGCGTTTCGAAAGCTATCTTCGCAAGCGGCTCGCCGCGGCCGGGCAGCTGAACCCCGATTCTCGTTTCGGCGAGTCGCTCGATATTCTGACGGGAAAGAAACGGGTCTTCTTCCAGGAGCCGCGGCAGTATTTTTTCCCCGCCTTGCCACACTTGCAGTTCTACCCTCGCGACGCGTTTCCTTGGCTCGATCAGCTCGAAGAGGCGAGTGCCGATATCCGCGCCGAGTTGCTCCAGCTCCTCGAGGAAGACGCGGCGTTCAAGCCTTACATCGACCGCAACGAGCGCAGACCGCATATTGATTACTCCGGTCTCCTCGAAAACCCGGCGTGGAGCGCGTTCTATCTATGGAAGCACGGCGAGCTGGTGGCCGAAAATGCGGCACGTTGTCCACGTACGGTGAAGGCGCTGGAAGGCGTGCCGTTCGCCCTGGTAAAAAACCGCTCGCCCTCGGTGATGTTCTCATTGCTCAAGCCTGGAGCGCACATCCCGCCGCATACCGGCGAAACCAATACGCGGCTTGTTTGCCATCTACCGCTCGTCGTTCCGAACGATTGTCACTTGCGCGTGGGCAATGAGACGCGCCCGGTTGTGGAGGGCCGGGCCTGGGTGTTCGATGACACAATCGAGCATGAGGCGTGGAACCGCTCACGCGAGACGCGTGTGATCCTGCTTTTCGAAGTTTGGCGCCCCGAGTTGAGCGCCGACGAGCGTGCCCAGGTCAGGGCGATGTTCGAGGCGATCGATACCTACAACGGCGCGTCAGCTTCCTGACGAGGCGACAGTCCGTCGCGCAGCAAGGATAGCGGCGCTGTCCGCCGCCCATCGCCGGAAGGCGCTGTCGAGCCACAAGTCGTTCGTAACGTCGTTCGCCAGGTTAATGCCTCTCACCTCGCGCACGATGAGGTGATGCGCGATCTGCGCGAGCAGCGTCCCCTGCGCGGCGTCGCGCACTTCTAGTGCGAGCTTCGCTTCACCGGCGTTGCGTGTAAGGTTGCGCGTGATCCACGGCGATAGACGGTCTGGCGCATTCACAAAGAGATCGGTCACGCGCGCGGCGATGCGCAAGGCCCCCGCGTCGGGCGCCTCGAGCACGGTGTAGCCGCGCGCCTTGAACGCGTCCTCGAGGCCTTGGTGGACGCTCTGTGCCGTCAACGCCAACAGGGTTTCCGCCTCCTGGTAGCGCGGATAGATCGGCTGAAAGCGGTTGTAGGCGTGCCGCTGCGTCACGTAATCATCTCGCAGCGCCACGGCGACTGGCTCGATGAACACCTTGCCGTACGCCGATAAGGTCGCATCCGGCCGTACGTAGACCTCGTCAAGATTCCTCGAGTGGATCGGCGACAGACCTTCCTTGGTAGTTTGAACTCTGTCGGCTGGCGTGGCACAGCCAAGCAATGCGCTCACCGTAATCGCTACCAGGGTGAAAGCGGGCAGGTTCATGGTTCGACCGTAAAATCCTACGACTGACTGCATTGGACAACAAGGCCATGGCCTCCGCCAACCGCGATAGCGAGATCCAAGCGCTCATGGAGGCTGTGGATCGCGCCGACCAGGCGGGCAATAACGCAGAGGCGGAGCGGGCGCTCGCACTTGCGCGCGAGCTTGCGCCGGAGCATCCCGGCGTGCTTAACGTAGCGGGCATGCGGGCGCTGGGCCGCGGCGATCCGCGTACCGCGCTTGCCCTGCTCGAGCGTGCCGCAGCGCTCGATCCGTCCAGTCCCGTCCTATGGCTGCACGTCGCACTCGCGCGGCGCGACTCGCGTGATGAGTTAGGCGAGCGCGACGCGCTGGAACAGGCGTTGGCGATCGATCCGCGCTATTTCCCCGCCCTCCTGCACAAGGCGCGGCTGTTCGAGCGCCAGGGAAAATTGAAGCAGGCGGCGTACATGTATCACGCGTTTCTCTGCTGCCTGCCGCCGGGCACCACGCCGCCGCCGGTCGTGCGTGATGCCATCGACCACGCGAACGAAGTGCTGCGGCAAAATGACGCCGAGCTGGAGAGATTCCTAACTCCACGGTTGCGCGACATGCGCGCGCGACATCAGGGCGAGCGGCTGGAGCGATTCGACGCCTGCCTCGAGACAATACTCGGCAAGCGCCGCGTCTTCACGCCGCAACCGACCTTTCTCCTAGTGCCGCGGATTCCGCCGATCGAATTCATTGATCGCGAGCATTATCCCTGGCTTGACGCATTCGATGCGGCGGCGGCCGACATCCGCGCCGAGGCGCTGCATGCCCTGATGCAGGCCGCGGGCGAGTTCGTGCCCTACATCTCCATGGCACCGGGGTCGCCGGTCGATCAGTGGCGCGAGCTCAACAATTCCAAGCGCTGGAGCACGTTCTTTCTGATGCGCAACGGTAAGCGCCTCGAGCAGCACTTGGCGCTATGTCCGCGCACGGCGGCGCTGCTCGAGTCGGCTCCTCTTTGCGAGATTCCCGGCCACGCACCAACGGTGTTTTTCTCAGTACTCGCGCCGCGCACGCGTATCCCGCCACATACTGGTGTCACCAATGCGCGCTTGATCGTGCATCTGCCACTTGTCGTGCCCCCTGGATGCAACTACCGCGTTGGCGCGGAGCGGCGCGAATGGCGGGAAGGCAAGGCCTGGGTATTCGACGATACCTTCGAGCATGAGGCGGTAAACGACAGCGACGAGCCGCGCGTCCTGCTCATCTTCGATGTCTGGAACTGCTTCCTCGGCCAGGCTGAACGCGATCTTCTCGCCGCGCTGATTGCCGGCGTGCAGGAATATAACGAGGGCGAGTCGCCCTTCCGCCAAGGCGGCTAACCGCCTGCCGGCTGCTCCGGCTTGCGTGGCGGATTGACCCACTGGATGCGCACGCCGCGGCGTGCCGCCACGTCCTCGACCTGCTGCATCTTCGCTTGGTCGACGTCCCGCATTCCCGCGCTGACCGGTGTGTTGTCCGCGTTCTCGGTGGTTGAAGCGCAACCGCCGGCAATGAGCGTCGCTGCAAGCACGAAAGCGAGCCTCATAGACCACCTCCCGCGGGAAGTATGCGCTCGGGCGCTTCTACCGGCTACCGAGAGGGCGGGTCCCTCGGCGATATACTTGCGAGCTGCTGGCTAAACAGAGGCTTACAGGCCCCGAGCGCCAGCCGCCCGACCATGAAATGCCCCTTTTGCGGCTCCGAAGAAACGCAGGTCATCGACACGCGGGCGAATGTCGAGGCGAACACTACGCGTCGACGGCGTAAATGCACAGCCTGCGAGAAGCGCTTCACCACCTATGAGCGCGTCGATCTCAAGATGCCGCGGCTGGTAAAGAAAGACGGCAGCCGCACCGACTTCGACCGCGACAAGCTGATGGGCAGCATGATGCTCGCGCTGCGCAAGCGCCCGGTGTCCACGGACGATGTTGAAGGCGCGGTCGACCGCGTCATCGAGCGCCTGAGATCCCTTGGCGAGCGCGAGGTGTCCACTACGCGCGTCGGTGACTTCGTGATGCGCGAGCTCGCCAAGCTCGACAAGATCGCCTATATCCGCTTC
>DASREB010000357.1:0-10778 GCA_035652275.1 Burkholderiales bacterium
TCACCTCGCGATGGAGGCGCTCAAGCGCCGCATCGGCCTCGACATCGTCGACGTGCAGTACAAGGGCATCGCGCCGGTGGTGCAGGACACGATCTCGGGGCAGGTCCCGATCGCGGTCATCGATACCGTGGTGCTGCTACCGCACCTGAAGAGCGGCAAGCTGCGCGCAATCGCGGCGTTCGCCAACAAGCGACTTTCCGTGCTGCCGGATGTGCCGGCGCTCGGCGAAATCGGCTACGAAGGAATGGATATCGCGCCGATCGTCGGCGTGGTCGCGCCGCGCAACACGCCGCCCGACATCGTCAAACGGCTGAACAGCGAAGTGGTGCGCGCCGTCCGCGATCCCGATGTGAGCGGCAAGCTCACCGGCCTCGGACTGGAGATCATCGCCGATACGCCGCAACAGTTCGCGGCGTTCCTGCAGTCGGAAGCGAGCCGCTGGCTGCCTTTCATCCGCTCGCTCAACATCAAGCTCGATTAGCGTAGCGGCGCTTCGCCTCGCGGATCATCTCGAGCAGCGCCTTGGCCGGATCGCGGCCTTCGAGCTTCGCGCGCTCCTTCGTCTCGACCCATTTGCGCAGGTCCTCGTAGCCCTGCTTGGTGTGCGCGTTCCATTGCGGATCGTGCGGCACGGTCAGCTCGAGCCGCAGCCCGTTGGGATCATGGAAATAGATGCTCTCCAGCATGCCCTTGTGGTCCACCGGACCGAGGACGTCGACGCCGTTTTGCGCGAGCCAGTCGCGCCAGCGGCCTAGCTCATCGGCGTCCTTTGCCTGCAGCGCCATGTGATCGAACACGTCGTATGCCGGATGCGTCGGTTTCGCGCGCCCCGGCAGGTCGGCAACCTCGAAGAACGCGATGCACGAGCCGTCGGCCATGCGAAAGAAAATGTGGAAGTAGGGGAAGCGGTCGCCGGTGGACGGCACGTGGTCATCGAAGATGGTGCTCGCGAGCTCCATGCCGAGAATACGCGTATAGAAGTCGGCGGTCGCGGCAACGTCGTGCGTCACGTACGCGGCATGGTTCAGCATGCGCGGCGTGAGGCCCATCGTGAGCGCTGACGGGCGGTCTTTCTTCATGACAGCGGACATGGTGACCTCCTAAACGGTGGCGGCAATGCGGCTCTCGACCTGCGGCATGACCTCGCGGGCGAAGAGCGTCATCGAGCGCTCGACCAGCGCCGGGTCGAGCGCGCCGAAGTTGTGCATGGTAGCGACGTGGCGGATTCCCATCTCGTGGAGCCGGCAGATCTTCGCCGCCACGGTTTCCACCGCGCCGAAGAGGCAGATGCCGTTGGCGATAATGTCTTCATAGACATGCTTCTTCGCGTAAAGGCGCGTGTCGACGTAGAGATCGTAGGCGGCCTTGGCCTGCGCCTTCGCTTCGTCGTCGCTTCGAGCAACGTAGGTGTGCAAGGTAAAGACATGGTCGTCGTCATCCGTGGCGAGCCCGGCTTCCGCGCGGCCCTTGCGGTATTCGGCGAGCATGGCGCCGATGTCGCGGAAGTCTTTGCACGATGCATAAGGCACCGTGAAGATGCGGTTCCCCTGCTTGCCGACGTGGTATGCGCCGTCGCGCGCCAGGATGGCGACGTAGATCGGCGGCACGCGGCCCTCGTGCGGGAAGACGTTCAGCACGACTTTCTCGCTCGCAGAGAAGCGCCCCTGGTACGCGAGCGTCTCGCCGGCCATCAAGCGCTTGACGATGTCGAGCGCTTCGTTGAAGCGATCGCGCTTTTCCTTCGGATCGATGCCGTAGCCGACGAACTCGTGCGCGAGGTACCCGGAGCCGACACCGAATACCAGGCGGCCGCCGCACAGCATGTCGAGCATCGAGTAGGTCTCGGCGATGCGCCGCGGGTCGTGGAACGTCAGAATTGAAATGGCGGTGCCGAGGCGGATGCGCTTGGTGCGTTGCGCGAGCGCGGCGAGCATCACCGCCGGGTCCGGCACCACGCCGTATTCGTGGAAGTGGTGCTCGGCGCAAAAGAAGGTGTCGTAGCCGAGCTGCTCGGCGAGCTCGCACTGGCGCATCACCTGCGCGTAGAGCTCGCGAACCGTGCGCGCGAGGCGCGGGTGGTGGTCGTTGACCGAAAACGTCGAGTAGCGCATCGGCGCTACCGATTCTAGGCTAGTCGAGCAGCGGGTATGCCGGCAGCGTCAGGAACTCGACGTACTTGTCGTCGCTGGTGATGCGCTCGAAGAGCTTTGCGGCGTCGTCGTACCTGCCGTCGCTGAAAGCGCTCTTCACCTTGGCGAGCTCCTCGCCGAGCAGTTGCCGGAAGAGCTCCACCGTCACCTTGCGGCCGTCTTCGAGCACGCCCTTCGGCGAGCGGATCCATTGCCAGATCTGCGAGCGGGAGATTTCCGCCGTCGCCGCGTCTTCCATCAGGTTGAAGACCGGCACTGCGCCTTCCCCGGCGAGCCACGCGCCGACATACTGGATGCCCACCGAGATGTTGTTGCGAAGCCCGGCTTCGGTGATCGGCTTATCGGGCTGGAAGTTGAGCAGATCCTTCGCGCTCACGTTCACGTCCGCGCGCTGACGCTCGTACTGGTTGGGCTGCGGCATATGCTGGTCGAACACCGCTTTCGCAATCGGCACCAGCCCCGGGTGCGCCACCCAGGTGCCGTCGCAACCGTCGGTGACTTCACGCAGCTTGTCCTGCCGCACTTTCTCGAGCGCGGCATCGTTCGCTGCCGGATCGTTCTTGATCGGGATTTGCGCGGCCATGCCGCCCATCGCGGGGGCGCCGCGACGGTGGCAGGTTTTCACCAGCAGCAGCGCGTAGGCGCGCATGAAAGGCGCGAGCATCGTCACCTGCGCGCGGTCGGCGAGGCAGAACTGCGGGTCGGCACGGAATTTCTTGATGCACGAGAAGATGTAGTCCCAGCGGCCGATATTGAGGCCGGCGGAGTGCTCGCGCAGCTCGTAGAGCATCTCGTCCATCTCGAAGGCGGCGACCACCGTCTCGATGAGCGCGGTCGCGCGGATGGTGCCGCGTGGGATGCCCAATTCCTGCTGGGAAAATACAAAGACCTCGTTCCACAGCCGCGCCTCGAGGTGCGACTCCATCTTCGGCAGGTAGAAGTACGGTCCCGTGCCGCGCGCGATGAGCTCGGCTGCGTTGTGGAAGAAGTAGAGCGCGAAATCGAACAGCGCCCCCGACACCGGCTTGCCGTCGACGCTCACATGCTTTTCATCGAGGTGCCAGCCGCGCGGCCGCACGATCAGCACGGCGGTCTTCTCGCTCAGCTGATAGTGCTTGTTCGCTTGCTCGAAGCGGATCGTGCGCCGCACCGCATCGCGCAGATTCAGCTGGCCGTCGACCATGTTGTGCCAGGTCGGGCAGTTCGCGTCCTCGAAATCGGCCATGAAGGTGGAGGCGCCCGAGTTGAGCGCATTGATCACCATCTTGCGATCGGTAGGACCGGTGATTTCGACACGCCGGTCGAGCAGATCCTTCGGCTGCGCCGCGATGCGCCACTCGCTTTGGCGAACCGACGCCGTCTCCGCCAGGAAGTCGGGGCGCTTGCCGGCATCGAATTCGCGCTGCCGCGCCGCGCGGCGCGCGAGCAGCTCCTGCCGCCGCGGCTCGAACTCGCGGTGCAGCTTGGCGATGAAAGCGAGCGCCGGCTGCGTCAGGATCGGCGCGAACTCGGCGGTGATGCGGCCGGTGACGGCGACGTCCTGCGACTTGGCGGCAGAAATGGGCATCGGCGCATTCTATGAAGCGCGATGCGGCACCGCAACATGAAAACGTGGTCTCATCGGAGTACGCTGCGGCTTCTCATTCAGCAGGCCCGCGTTTCACATCGTGGAAAGCTCCCATGGCCTTTAACGTCTTGATCTTCGGTGCTTCGTACGGCTCGCTGCTCGCGACGAAGCTGTTGGCTGCAGGCCACAACGCGAAGCTGGTCTGCGTACCGGCGGAAGCTGAGCTCATCAACAAGGAAGGCACGCTGGTACGCATGCCGATCAAGGGCCGCGAGGGGCTGGTGGAGATCCCCTCGCGCAAGCTCCCCGGCGAGCTGAGCGCTGACGTGCCGGCCGCGGTCAAGCCGAGGGGCCACGACCTGGTGGTGCTGGCAATGCAGGAGCCGCAGTACCGCTCGAGCGGCGTACGCGAGCTGCTCGACGCGGTCGGCAAAGCCAAGCTGCCCTGCATGTCGATCATGAACATGCCGCCGTTGCCCTATCTCGCGCGCGTGCCGGGCGTCGCCCTCGAGTCGCTCGGCGCGTGCTACACCGATCCGGGCGTTTGGGCGAACTGCGATCCGCAATTCATGACGCTCTGCAGCCCCGATCCCCAGGCGTTCCGCCCGCCGGAGGAGAAGCCGAACGTGCTGCAGGTGCGGCTGCCGACCAACTTCAAGTCGGCGCGCTTTCCGTCGGATGCGCACACCGCGATCCTGCGCCGGCTGGAGAAAGACATCGAGGCGGTGCGCTTCGAAGGCCTGGAGCTGCCGGTCAAGCTCAAGGTGCACGAGTCGGTGTTCGTGCCCCTTGCCAAGTGGGCGATGCTGATCGCCGGCAACTACCGCTGCGTGACCAGGGACGGCATCCGCTCGATCAAGGAGGCGGTGCACAGCGATGCCGCGGCCTCGCGCGAGATATACAACTGGGTGGTGAAGCTCTGCGTGTCGCTCGGCGCCGATGAAAAGGATTTGGTGCCGTTCGAGAAATACGCGGCGGCCGCGCAATCGCTCGGCAGCCCCTCGTCCGCAGCGCGCGCGCTGGCGGCCGGTGCGCCCTACATCGAGCGGGTCGATCGCCTGGTGCAGGCGATCGCGGCACAAAAGGGCATGCGCTCGGCCGTGCTCGACGAAGTCGTGCGCCTGGTGGATGCGAAGCTCGACGCCAACCGGCGCGCGAGCGCCGATGCCGGCGTCAAAGCCCCGCAGCTCGCGAAGCGCAGCGCCTAGGAATTCGGGGTATTGCCGTTGGGGTCGGCGGCGTCCTCGATGCCGAGCTCCTGGATCTTGCGGGTGATGGTATTGCGCCCCATGCCGAGCAGGTTTGCCGCTTCGATGCGCCGCCCGCCGGTGCGCGCGAGCGCGCGACGGATGAGCGCGCGCTCGAACTGACGCCCCAGCGCATCGAGGATGCCGGTGTCGCCGCGCGCGAGGCGGCGCTCGGCCTCGTGCTCTAGCGCCGCCAGCCAGTCCGTTGCCGCGGTCGCCGCCGGGTCGCGAAATTCGCCCGGCAGATCGCCGACGTCGATCACCTGCCCCGCCGCCATCACCGTCAGCCAGTGGCACAGGTTCTCGAGCTGGCGCACGTTGCCCGGGAGCGCGAGGCGCGAGAGATGCGCTATCGCATCGTCAGACAGGCGCTTGGGCTCGACGCCGAGCTGCTTCGCGCTGACGGCGAGGAAATGCCGCGCAAGCAGCGGAATGTCCTCGGCACGCTCGCGCAGGCTCGGCAGGCGCAGGCGGATCACGTTCAGCCGGTGGTAAAGGTCTTCGCGGAAGCCGCCTTCGCGCACGCGCTGCTCGAGGTTCTGGTGCGTCGCTGCGATGACGCGCACGTTGACTTTCAGCTGCTGGTGGCCGCCGACGCGATAGAACGTGCCGTCCGAGAGCACGCGCAAGAGGCGCGTTTGCAGCTCGGCTGGCATGTCGCCGATTTCGTCGAGGAATAGCGTGCCCCCTTCGGCCTGCTCGAAGCGGCCGCGCCGCTGCTGCTGCGCGCCGGTGAACGAGCCGCGCTCGTGGCCGAACAATTCCGATTCCAGCAAATCCTTGGGCATCGCCGCGGTGTTGATGGCGATGAACGGCTTCGGCGAGCGCGCGCTATGACGGTGCAAGGCGCGAGCCACCAGCTCCTTGCCGGTGCCCGACTCGCCGGTGATCAGCACCGTCGCGCTCGATTGCGACAACCGGCCGATGGCGCGAAACACTTCCTGCATCGCGGGCGCCTGGCCGAGGATCTCCGGCGTGCCGGCCGGCGCCTCGATCGCCTCGGACTCGCGCCGGCTCTCGTCGAGCGCGCGCCGGATGAGCTCGACGGCCTGGTCGATATCGAAAGGCTTGGGCAGATACTCGTAGGCGCCGCCCTGGAACGCGGCGACCGCGGAATCCAGGTCGGAGTACGCGGTCATGACGATGACCGGCACGGCGGGATGGCGGCTCTTCACCGCGTTCAGCAGCTCGATGCCGGAGAGTCCCGGCATGCGGATATCGGAGACCAGCACTTCGGGCGCACCGTCGGAGAGCGCCTCGAGCGCGTCCTGCGCGGAGGAGAATGAGTTGAAGGCGATGCCTTCGCGGGAGAGCGCTTTCTCGATCACCCAGCGGATGGAGCGATCGTCGTCGACGATCCAGACCGGTTTCATGCGAGCGGCAGCAGAATCCTGAATGTTGTGCGGCCGGGGCGGGATTCGAACTCGATGACGCCCTGGTGGTACTGGACGTACGTCTGCGCGAGCGAAAGTCCCAAGCCGGTGCCGCCTTCCCTCCCGGATACCAGCGGACTGAAGATGCGCTCCTGTATCTCCGCCGGTACGCCGGGCCCGTCGTCGATCACTTGCAATTCTAATGCCAGGCGATGGCGCTGCCGCAGGATGGTGATCTGCCGCAATGCTCGCGTGCGAAAGGCGATGTGCGCGGCGCCCGCCTGCGCGGCGTTGCGCGCGATGTTGAGCACCGCCTGGATCAGCTGCTCGCGATCGCCGAGCACGGGCGGCAGGCTCGGGTCGTAATCGCGCTCGATATCCGCACCGAACTCCGCGCTGACGAGGCTGCGCACGCGCTCGAGGACTTCGTGGATGCCGACCGGCTCGATGCGCGGCGCGCGATGCGGCGTCAGCATGCGGTCCATCAGGCGCTGCAGGCGGTCGGCTTCCTCGATGATCACCTGCGTGTATTCGCGCAGTTCGGGCTTCTCGAGCTCTCGCTCAAGGAGCTGCGCCGAGCCGCGCAGCCCGCCGAGCGGATTCTTGATCTCGTGCGCGAGATTGCGGATCAGCTCGCGGTTCGCCTGCTGCTCGAACACCAGGCGCTCCTCGCGCGCGTGGCGCAGCTGCTCCTCGATCGGCCGCAGCTCGGCGAGGAGCGCAAGGCCATGCGCCTCGATGCGCGTCATGGTGCAGGCGAGCGGCAGCGGCGCGAGCCCGGGCCGGTGGTATGTGACGTTCTGCGCCGAATAATCCCAATGGGTGTTGAGCGCCTCCGCCAGCACGCGCTCGAGATCGGCGCGCTCGGCGAAAAGCGGGCCGAAAGGCTGGCCGAGCAGGCTCTTCGCCGCGGTGGCGAGCAGGCTCTCGGCCGCCGGGTTGGCGTAGCGCACGACGAGGTCCTCGTCGAGCGCGACCACCGCCGTGGCGAGAAGCTCGAGTCCGGCGAATTGGGCCGCGAATCGGCCCGGGAGCGCGGCCACGCCTACTTGTAGAGGTTGTTCAGCTCGCGGCGCAGCGCTTCGATGTTCTTCTCGTGCGTCTCGACGGTGTCTTTGAAGGGCTGCAGGCGCTCTTCGACGCGCGCGTAGTTGCGCTCGTCGCCTGAGCGCACGCCTTCCTGCGCCGCGAGGTCCTGCTTCGCCTTGGCGAGCGCCGCCTGCTCGGTGGCGAGCTCCTGCTCGAGGATCTCGCGCTGGCGCTCGCGCGCGGATGCGCGGTCGGCGGCCGACTCGCGCGGAAAGTCGGCGGGCCGGTTACGTCCGGCCGAGGGCGAGGGCCGCTGCTGCGGCAGTGGCGGCGCCGGCGCGACGTTCACCTGGCGCGTGACCACTTCGCATTTCATCTTCTCGGCCTCGCGCCGGTCATTGGTGTACGTCCAGTGGCCGTCCGGCCCCTTGCACTTGAAGATCTCGGTAGCCGTCGGCTGCTGCGGCGCGGGCGGCTGCTGCGCGTGCGCGCTCGCCGCCAGCAGGCCGGCGGCTGCGATCGTCACGGATGCGCGGAGCATGAGTTAAGTCTATCAAACAAAAGAAAAAGGGGCGGTTGCCCGCCCCTTCTTTAACGCACGACAGCCGGTTCGGATTACGACGCGTAATACATCTCGAACTCGATCGGGTGCGTGGTCATGCGGAAACGCGTCAGCTCCTCTTCCTTAAGCGCGATGTAGGACTCGAGGAAGTCGTCGGAGAACACACCGCCGCGCGTGAGGAACGCGTGGTCGTCGCGCAGCATGTCGAGCGCCTGCTCGAGCGATGCGCAGACGTGCGGCACGCGCGCGGCTTCCTCCGGCGGCAGGTGGTACATGTCCTTGTCGATCGGATCCCCTGGATGGATCTTGTTCTGCACGCCATCGAGGCCGGCCATCAGCATCGCCGCGAACGCGAGATAGGCGTTGGCGGTCGGATCCGGGAAGCGCACCTCCACGCGCCGCGCATTCGCGCTCGACACGTACGGAATGCGGCAGGCCGCCGAGCGGTTACGCGCCGAGTACGCGAGGTTGATCGGCGCTTCGAACCCCGGCACGAGCCGCTTGTACGAGTTAGTGCCCGGGTTGGTGATCGCGTTCAGCGCTTTCGCGTGCTTGATGATGCCGCCGATGTAGTAGAGCGCGAAGTCGGAAAGGCCGCCGTAGCCCGAGCCGTTGAAGAGATTCTTGCCCGCTTTCCACACCGACTGATGCACGTGCATGCCCGAGCCGTTGTCGCCGACGACCGGCTTCGGCATGAAGGTCGCGGTCTTGCCGTACGAATGCGCGACGTTCCACACCGTGTACTTCAGAATCTGCATCCAGTCGGCACGCTGCACGAGCGGCGCAAAGCGCGTGCCGATTTCGTTCTGCCCCGCGGCCGCGACTTCGTGGTGATGGACTTCCACCTCGACGCCCTGCTGTTCCAGCGCGAGCGAGATCGCATTGCGGATGTCACCCAGCGTATCGATGGGCGCCACCGGGAAATAGCCGCCCTTCACCGGCGCGCGATGGCCCATGTTGCCCGACTCGTAGTCGATGCCCGAAGACCACGGCGCTTCCTCGGACTTGATCTTGACGAAGCAGCCCGACATGTCGACCGACCAGGTCACGCCGTCGAAGATGAAGAACTCGGGCTCGGGCCCGAAATAGGCGACGTCGCCGAGGCCGCTCGACTTGAGATAGGTTTCGGCGCGCTTCGCGATGGTGCGCGGATCGCGGTCGTAGGGCTTGCCGTCGACCGGCTCGTAGACGTCGCAGGTGATGTTGAGCACCGGCTCATCGGTGAACGGATCCATGCGCGCGCTCGAGGCATCGGGCATCAGCAGCATGTCGGAGGCCTGGATGCCTTTCCAGCCGGCGATCGACGAGCCATCGAAGGCGTGACCCGCCTCGAACTTGTCCTTGCTGAAATACTTCACCGGCACGGTGACGTGCTGCTCCTTGCCGCGGGTGTCGGTGAACCGGAGGTCGACGAACTTGACCTCCTTGTCTTTGATGAGCTTCAGGACGTCATCGGGCGTCGTGGTCGCCATTGCGGCTTCTCCTCGCTGAGTTGAGACTGAGTTGGTGTAGGGATATGGATGCGGCGAATGAGCAGTATCTATGCCAAACGCTTCGCGTGGCTGTCGGGCATTCTAACCGGCGCGCGATGCACCGGATGCGGGCAGAAAAACATCGCTTGCACTGGAGGAGTGCAATCATGCCGCAGGCCTATAATCGGCGGCAACCCATGAGCGACATCAAGCGCGCGGCGGCAGAGCGAGCCCGCAAGATGAGCCTGTCTTACGCCGGCGCCCTGCTGCCCGCCGAGGCGTACGAGCTGATGAAAGGCGGCGCCAAGCTGGTCGACGTACGCACGAAGCCCGAGCTCCTCTATGTGGGCAGCATTCCCGGCGCCGTGACCATCGAGTGGCAGACCTACCCCGGCAGCCGGCCGAATCCCGAATTCCTCGGCGAGCTCGCGGCCCTGACGAAGAAGGACGAGCCGGTGATGTTCATCTGCCGCTCCGGCGCACGCTCGCACGGCGCGGCCGAGGCGGCGATGCGTGCCGGCTGGCGCGAGACCTACAACGTGCTCGAGGGCTTCGAGGGAGACAAGGACGCCGAGCAGCATCGCAACTCGGTCGGCGGCTGGCGCAAGGCCGGCCTGCCGTGGGTGCAGAGCTAGAGCGTGTTGTCGTTTCGCCGGAACGACAGCTTTATTCAGTCCTTCCAGTCCACCCAGCCGTAGTACGCCGTCAAGAGCACGAGCAGGCCGAAGCCGATGCGGTACCAGGCGAACGGCCGGAAGTCGTGCGTCGCGACGTAGCGGATCAGCCAGCGGATCACGACGAACGCCGAGACAAAGGCGACCACCAGGCCGACGCCGAAGATCGGCGCGTCGCTCGCGGAGAGTAATGAGCGGTTCTTGAGGAGGTCATAACCGCCGGCCGCGATCAGCGTCGGCACGGCGAGGAAGAACGAGAACTCGGTCGCCGCGGGCCGCGACAGCCCGAACAGCATGCCGCCGATGATGGTCGCGCCGGAGCGCGAGGTGCCGGGGATCAGCGCGAAGCACTGCGCGATGCCGACCTTCAGCGCATCGAGCCAGGTCATGTCGCGCGTGCTCGCCACGCGATACGGCCGCTCGGCGCGGTCCACCGCCAGGATGACGAAGCCGCCGACGATGAAGGCGAGCGCCACGGGCTCGGCGTGAAACAGGTAGGCCTTGATGTATTTCGAGAACGCGAGGCCGAGCACCGCCGCCGGAATGAAGGCGACCACCAGGTTGCGATAGAGCGCAAGATCGACGCGGAAAAATCGCGCGCGATATTCCCACAGCACCGCCAGCATGGCGCCGGTCTGGATCACGATGTTGAACACCTTCCAGCGCTCATCGGTCGCGCCGAGCAGATCGGCAGCGAGGATCAG
>DASREB010000358.1:0-5629 GCA_035652275.1 Burkholderiales bacterium
GATACGAAAGCGCACCCCGGGCGAGGGCCGTCCGATGCAGCCGGCGTAGCGCTCGGCCTCGTGCGCCATGAGGAAGAAATCGCAGGTCGACGTTTCCGTGAGGCCGTAGATGTCGATCAGCTCCGCGGGGCGAAAAAGCGCGCGCAGCGTCGCGCCGAGGCCGGCGCCGAGCGTCTCGCCGCCGATCAGCACCTTCTCGAGCGTGCCGGCCGCGGCGAGGCGGCGGCCCTGCGCCCCGAGCTCGGCCGCGGCAACGTCGAGGATGAGGCTCCGCATCATCGTCGGCACGACGGCGACGCGCGTGGCGCGCTCATCCTCGAGATCTCGCAGGAAGCCCGCCGCCGCGAATTTCTCGCGCGCGAGCAGGCAGCCGCCGTTCAGGAGCGTGAGCAGCGCGACCCAGATGCCGAAGCTGAAGGTGATGTTGAGGACGAGCAGCGTGCGGTCGCTCTCGCCGAACGAGAGCAGGCTCTGGATCGCCTCGAGCTTGCCGGCGAACGCGCGATGCGAAAGCACCGCGCCCTTCGGCATGCCGGAGGAGCCCGAGGTGAAGACGATGAGCGCGGCGTCTTCGAGGATCGGCCGCGGCGCTGGCGCTGCGCTGGAAATGACGTGGAGAACCCTGTCCGATTCGAAGCGTGCTCGCGTCTTGGCGGCGACGTGCGCCACCGCGCCCGGCGGAGAAGCGCGATGCACCGGCACCACCACGCCGCCCGCTAGCCACACGCCGGCGTATGCGGCGAGGTCGAGCGGCTGGTTGGAGATGCGCACGTGCACCGGTTCGTTGGCGGCGAGGCCGGCACGAGACAATGCGTCGCGCACTGAGCGGGCGGCGGCGAGGAAATCGCCATAGCGCATCCCCGGGAACGCATCGCGCGCGGCGAAACGCTGCGCAGCCTCCGCGAGGAGCGTGCCGAGATTCAGGCGCGTCGCGAGATCGAGAAGGCGGGCGGCTGGCGCAGCGACTGCGCGACGACGCAGTAGCGCTCGGTCAGCTTGAGGAGCGTAGCGACCTGATCTTCCGTCGCGTCGGTATCGAGCTCGAAGCGCAGGCGGATGGTCTTGAAGCCGACCGGCGCGTCCTTCGCCACGCCGAGCGTGCCGCGAAAATCGAGGTCGCCCTCGGCATGGACGCTACCGGCCTTCACCTTGACGCCAATGGCGGTGGCCACCGCGCCAAGCGTGACGCCGGCGCAGGCGACAAGCGCTTCGAGCAGCATGTCGCCCGAGCACGCGGCGAAACCGTTGCCGCCGGTGGCGGGGTGCAATCCGGCCGCAGTCAGCGCCTTGCCCGTCTGCACGCGACACGTGATGCCGTCACCGAGCGTGCCGTCGGCCTTGAGCGTGACGACGGCCGCGTCTGGCATCTCGCGGTACTTCGCCTTCAGCGGCGCTTGCAGCTCCTTCAGCTCTTCGGTGTTCATGCGGAAATCATACTCTGGGCCTCGGCGGCAGCTCAGATTCAATCCCCGAGCCTTCCAGGCAGACTTTTATCAGTTTGGAGTGCCGTGGGACGCGGCAGCCCGCAAACGTCGCTGCGCGAGGCCGACATCCTGACGCAAAGAACGTACACTGCGTTGACCACAAGGAGTGCGTATGGCAGACCGACGCAGCGCTCATGGCGACCGACGCGCTTCCGACCACACGGAACGAGATCGTGCCCAGGCGGAGAGCACACGTAACGAGGCGGAGTCTGGCCGGAACGACGCGCACCATCGCCGCGAGCAAGCCGAGCAAGGCCGAGTCGACGCCGAGCTACTCCGAGTAGCCGATGAATCGGACCGCCGCACCGCGGAGAAGCTGCGGGCGATTGCCGAGCAATTGCGGCAAGAATTCGAATCGCTACGCCGCGCGGCCGAAGACTCCAGAGCCTTCGCCGAACAAGCCAGGGAGGCAGCCGAAGCGGCCCGCAAGCAAGCCGATCGCGCTACGAGCGCCGCCGAGGAGTCGTCGAAGTCTGCCGCCGAAGCCCGGCAGTCAGCGGAGGATGCAAAGCAGCCGGCTCGCGGCAGTCAGCCGCCAGGAAAGCGGCCAGATTAGATTTGCCAGCTTTACTCGCGTGGTCCTGTTCTAGTCCTTCGTAACGCCAGGCGAGCGCTTCGCGATTTTTTGCGCGGGTCCAGCCTTGAACGTCGCTATGCCAATCGTACTTGTGCAGTGACCGCCCCGCGCGCAGCGCATCCGGCGGTCTACCTCGCGCTCATCATTCCGTTCGGCGTGCTGAGCGGCTATGGCAGCGTGACGCTTGGCTACGCGCTCGGACAGGCGGGCGTCACGGCCGCCGGGGTCGCCGGTCTCGTCGCGGTGTACTTCTTGCCCCAGACGTGGAAGTTCCTCTGGGCGCCGGTCGCGGATCTGACACTCACGCGCAAACGCTGGTATGTGCTCGCCGCACTGCTGCTGGCGCTTGGTTTTATCGCGACGGGCGTGATTCCGCCGCGCGCCGAGAACCTCGCGTTGCTGAGCGCGTCGATGCTCGTGGCCAGCACGGCGAGCACGTTCCTCGCGATGTCGGTCGAAAGTCTGATGGCCTACGGCACGCCGGATGCGCAAAGAGGGCGCGCTGGCGGCTGGTTCCAGGCGGGCAACCTCGGGGGACAGGGGCTCGGCGGCGGTGCGGGCCTGTGGCTCGCGCAGCACGTTGGCGAGCCATGGCTGCCGGCCGCGGCACTGGCGGTCATCTCGCTCCTTTGCTGTGCTGCGCTCGCCTTGATTCCCGAGCCGCCGCCCACGCCGCGCGGCGAGACGCTGGCGCGCAGCGTGCGGAGCGTACTGCTCGACCTCTGGAGCGTGGCGCGGACGCGCGGCGGATTTCTTGCGCTCCTCGTCTGCTTTCTGCCGATCGGCACCGGCGCCGCCGGGAATCTCTTTGCCGCCATCGCCGACGACTGGCGTGCGTCTGCCAACACCGTTGCGCTCGTCACCGGCGCGCTCGGCGGCATCGCGTCGGCGATCGGCTGCTTGATCGGCGGCTATCTCTGCGATCGCATGGACCGCAAGACGGCCTACTGGGTGTTCGGCCTCGCACAGGCATTGTGCGCGGTTGCGATGGCCATCACGCCGCGCACGGAGCCGGTGTACATGGCCTTCGTCATGCTGTACTGGGTGATCACCGGATTCGCCTACGCGGCGTTCTCGGCCGTGGTACTGGAAGCGATCGGTCACGGCGCTGCCGCGACCAAGTACAACGTCTTTGCCTCGCTCTCCAATATGCCAATCGCCTACATGACGCTCGTTGACGGTTGGACCCATACGCGCGCGGGGGCAGGGGCGATGCTGCACGTCGAGGCCCTGATCGCGGTGGCGGCCATCGGCGTCTTCATCGGAGTGGCCGCCTGCCTGCGGCCGACGAAAACTCACGCATTCTGAGGCCGGCGAATCGGTGCTAGGCCGATGAGCGTCATGCTCCCGGCCGCCGAAGCGGTCGCCGTGGTACGCGACGCCCGAAAATCTCCGCTCGTCGGATGGCATCGCCACAGAGCGGAACGCAGACCGGACGCGCCGCAAGTGCGATTACAATCGCGCGGCCCTCAACGCAACGACAAGCAACGCATGAACCTCTCCGAAACTCCGCGCAGCGCCAAGCCGCTCGCCATTGCAGTCATCATTCTCCTCGTCATCGCCGCCGGCGCCGGCGTCTATTTCTTCGGCGCGCGTTTCGAAACCACGCCGCCGCGCATCACGCTCGCGCCGGACGGCGCGTTCATCGGCACGGCACCCGTGGAAATCACGGTGACCGATTCGGGCGCCGGCCTGAAATCGGTCAGCGTGACGCTCACCGTGGCGGGCGCGCAGACCGCGCTTGCCACCGAGCAGTACGCGTCCGCGGTGAAGGAGAAGAAGATCAGCGTCGCGCTCGTCAAGCTGCCCGGCGTGAAGGAAGGGCCGGCGACGCTGCGCATCGTGGCGCGCGACGCGTCGATGTGGCGCTTCTTCCGCGGCAACGAGGCAGTGCTGCAGAAGGACGTGACGATCGACATCACCCCGCCGACGCTCGAGCTCGTCGCGGATGACCGCTACGTCAACTTCGGGGGTGTCGGGGCGATTGTCTACAAAGCGTCGGCCGACACCGCGACGAGCGGCGTCAAGATCGGCAGCTACTTCTTCCCCGGTTTCCAGGGTCCGGTGAAGGATCATCCGGATCTGTACCTGGCGCTTTTCGCGCATCCGTACAACGCGCCGGCGGAAGCGCGAGCACGGCTCGTCGCGACGGACAAGGCGGGAAACAGCCGCGAAGTGCCGCTCGTCTACGAGCTGAAGAACGTGAAGTACCGCAAGAGCACCATCGCGCTGACGGACAGCTTCCTGCAGAACAAGGTAGCGCCGCTGCTGCAGGACGTCGCCGCGCGCCAGGGGACGCCGAAGGAGGTGTTCGTCGCCGTCAACAAGCAGCTTCGCAAGGTGAACGAGGACACCATTGCCACGGTGACGCGCAAGGCGTCGCCGGCCATTCTTTGGCAGGGCGCCTTCGCGCAGCTCAGTAACTCGAAGGTGGAGGCGAACTTCGCCGACTTTCGCACCTATACCTACAACGGCGAGCCGACCGACAGCGCCTACCACCTCGGCTATGACCTCTCGGTTACCAAGCGCTACCCGGTGGAAGCCGCCAATAGCGGCGTGGTGGCGTATGCGGCCGATCTCGGCATCTACGGTAATGCGGTGATCCTCGATCACGGCCTGGGGCTCTTCACGCTCTACGGCCACCTGAGCTCGATCGACGTCAAGGTCGGCGACAAGGTGGAGAAGCGCCAGATCCTCGGCAAGACCGGCGAGACCGGCCTCGCAGGCGGCGATCATCTTCACTACGGCGTGTACCTCGACGGCGTGGCGGTCCTGCCAGTGGAGTGGTGGGACGCCAAGTGGATCGACGACAACATCTCGCCGAAGCTCGAAGGCCGAAGCGGCGAGGAGATCGCCGCCGCGCAGGCGAAAGCGCCGCGCAGCGGCGTGCGCAAGCGCCGCCGTTAGTTCTTAATTGCGGGCTACCGGCAGGCCGGCTGCCGCCCAGCCCTGGAAGCCGGACTTGAGATTGACGGCCTTGCTGTAGCCCGCTCGGTTTAGCGTGCTGGCCGCCCGCGGGCCGACCGTGCTGCCGTCGCCGCAATAAACCACGATATCGGCGCTCTTCGCGAGTTGCAGCTTGTCGAGCCGCGCTTCGAGGACCTCGATCGGGATGAGAAGCGCGCCGGGCAGGTGCGCTCTATCCGAGACGGCCTTCTCGCGCACATCGATGACGATGGCGCCAACGGCCATGCGGGCTTGGGCTTCCTGGACGCTCACCTCGCGCACAATGGGAGCCGGCAGGGTCGAATGCCGCGAAGCCACGCCACCGAGGGCGATTACCGAAGCGAGAAGCAGCACGAAATGACATGACGCGGATGCAGCGTTATGGCGTTCAAGGTTGGTCTCCTCTCGCCGCAAGGATCGCCGGGCCGCCGGCAGACCGCGGTGGCAAAGATCACGCCTCTTGCATACTTTAGGATGGAGTCCGTGAAGAAGCCCACCGTACTCGCGCTCAAGCGCAAAAAGGGCGAGCACCTGGCGATGCTCACTGCCTACGATTTTCCGACCGCACGGCTGGTCGCCGAGGCGGGCGTGGACCTGATCCTGGTCGGGGATTCGCTCGGCA
>DASREB010000359.1:0-5480 GCA_035652275.1 Burkholderiales bacterium
AATGTGATCGTGAAGGGCGGGGCGAAGAAGGTGCGACGCCTGCATCAAGACCAGATCCTCGCCGGGTTCGCCGGCGGCACCGCGGACGCCTTTACGCTTTTCGAGCGCTTCGAGGCAAAGCTCGACAAGCACCAGGGCAACCTGATGCGCTCGGCGGTCGAGCTCGCGAAAGACTGGCGCACCGATCGCATCCTGCGCCGGCTGGAGGCGATGCTGGCGGTGGCGGATCGCGAGCATTCGCTGATCATCACCGGCGCGGGCGATGTGCTCGAGCCCGAGCTCGGTATCGTCGCCATCGGCTCGGGCGGGCCGTATGCGCAGAGCGCGGCGGCTGCGCTCCTGCAGAACACGCAGCTTGGCGCGCGCGACATCGTCGACAAGGCGCTCGCAATTGCGGCGGACCTCTGCATCTACACCAACCATCAGCGCACCATCGAGGTGCTGGAATGAGTGGCGGCATGACGCCGCAGGAAATCGTCCACGAGCTGGACAAGTACATCGTCGGGCAGGGAAGAGCGAAGCGCGCAGTCGCCATCGCTCTCAGGAATCGCTGGCGCCGCCTGCAGGTCGCCGAGCCGCTACGCCAGGAGATCACGCCGAAGAACATCCTGATGATCGGCCCGACCGGCGTCGGCAAGACCGAGATCGCGCGCCGTCTGGCGAGACTGGCGGATGCACCGTTCATCAAGGTGGAGGCGACGAAATTCACGGAAGTCGGCTATGTCGGGCGCGACGTCGACACCATCGTCAGGGATCTGGTGGAAATCAGCGTCAAGCAGACGCGCGAGCAGGCGATGAAGCGCGTGCGCACGCGCGCGGCGGACGCCGCAGAAGAGCGCGTTCTCGATGTGCTGCTGCCGACCGCGCGCGGCGTCGGCTTCCAGGAGCGCACCGCCGAGGAGAGCGCGACGCGCCAGAAATTCCGCAAGAAGCTGCGCGAGGGCGAGCTCGACGACAAGGAGATCGACATCGAGGTCGCGGCGACCAACCCGCAGATGGAGATCCTCGCGCCGCCGGGGATGGAGGAACTGACTTCGCAGATCCAAGGAATGCTGTCGAACCTCGGCGGCGGCCGCCGCCGGCTGCGGCGCATGAAGATCCGCGAGGCAACTGAGATCCTCACCGAGGAAGAGGCCGCGCGCCTGGTGAACGATGACGACCTGAAGAGCCGCGCCCTTGCGAACGCCGAGCAGAACGGCATCGTGTTCCTGGACGAGATCGACAAGATCACCAGCCGCTCGGAAGTGCACGGCGCGGACGTCTCCCGGCAGGGCGTGCAGCGCGATTTGCTGCCGCTGGTGGAAGGCACGACGGTTTCCACCCGTTACGGCATGGTGAAGACCGACCACATCCTCTTCATCGCCTCCGGCGCATTCCATTTGGCAAAGCCCTCCGACCTCATCCCCGAGCTGCAGGGGCGTTTCCCCATCCGCGTGGAACTCGACTCACTGTCGGTCGATGACTTCGAGCGCATCCTCACCGCCACCGATGCGAGCCAGGTGAAGCAGTACCAGGCGCTCCTCGAGACGGAGGGCGTGAAGCTCGACTTCAGGCCGGAAGCGATCCGGCGCCTGGCGCAGATCGCCTACCAGGTGAACGAAAAGACCGAGAACATCGGCGCCCGGCGCCTGTACACGGTGCTCGAAAAGCTGCTGGAGGAGATTTCCTTCGACGCGGGGCGGCACGGCCCGGGCGAGATGACGATCGACGGCGCGTACGTCGACGCGCGGCTCGCCGACCTCGCTAAGGACGAGGATCTCGCGCGCTACGTTCTCTGAGCTCGGCTTCCAGGCACTGCCGGCACAAACAATCGCGGCCGGCGATGGGCTGCAGCGCAGGCAGGTCCTCGCACCAGCAGGCTTCCTCGTCCGCCCCACAGCGGAACGGCTGGCCGCAGCGGGCGCACGCGAGGTCCCTCACCGGCAAAGTCTACCGGGCCCTTGAAATGCAGGCGCGCGGCCCTATCTCTATTGCTGCACGGGGCATAAGCCCCACAGTAAAAGGAGATGGCTAATGGCGAGTATTCAGAGGTTCGACCCGTTCAACGATCTGGTCGATGATCTGTTCAAGGGCTTCCTCGTGCGTCCGCTGGCGTTCGAGGGCCGGGCCGACGGCGGCGTGCAGCTGCCGCGCGCGAAGGTCGACGTCGCCGAGAAAAACGGCGCCTATCTGGTGACCGCGGAGCTGGCGGGCGTGAAGAAGGAAGACATCCACGTCAGCATCGACGGTACGCAGGTGACGATCGAGGCCGAGATCAAGCGGGAAAAGGAAGCGAACAAGGACGAGCGCGTCCTGCATAGCGAGCGTCTCTACGGCAAGGTCAGCCGCAGCTTCACGCTGCCGCAGGAAGTGGACGAGACCAAGGCCGAAGCGAAGTTGCGCGACGGGGTACTCGAGCTCACGCTGCCGAAGAAGGAAGCTGCGCAGCGCAGGCAGATCTCGATCCAGTAAGCAGTCCGCAGCACTGTAAAGGCGAGGCCTTCGGCCCTCGCCTTTTTTCTTTTGTTTGTAGAATGGGCGAGCCCATGAACGCGCCCTTCATCCACAACCCGCAGGCAGCCGAGAAGGCGCGCGTGCTCGCCGAGGCGCTGCCCTACATCCAGCGCTTCCACGGCAGGACCATCGTCGTCAAGTACGGCGGCAACGCGATGATCGAGGAGGAGCTGAAGCAAAGCTTCGCGCACGACGTCGTGCTCCTCAAGCTCGTCGGCATGAACCCGGTGGTGGTGCACGGCGGCGGGCCGCAGATCGAGCAGCTCCTCGCGCGCCTGGGCAAGAAGGGCGAGTTCGTGCAGGGCATGCGCGTCACCGATGCCGAGACCATGGACGTCGTCGAGATGGTGCTCGGCGGCCAGGTGAACAAGGAAGTGGTCGAGCTCATCAACCAGGCGGGCGGCAAGGCGGTCGGCCTCACCGGCCAGGATGGCGCCTTCATCCGCGCTCGCAAGATGCTTTTGCCGTCCAAAGAAAACGGTCATGTCGATCTCGGCCAGGTCGGTGAGATCGAGTCGATCGATCCGTCGGTGATCCAGGCGCTGGAAGCGGGCGGCTTCATCCCCGTGGTCGCGCCGATCGGCACCGGCGCGGACGGCACCACCTACAACATCAATGCCGATCTGGTCGCGGGCAAGCTCGCCGAGATCCTGCAGGCGGAGAAGCTCGTGGCGCTCACCAACACGCCGGGCGTGCTCGACAAGCAGGGCAAGCTCCTCACCGGGCTCACGCCGAAGAAGATCGACGATCTCGTGCACAAGGGCGTGATCTCGGGCGGCATGCTGCCGAAGATCGGCTCGGCGCTCGACGCGGCGAGGAACGGCGTGAAGAGCGTGCACATCATCGACGGCCGCGTGCCGCACGCGCTGCTCCTCGAAGTGCTGACCGACCAGGGAGTCGGCACGCTCATTCGCAGCAAGTAGTGCGCGGACCGTCGCCAGCAGTTGGGCCGTGAGGCTCGCCCGAATTCAGCCATCGCGGCGGGTGTGGATCTTCGATCTGGACAACACGCTGCACGATGCGCGCGCGCGCATCTTCCCGGCGATGCACGAGCAGATCAACGCGTATTTGCGCCGCTATTTCGGGGTCGATGCTGCCGGCGCGGATGAGATCCGCACGCGCTTCTGGCGCACCTACGGCACCACCCTGAACGGGCTGATGCGCCACCATGGCGCTGATCCGCGCCACTTCCTGCGCGAGACGCACGTCTTCCCGGAGCTCGCCGACATGGTGGTGCATGAGAACGCGCTGAAGCACGCGCTGCGGCGCCTGGGCGGGGTGAAGCTCGTCTTCTCGAACGCCCCGCGCCACTATGTGGAGGAGGTGCTGCGCATCATGGGGCTCGCGCGCGCCTTCGACGGCGTCTACACCATCGAGGACGCGCGCTATCGCGGCAAGCCCGCGCTGCACGGCTTCCACTTCCTGCTGCGCAAGCACCGGCTCGACGCTCATCGCTGCGCGTTCGTGGACGATGCGCTCGAGAATCTGCGCGCGGCGCACCGGCTGGGCATGTCGACCGTCTGGGTGTCGCGCGAGCACCGCCGCGTGCCGTTCGTTGACTTGCGCGTGCGATCGGTCGTCGAGCTGCCCCGCTTGGTTTTCAGAACGGGGTCGGCTTAGAATTTCAGCCCCCCCGGTTTCCATCCCATGCCCCGAGCCAAAGGCGAACGCAAGCTCGAGATTTTGAAGGCGCTTGCACAGATGCTGGAGGCGCCAAAATGGGAACGCATTACCACCGCCGCCCTCGCCGAATCGCTCGGCGTCTCGGAAGCCGCGCTCTATCGCCACTTCGCCTCCAAGGCGCAGATGTACGAGGGCCTGATCGAGTTCATCGAGAGCTCGGTGTTCAGCCTTGCCAACCGCATTACCCAGGACGAGGCCGATGGCCGCAAGCAGTGCGAGCAATTGATCGAAATGCTGCTCGCCTTCGCGGAAAAGAATCCCGGCATGGTGCGCGTCATGACGGGCGATGCGCTGGTGGGCGAGCATGAGCGACTGCAGGCGCGCATGAACCAGTTCTTCGACCGCTTCGAGGCGACGCTCAAGCAGTCGCTGCGCACCGCGGAGGACGGCGAGGCCGCCGCGCGCGCCAACGCCATCCTGCGCTACGCGCTCGGCTGCATGCACCAGTTCGGCAAGAGCGGCTTCGCCAGGAAGCCCACGGAGAGCTTCTCCGCGCAGCGCAAATACCTGCTCACCTAGAAGAAGGGACGGTCCCTATTTTCCGCCGCAGACGCGGCAAGCCGGATCCTTGTTGACCTTGACCGTGCGCCAGTCGGCCGCCAGGGCGTCGACGAGCAGCAGCCGGCCGCTCAGCGACTCGCCCGTGCCGACGAGGAGCTTCAGCGCTTCCATCGCCTGGATCGTGCCGACCATGCCGGTGAGCGGCGCAAAGACGCCCATCTGCGAGCACTGCACTTCCTCGACCTCGGCATCCTCGGGGAAGAGGCACGCGTAGCACGCGGCATTCGCCTGGCGGCGATCGAACACCATGACCTGTGCGTCGAAGCGGATCGCCGCACCGGAGACGAGCGGCTTATGGTGCGCAACGCACGCGCGGTTCACCGCGTGGCGCGTCGCGAAGTTATCGGTGCAATCGAGCACGATGTGCGCTTCGCGAGCGAGTTCGTCCAGCTCTTCGGCCGAAACGCGCGTGGCGAGCGCTACGAGCTCGACATCGGGATTCATCGCGCGCAAGGCGCTGCGCGCGGCGAACGCCTTCTGCGCGCCGACCGATTCGGTGCGGTAAAGGATCTGGCGCTGCAGGTTGGTGAGATCGACCGTGTCGGAGTCGGCGAGCGTCAGGCGGCCGATGCCGGCTGCGGCGAGGTATAGCGAGGCAGGACAACCGAGCCCGCCGGCGCCGATGACGAGCGCCTTGGCGGCGCGCAGCTTCTCCTGCCCCTCGATCCCGATTTCCGGGAGGAGGATGTGGCGGCTGTAGCGGAGAAGCTGCTGGTCGTCGATGAGTGCGCGGAGAAGCCGCT
>DASREB010000360.1:0-8841 GCA_035652275.1 Burkholderiales bacterium
CGGATCATCGCCGCGGTGCCCGAGGTGCCGATGACGATCACCGGGATCCAGAGGTGCTCGAGCACCGAGCGCGCCTTGCCCCAGCTCCAGGGCTCGCCGAGGTACTCCGGCGCCATGATGCCGCCGATCGAAAGGCCGAACTGCACGTTGGCGAAATACATGAGGACCAGCGCGAGCAGGAAGTTCGGCGTCGCCAACCCGATGTAGCCGAGGAACGTGAGGCCGTGATCGCCCCAGCTGTACTGGTGCGTCGCCGCGTAGACGCCGATCGGAAAAGCGACCGCCCAGGTGAACAGGATCACCGAGAAGTTGAGGATGAACGAGAGGAACAGGCGATCGCCCACCACGTCCCTCACCGCCATGTCGTGCTCGAAGGACCAGCCCAGATCTCCTTGCAGCAAGCCCGAGAAGCCGCCCTCGGCGGGCCACAGTCCTACCCAGACGGCGTACTGCTCGATGAACGGCTTGTCCAAGCCGTACTGCTTGCGCAGGAAGTCGACCTTCTCGAGCGCCGCCTTGTCGCCCTGGCTCTGCAGCTCGGCGATCTGGTTGGAGAGGAAGTCCCCCGGCGGCAGCTTGATGATGGCAAAGGTGATGAAGCTGATCACGAGCAGGGTCGGAATCATGATCAGCAGGCGATGGATCGTGTAGCGCAGCATCAGCGATACCAGAACGTGTCCGGGTGATAGATGCCGAAGAAAGCGCCCGGGTCCCAGTTGTAGAAGCCGTGCGCCGGCACGTTCATCAGCCGGTCGCGCGCCACCACCGGCTGCGGCACGCCATTGACGATGCCGATCACGAACTGCTCCTCGGCGTGGATCTTCAGCATCTCGTGCCAGATCGCCTCGCGCTGCGCGCTCGTCGGTGCCGCCGTCCAGTCGCGGTAAAGCGAGGCGAGCAGCTTCACCGCCGGCATGTCGGGCGGCTCGCCCGCCTTGCCGCCGGTCTCGTAGTACTGGCCGAACTTCGGCCATTGCAGTTGCAGCTGGCTGGTGGGCGCGAGCTCGTCGGGCGCGGTATCGGGCGTCGGCAGGCCGTTCTCGAGCCCGCTCCAAACCGACATGATGGTTTCACCGGCGAAGACGCGGTTGCGGAACGCCTCGCGCTGCGAGGGCTTGCTGAAGAGCTTGATGCCGACCTCGCGCCAGGTCTCGCGGACGAGCTCGAGCACGTCGGTCTGCTCGGTGCTCTCGCCGGCGGTCTCGACGATGATCTCGAGGGGCCGCCCGTCGGGCAGCTTCCTCACGCCGTCGGCGCCGCGCTTCAGGCCGATCTCGTCGAGCAGGCGATTCGCGGCTTTGCGATCGTAGCGTGCCCAGTCGGTGCGGTATTCGGGCCGATAGAGCGGACTCGCTTCCAGCACCGTGTTGTTCGACTCCGCCGCCAGGCCGAAGTACAGCACCTGGTTGACGAGCGAACGATCGATGGCGAGCGACAGCGCGCGCCGGAAGCGCACGTCGCGCAGCAGCTCGCGCCATACCGGATCGTTCGCATTCAGGTTCGGAAAGAGCGCGACATGCGAGCCGCGCCCGGGGCGCCAGAGCAGCGTGCGATAGCCGTTCTGCTTCTCGCCCTGCTTGAGGAACGTGTAATTGTTGAAGTTCAAGTCACGCGCCTGCAGGTCGGCGTCGCCCGCGCCCGTCTTTGCCGGGATCAGCTTGGCATCCGCGATCGCCAGCACGAAGCGATCGATGTAGGGCAGCTGGCGACCGCGGTTATCGACACGGTGGAAATACGGGTTCCTCAGCGCCACAAAGCGATCGGCCGGCGGGCGCGTGGTGTTGTGCCAGGGCTGCAGCGTCGGCAGGTCGGGGTTGTCGCTTTCATAGAGGTTGTCCATGCGGTTATGCACCGCCGCCCAGCGCCGCTTGGCGGTGCCGTCCGCCTCGGCCTTCGCCACCTTCGGGTTGTACTTCTTGTGGAACTGCTTGAGATAGTGCGCCGGCCGGAAGATGAAAAGCGGTGACGCGCCGGCGAGTCGCGGCAGGAACTGCGGGTTGGGCTTCGCCCAGGTGTAGCGCACGGTGGTCTCGTCCAGCACTTCGAACTTCGGCGGCTGGTTGTCGGCCAGCATGTCGCGCGGCGGACCGGACGGACTCAACTCACGGTTGTTGGCGACGTCTTCCCAGTAGTAGCGAAAGTCCTCCGCCGTGAACGGCTGCCCGTCGGACCAGCGATGTCCCTTGCGCAGGTGCAGCGTGAAGATGCGCCCCTCCTGGACCTCGAGCGACTCGAGGATGTCGGGCACGATGTTGAGATTGCGGTCATAGCCGACCAGGCGCGCGTAGCCGTATATCGTGAAGAGACGCGTGTCGCGCGAGCGTCCGGCGAGCGTATTGAGCGTCCCGCCATGGCGGCCAGGCTCGGTGAGCGCCATGACGAGCGGCTGCTGCGGCAGGCGCTTGTCGACCGGCGGCAGCTTGCCGGTGCGCACTTCCTCGGCGAGCGACGGCGGCTCGATATAGGCGCGCGCGGCGCCGGCGAACAAAAGAAGGGCCCAAAGCCAGAACAGACCCCATTTTTTGTTTTGCCTCTGCATGCTCATGCGCGGCAGCGCACCAGATGGTCGTTCGCCACTTGCACCATGCCGGGCGCCGAGCCGTTGGCGATGCGGAACTCGCTCGACCAGGCCGCCGGATCCGAGGCCTTGCCCTGCATCAGCGCGTCGAAATCGAGCTTGCGCCCGAGATCCGGGTCCGGCACCGCGGCGAGCAGCGCTTTTGTATAGGGATGCTGCGGGTTGCGGAACAGCGCCGCCGCCGGCGCGAGCTCGACCAGCCTGCCGGCGCACATCACCGCGATGCGGTCGGCGAGATAGTTCACGACCGCCAGGTTGTGCGAGATGAAGATGTAGGTGAGGTTCAGCGCCTTGCGCAAATCGAGGAGCAGGTTCAGCACCTGCGCCTGCACCGAGACATCGAGCGCCGACACCGGCTCATCGAGGAGCAGCAGCTCCGGCCCGAGCGCGAGCGCGCGCGCGATGCCGATGCGCTGGCGCTGTCCGCCGGAAAAGCTGTGCGGATAGCGTCGCAGAAAACGCAGGTCGAGGCCGACCAGCGCCATCATTTCCTTCACGCGCTGGAAACGCTCGTCCGCGTCGCCGATTTCGTGGATCACGAGCGGCTCGCTCACGATGTCGTACGCCGTCATGCGCGGGTTGAGCGAGCTGAACGGGTCCTGGAATACGAACTGCACCTTGCGCCGATAGGCGAAGAGCTCCGCGCCTTTCAACGCCAGCACGTCCTTCGGCACCGCACGATCGTAATAGGTCACCGAGCCGGCATCCGGCGTCACCGAGCGCAGGATCATGCGCGCGGTGGTGGTCTTGCCGCAGCCCGACTCGCCGACGAGGCCGAGGCATTCGCCGCTCGCCACGGTGAAGCTCACGTCATCGACCGCGACGATGTCTTCCTCTTCTCCTCGGGGAGAGAACGCACGCTTGCGCAGGCCGTAGCGCTTGGTGAGATGCTGGACCTCGAGCAGCGTGCCCTCGGGCGGCGGCGTGTAGTTCTCACGCGTGGCGATCAGGTGCTCGTCGGTGACCAGCACTTCGCGGATCGGCGTCAATCGCTCGCCGGGTTGCATGTTGAAGCGCGGCACCGCGCGCATCAGCGCCTGCAGGTATGGATGGTGCGGATTGCGGAAAATCTCCTCGACGCGGCCCGCCTCCATGACGCGCCCGCGATACATCACGACGACTTCTGCCGCCATGTTGGCGACGACGCCGAGGTCGTGCGTGATGAGCAGCACCGCCATGCGCAGCTCGCGCTGAAGCGAGCCGATGAGCTGGAGGATCTGCGCCTGGATCGTGACGTCGAGCGCGGTCGTCGGCTCGTCGGCGATGAGCAGCGCCGGCCGGCAGATCAGCGCCATCGCGATCATCGCGCGCTGGCGCAGGCCGCCGGAGAGCTCGAAGGGATAGGTGCGCTCGGCTTTCACCGGGTCGGGAAAGCCGACCAATCGCAAAGTCTCGATCACGGCGTCGCGCCGTTCGGCGCCGCCGATTCCGGCGCGGTGCAGCGCCAGTGTCTCGCCCACCTGGTCGCCGATGGTGTGCAGCGGCGAGAGCGCCGTCATCGGCTCCTGGAAGATGATTGCGATGCGCTCGCCGCGGATGTGCTGCATGCGAGCGCCGAGCGCATCGAGCCGTGAAAGATCGACTACCGTGCCCGGCGCCTTGGGATCGCGGAACAGGATCTCGCCCGATTCGATGTGGGCGATGCGCGGCAGGATTCCCATGATGGCCTGCGCCAGCACCGACTTGCCGGAACCCGATTCGCCGACCAGCGCGAGCGTGCCGCCCTCCGGCACGCGAAATGACGCACCATCGACCGCCTTCACCGTGCCGGCGTCGACGTCGAGATAGACCCTCAGGTCCCGGATGGTAAGCAGGTCAGCCACTTCCTCCCCCAGAGAAGGCTGACCAAAGTATAAGGGGCGCTCTCAGGCCGACGCAGGGAAAAGCTCGGCCGCATCCACCCAGCGTGCGCCGCCGCGGCGCGTGCGCTCGTAAAGCTGCTCGAGAAAGTCCCATGCCGGCCGATCGTGCACCGCATGGTGCGTCAGGACGCCGGCCGGCTCGTCGCTCTGCCTGCTCAGGTGCTGAACGATGGCGCGCAGCGCAGCCTCGTCGCCGACGAAGCCGCGGCCGCCGTGCCAATCGATGATGTCGACGTGCGTATTGACTTGTGCAACGCGAGGCGCAGCGTGCGTTGCAGCACGCGGTCCGTAAGCGCTTAAGCCATGCAGTCCGGCGGCCGGCAGCCGCCCAATCAGCGTCTGTTTGAAACGATTCCATGGCGGCACCAGCACGGGGCGAAACCGCGGGCCGGCGAGGCTGGCGAGCCGCTCGCGCGCTCGCGCGAGCCGTGCGATGGCTTGGTCTTCCGGCTCGGCGCCGGGAAACTCAGTCTTCTTTTCGCCCGGGGCTGCGCGATTGCGATGATCCGTGCCGTGCATCAGCACGACCGCCTCGTGCGCCGCGAAGAGCTCCGGCACCGCGCCGAGCGGCACGACCGCGAGCGCCACCGGTACGCCGCACGCGTTGCTCAGCGTTATCAAATGGCGTAAGGCCGGCGTCGGCGCCGTCGCGTCATCGTCACGCCACCAGAATTCGGGCGTGCGCCCGGTGTCGCGCCAGCGCGCAAGCGCTTCGTCAAGCGCCCGCCAGTGCGCATTGTTCGGCGGGTTTACGAAACCCATTCGGTGAGCAATTCCGCGCTGCGCTCGGCGCCGCGCAGATCGACTAGATCCGCCGCCGGGCGAGGTGCGCGCGCGGCGCGGTTGAGCGCATGCGCCAGCGCCTGCGGCGTGAGCGATGACTCCTGAACCACCACCGCCGCGCCGCGCTCGGCGAGCAATTGCGCGCGCAACGACTGCTCGCTTTCGCCGCCGGCAGCGAATGGAACCAGCACTGTGCGCACGCGCGCCTGCAGCGTCTCGGCGACCGTGTTGTAGCCCGCCTGGCTAACCGACAGTGCGCAGCTTGCAAGCAGCTGCTGGAAGTCAGCGCGGCTGCGCTCGAGCACGATTCCAGGCTTCGCCTGCCGCGCCAGCGCGCGGAACTCGCCCTCGCTGCAATTGATGCCGGCGAGAAGACGCCACGTGCTGCCGCGCAGCAGCGTCTGCTCGCGCGCCGCCATCGCGGTCTCGAGGAGCCGCCTGCCGACCGCGCCGCCGCCCGCCGACACCAGCACCTCGCTGCCCGCGGCCGCCGGGACGCCGGCCGGCGCGACCACATAGCCCGTGTAATGGAGCCGGCCCTCGAGGGCTGCCGCCGCGCCGAACGTGCGCTCGAAGCTCGCCAGCCGCGGATCGCCGTGGACGAGAATTCGATCGAAGAAGCGCAGCGCCAGCGCGGCCGTCTCCTGCTCGCGGTCCGGGCGCGGCTGCAGGAGGTCTCGCACCGAGCACACGATGAGCGGCCGCGGCGTCAGGCGGCGCGCGTCCTCGAGGAGCGGCATCAGCTCGAAGCGCATCTGCCGCCGGCCGAACGGGAAGAGCTCGATGAGCAGCACCTCGGCGCGCACCGCGCGCCAGACATCCAGAAGCGCCGCCGCCCGCGCGCGCTTCCATGCCTCCTCCACCGGGCGGCCGTTCTCATCGAGCAGCGTCCTGAACGTCATGTCGGCCGCGCTCGCGGGCGCAAGCTGCACGTCTACTGCAATGCCGTTCACCGGCATGCCGCCGCTGACGAGCACCACCTGGAAACCGGCGGCGCGCAGCGCCTGTGCCAGCGTCGCCGCGCGTTTCAGGTGGCCGATGCCGAGGAGGTGCTGGACATAGAAGAAAATCTTCATCGCAGGTTGAGCGCCTCGACCACCGCTTCGCCGTCGCTCGCGACGCGGAAAAGGTGGACCGCGCGCCAGTCGAGCTTCGCCGGTGGTGCGCCGCGCATATCCCAGCCGGTGGCGGCGGCGAAGAGCGCGCGAATCACGCCGCGATGCGTGACCGCGAGCGTCGGGCAGTCGCAATCGCGCAGCCAGTCCTGCACCCGCACGAGCACCTCGCGCGGGCTCTCGCCACCGGCGGGACGAAAGTCCCAGCCGCGCGCTTCATTCGCCTGCATCGTCTCGCCGAGCTCGTCGCGCAACTCGGCAAGCACGCGGCCTTCCCATCGGCCCCAACTCATCTCAACGAGACGCGCTTCGCGCAGAGCGTCGGCTGCGCCGATCAGCGCGGCGGTCTCGGTACAGCGTAATAGCGGGCTCGTTACCGCACGCATCTCGCCGCACTGCGCGGGGAGCCGGAACCCGGCGAGTGCCGCCCGCCCCGCCGCCGACAGCGGCACATCGCGCCGTCCCTGAATGCGTCCCTCGCCGCTCCAGGCAGTATCGCCGTGGCGCAGCAGCGCGACGAGCGTCATCTACAGCGAAGCGAGCGCGGCGTGCAGGCGCGCGGCGGCAGCGTCGAGGCTGCGCTCCGCGGCGACATGCCGCGCCGCCTCGCGCCCGAGCGCGGTGCGGCGCTCGGCATCGCCGAGGAGCTCGCGCATCGCGGCGGCGAAGGCCGCCTCATCGCCATAGGGCACGAGCGTACCCGTTTGGCCGTGCCGCACGATGTCCGGCACACCGCGGGTGGCGGCGGCGACGACCGGCACGCCGGCGGCCTGCGCCTCGAGGAGCGCCATGCCGTAGGCCTCGTTCACCGCCGGCCAGGCGTAGAGATCGCATGCAGCAAGGAGCTCGGCGATGCGTTGCTGCCCCAGCGCGCCGAAGAACGCGGCGCGCTGATCGAAGAGCTTCTCCACTTCGCTGCGCGCCGGACCGTCGCCTGCCACCAGCACGCGGTAGCGAAGGCCGCCCAGTTGTCCAAGCGCAGCCGCGAGGACGCGATACGACGCGAGCTTGTCGCCCTTGCGCATCATCGCCACCACGGCGATCCATGGCACTGCCGGATCGAGCCTGCGCTCGGCCGCAAGCTCGGCACGCAGGCGTGCGCGCTTTGCCCGCGCCTCGGCATATGGGGCGGGATCGAGAAACGGCGGCAGATGAAGGATGCGCTTCTCGTCGATCAGCTGCAGGAGCCCGGCAATGTCGTCGCGCGAGGGCGAGACGACGAGCGCGGCCTTGCGGATCGCGCCCGCAGTCGCCTCGTGACCAAGCGCCCAGGCACCATCGGCGCGCTTCGCGGCGTACGAGGCTTCCGCCACCACATAAGGAATGCCGAGCGCCTCGCTGAGCTGCGGGCCGAGATAGTCGGGCGCCTTGTAATACAGGTGATAGGTGAACCAGAGCTGCGGACGCGCCGCCGCGTTCATCGAGAGCCATTGGTCGGCATACTGCGCAGCCAGCGCTTCGCCCTGCGCGCGCAGCGCGCGCTGGCGCTGCTCGTCGCCATCGCCGTCGTACGTGCGGAAGGTGGATGCGAGCTGCACGCGATGGCCTGCCCTGGCAAGGGCGTCCATCAGCAGTCCCGCTACGCGCCGGTCGCCGGAAGGCGTGCCGTGCGTCGGCGACTTAAGCGGTGCGTAGTACGCGATCCTCATGCGCAGGCGCGAGACCGAAGTGCGCGGCAAGCCGCTCGAAGTTGGCCTGCAGCGCGAACTCGGCACGCACGCGCCTCTGGCCGGCCTCGCCAAGCACGCGCCGGCGCGCGGGATCGCGGATCAGCGCTTCAAGTGCCGCGGCGAGCGCGGGCACATCGTTCTCGCTCACCAACACCCCGGTATTGCCGTCGTCGATCAGCTCCGGGATGGCGCAGACGCGCGTGGCCACGCAGGCGAGCGCCTGGCTCTGCGCCTCCATCAGCACGTTCGGCAAGCCGTCACGATCGCCGTCACGCGCGACGCGGCAGGCGAGCGCGAACAGATCGGCCGCCCGATATTCGGCAAGCAGCGCATCCTGCGCCAGCGCGCCGCGCCAGGTAATGCGCGACGCGATGCCGAGTGCGCGTGCACGGCGGCGCATCTTTGCAGCGAGCGGACCGCCGCCGGCGTGGATGAGGCGCCAATGCAGATCGGCCGGCAAGCACGCGAGCGCATCAAGCAGGCAATCGGTGCCTTTCTTCTCCACCAGGCGGGCAACCGAGAGGATGCGCACCGGATGGCGCGCATCGGTACCGTCCGCGCCCGCGCGGACGGTGCGATGCGCCGGGAAGCGCGCGAGATCAATGCCGTGATAGACGAGCGCCACGCGCCCCGGCGGCGCGAGCGCCGCGAGATGCGCATGATTCGCGCGCGTACAAGTAACGAGCCAGTCGCACGCAGCAAGCTTCTCGCGCTTCTCCCACTCGGGCGTGGTCCAGATGTCCTTGGCGTGCGCCGAGCCGCTCCAGGGCAGCTCGCGCAGGAGCGCCGCGTAGCGCGCCACGGAGGCCGGCGTGTGCAAAAAGTGCGCGTGC